>CAZAQY010000032.1:0-11298 GCA_964486845.1 uncultured Pirellulaceae bacterium
GGCTACTCAGCGTGATGGCTACTCAGCGTGATGGCTACTCAGCGTGATGGCTACTCAGCGTGATGGCTACTTGTAGGACGACTTGGAACCCGAAACCGTTTTTCGCTATTGCGGCGATTGGAAAACTGAAATTCGGCTGGACTTCCCGGCTCGATGCCGGCTATCATATCGCACTCGTAAGAGTTCAAGGAACTTCGGCAAGTCGCTGAAAGCTTGCGAATGTGCCTGCGTCTCCAATGGCGCCACGGCTGCCCGCGGGCGGCTTGACACATCCCACCTGGAACACCCTCCGAAATACGAATATGCTGACAACCACCCATCATGACATTCATGCCACAATGACACGAGGCCGTCCTGACGGACCGGATGCCGACGCGGAGTTGGTGGCTCGCTACCAAAGTCTGCTCAAGTCGAAGTACTTTCCCTGGACCGTGCATCACCACTTCACGCGCCGCTTGGGTGCGGGCGGACAGGGCGTGGTCTACCTGACCGAGCATCGCGGTGCGGATGGGTTCACGGTGCCTGTCGCCGTCAAGATGTTTGCGCCCGAACGATACGAGGACGCGCGGGCGTACGACGAAGCCATGCAGCGCATCGCCCAAGTTTCCGCGCTAGTCGCGCGAATCCAGCAGGACAATTTGTTGACCGTTCTGAACTTCGTCGATCACGACCGGATCCGCGTGATGTTGATGGAGTGGGTGGACGGCTATGATATTCGTCGCCTGCTGGGCAAGGACACGCTGGCTCGCGTCAAGGGCCGCGTCAGCGTTCGCCGTTGGGATTATATCAACAATGTCATCGCGACCGCGGGGCCGGAGCAAACGAGATTCAAACCGGGCGTGGCGGTGGCCATCGTCAAGGAATGTTTGATGGCCTTGGCCTCGCTGCACCGCGAGGGCATCGTTCACGGCGACATCAAGCCTTCGAACGTGATGCTCAAGCGGACGGGCAATGCCAAGATCATCGACATCGGTTCCGCATTCGAACTCGAGAAGCCTCCGCCGATCCGCACCTGCACCCCGTCCTACGCCGCGCCCGAAGTGCTCGACGGCGGCGACATGACTCCGCGCAGCGACCTGGCTTCGCTGGGCTACGTGCTGGTCGAGATGCTCTCCGGCTGCCAGCCGTTCGCCGGGCTGAAGACCTACCGGGAATTGCTCGAGGCCAAGCGGGTGCTTCCCCAGCGACTGCAGTGGATCCTGCCCGGCGAGGTGACCTGCAACGAGTTGCTGATGAGTTTTTGCCGGGGCCTGATTGCCCCCGACCCGCAGATGCGCTTCCAGAGTGCCGAATCGGCCAACCTGGTCAAGGACGGCGCGTCGGCCTTCCTCCGGCAGTTGGTCAAGGGCGACATGTCCAGCGAATACGAAAACGAAATCCGCTTGCTGATCGAAGAACTCAAAGAGATGAGCGAAATCACGGAGGAGGACCCGCGGTCGACGCACTAGAAAGCAGGCCGGAACTGCGCGGACTTGTTCCGGCCTACCTGCCGCGTCCCGGAACGCGGAAGTCACGAACCGGAATCGGCACCAGCAGCGCCCCATTTCCTGCGAGACGCACGTGAACGTCGACGACACGATCGCGGCCATGGCTTGTGCACCGGGAGGCGCGTATCGCGGCGTGGTGCGGCTCAGCGGTCCGCAGGTCGTGACGTGCCTGGCGGCGTGCTTTCGCAGCGGCAGCGGCAGGGAACCCGCCGCCGTCTCCGCTGCGTCCGTGTTGCCGGGATCGCTTTCGGTGGGCGATCCGCTGGGTGACGTGCCTTGCGATCTCTACCTGTGGCCGGGACCGCGCAGCTACACGCGGCAGAGCGTCGCAGAACTGCACACGGTCGGTTCGCCGCCCGTGCTGCAGGCGGCGCTGCGCGCGGTGTGCGAAGCCGGCGCCCGGCTGGCTGCGCCGGGCGAATTCACGCTGCGCGCCTTCCTGGCCGGCCGTCTCGACTTGACGCAAGCCGAAGCGGTGCTGGCCGTGATCGACGCCGGCAACCGCACCGAACTCGACGTCGCTCTCCGACAGCTGGCCGGTGGCTTGGCGGGGCCCTTGCAGCGGTTGCGGGACCGGTTGCTGGACCTGCTGGCGCACGTCGAGGCCGGCTTGGACTTCGCCGGCGAAGACATCGAGTTCATTACGGCGGAGGACCTGCGCCGGCGCCTGGACGAATCGTTGGACGAGATCGCACAACTGGCGGCGCAAGTTTCGTCGCGGGGCCACGCCGGCGAGCAGTTCCGCGTCGTCCTGATGGGCTGGCCGAATGTCGGCAAGAGCAGCTTGATGAATGCACTGCTGGGTGAGCCGGCGGCGCTCGTCTCGCAGCACGCGGGTACGACTCGCGACTACCTCACGCGGCCGGCGGACATCCACTCCCTGCACTGCCGGCTGGTGGACACGGCCGGCTGGGAAACCGGCGCCGGCGGCCCTTTGGCCGAGGCTGCGCAAACGCTCTCGGCGCAGCAAGCAGGCCAGGCCCACGTGCAGTTGTTCTGCCTGGACGCCACCCGGCACCTGAACGCCTGGGAACGGAAAATGCTGGCAACGCCGCCGCCCGCCAGTCGCATCCTGGTCCTGACCAAGACCGACGGCCTGCGATCGACCGACCTGCACCTGGACGCCGTCGAGACGAGCAGCCTGACGGGGGCGGGCCTTGCCGAGTTGCGGCAGGCCATCTACCGCTGCATCACCGGCGGGCTGAAATGCACGGACGTGGTCGCCGGTACGGTCCTCCGCTGCGGCGAAAGCCTGCGGCAAGCCGCCGGCGCTGTGCAGCGTGCCCAGCAAGCGGCCGCCAACGCCGCCGGCGAGGAGATTGTGGCCGCCGAAGTCCGCTTGGCTCTGGAGGAACTCGCGCAAGTCGTCGGCGCCGTCTGTACGGAAGACATTTTGGACCGCATCTTCAGCCGGTTCTGCATCGGCAAGTGAGCAACGTCCGGCTGGGGGGCACGCCGAAAGCGGAGGGAATGGACTCGCCGCGACGAAGGGCGATTGACAGGCCCCCTCGCAGACATCAGGCTGAATGCCTAGCGCCATCATCTTCGACGCGGCGTCAAAACAGTAAGCAGCATTGGAGAAATAACCGTTGCCTCGCCAAAACAGCCGTCACACTCCGTCATAGTAGCCATCACACTCCGTGTGATGATCAGCAAGAACAAGAAACAGCAGCCATCACACTCCATGTGATGATAGGCGGAAAACACCCTGCATCTATTTCTCGAACACCCATTTCCCGAACGCCGCTTACCGGCGTTCAAGAAAAAACTGTCCAGTGTTTGCTGCCGATCATCACACGGAGTGTGATGGCTACTTTGACGAGGCGACACCCATTTCCCGAACGCCGCTTACCGGATCTCCCCCAGTGACCAGGAGTCGGCCATGCCCATGACGAATCTCGTACGCCCGTTTTTGCCGTTACGCTGCCCCCGCACGGCTTTCCCGCCGGCCGCTGTGATGCTGCTGGCCGTTGGTCTGCTCGCCGCGCCCAGTCCGGCGGCGACGCTGGAGGTCGGTCCCGGCAAGCCGTTCACGCGGATCGAGGAGGCCAACGCTCAAGCCCGGCCCGGCGATGTGATCCTGGTGCATCCCCGCGCCGGCGGTCAGCCTTACGAGCAGACGGCCGTGTACGTTCGCCAGGAACGGTTGACGTTCCGCGCGGTTCCCGCCGCCGGCTCGCCGCAGGTCAAGATCGACGGCCGCGGCTTCGACTACAGCGGCCGAGGCAGCACGCCGCGGGCGATCTTCCAGTTCAACGCGGGCACGGACCACTGCGTGCTGGAGGGCTTTGAGTTGTGCGGCGCTCACAACCGCAGCCACAACGGGGCCGGCGTGCGGATCAACCAGGCCAACCACGTTACGATTCGCCACTGCTCGATCCATAACAACGACATGGGCATCATGTCCAACGGCGACGGCAGCCAACTTCGGGGCGTGAACCAGTTGATCGAATCCTGCGAGATCCACCACAACGGCGATCCGGCCGATCCGGGCTACAATCACAACCTGTACTTGGGCGGGACCAGCGTCACGCTCCGCGCCTGCGAAGTCCATTCGAGCCTGACGGGCCACAACGTCAAGAGCCGGGCTCACCATAACCGCGTCGAGTACTGCTACATCCATGATTCGGCCAACCGCGAGTTCGACCTGGTCGACGCTGCCGACACCGCCGCCGCGGACAGCCACGCGGTGCTGCTGGGCAACATCATCGTCAAGAACCCGGACTGCCGCGGCAACCGCAGCGTGATCCATTTCGGTCAGGACGGCGGCAAGGAGCACGACGGCACGCTGGACTTGCGGTTCAACACGATCGTCACACCGTTCATCTCGCCGGTCGTCGAACTGTCGGCCCCCAAAGCGAAAGCCCGCCTGATGGGCAACCTGGTGTGGGACGGGGGCCGCCGCCAGAACGGACAGAAGCTGGTCGCAGCCCGAGCCGGGGCCAGTCTGAACGACGCGTCGGGCGAACACAACCGGCTCGGCGGCATGTTCACCGGCCTCGAAGACACGGCCCTCGACCCGGCAACCAACGTCATCCGGCGTTTCGATACATCGCCGTTTGCCGCCCCGTCCCAGCACGATTACCGCTTGCTGCCGGCCGCCGCTGGGCAACTCAGCACGCCGCTTACGTCCGCGCAAATCCAATTGCCCGCGACGCCCGGCGCGGCAGAATCCGACGGCGATCCACCCCTGGCCTGGCAGTACCATCATCCGGCCGACAAACAGAAACGCAAGCCCGCCGCAAGTTTGACGCTGGGCGCCCGCGGGCCGGCGGACTGATTCCGGGCAAAGGGCTGTCGAGTTTTCAGAAAGAGGGGAGGAAAGGCTGACAGAAAAATGGGGTGACAGAAAAATGAAGGACTGTTCGACTGACGCTCTTGGTCTTCTCATCTTTCTGTCACACCATCTTTCTGTCAGCCTTCTTTCTTTCTGATCGAGAAAAGAACTGACGCAAGAATCGCTGTCGCCGATAGGCGATGGGTCTGTGGCTCGGATACAATGGTCTTGATTTTGAGTCTTCCCTGTTTCTGCCTTCGAGGTGCGACATGAGAAATCGGATCTTACTGTTGGTGGCTTTGTGCGTCACGCTCGGCGTGGTTCCCAGGGCGGCGGCTCAGCAGGTGCGGCGACTGCCGGTCAAAGTCTACGAGGACAAGATGAAGGCCGGCTGGATCGGCCAGATGGCCGGCGTCGGCTGGGGCGGCCCGACCGAATTCCGCGTCAAGGGCGAGATTCTGCCCGCGGAAAAAATGCCGAAATGGGAGCCGGAGTTGATCAACCAGTTCCATCAGGACGACATCTACGTCGAGATGACGTTCCTGCAAACGCTTGACCAGCACGGACTCGACTGCTCGATCCGCCAGGCCGGCATCGACTTTGCCAACAGCGGCTATCCGCTGTGGCACGCCAACAAGGCCGGCCGCGACAACCTGCGCAGCGGCATTGCGCCGCCCGACAGCGGCCATCCGCAGTTCAACAAACACGCCGACGACATCGACTACCAGATCGAAGCCGATTACAGCGGCCTGATCGCGCCGGGCATGCCGCAGTTGGTGATCGAGTTGGGCGAGAAATTCGGCCGGCTGATGAATTACGGCGACGGCGTCTACGCAGGCCAATTCATCGGCGGGTTGTACGCCGAGGCATTTTTCACGGACGACCTCGACCAGATCGTCGCGGCCGCGCTGAAGTGTATTCCCCAGGAATGCCAATACGCCGAAATGGTCCGCGACGTGGTCCGCTGGGCCAAGGACAATCCCGACAACTGGGAACAGACGTGGCAGTTGATCGAAGACAAGTACCACAAATCCAGCACGCATACCCACGGCTTGTGCAGCGCTCCCGGCGGCGCAGGCCAGTTCAGTATCGACGCCAAGCTGAACGGCGCCTACGTCCTGATGGGCCTGTTGTACGGCAAGAAGGACCTCGACCAGACGATCATCATCTCCACGCGTTGCGGCCAAGACAGCGACTGTAACCCGGCGAATTCCGGCGGCGTGCTGTTTACTACGGTGGGCTACAGCAAGCTGCCCGAACGATTCACGTCCGCGCTGGATCCGAAAGGCAAGTTCAGCCACACGCCGTACGACTTCCCGACGCTGGTGGAGGTCTCCAAGAAGCTCGTCCGCCAGGCGCTGCGGCGCTCGGGCGGCAAGCTGGAACAGGACGCCACCGGCGAGGACGTGTTCGTGATCCCGGTGGTCGAACCCAAGCCCAGCAAGTTCGAGCCCGTGTACCGCCCCGGCCCCGTGGCCGACAGCAAATTCACCGCCGAAGAGAGGGCCCAGATCACGGCCAAGAAGTAGCCGCCGCGCAGACAGAAGCCCGGCTTATCCAAAGAGCCGGGCCTCTGCGAATCACGAATGGCCCAGCTCGAACTTCATTGACTTGAAAGCGTAGTCGTTCTTGCGGTCAGCGATGATCAGCACGCGACCGATTTTGAGCCCTGTCGAAGTTCTCGTCAAGCGGACGCCGCGCGATCAACTCGCCCAATCTGCGAGGCGATCAAGGAGCCATCGTGCGTCCGGTCGGTTTTCCGGCACAACATCAACGCACGGCCTCAAAATATCCGTCCACGGACTGGGCAGCGTGGAAAGAGCCTCCTTGCCGGAACGGCCCGTCAACATGAAACCGGTGGCGCGCCCCCAAGCGTAGATGTCGGCCGACGGATGCGCCGCCGCGCCTTCGATCTGTTCCGGCGGAGCCCAGGGAGCGGTATGGGCGCCCTGAAACGTGTAGCTCGTAGGGCGCCAAGACGTATACCGCCTTTATCCAAGCATTGGATCGCTATCGCCCCACGTTCAGCCTTCGGTTGCGCGAGCAGTTTCAGTTTTTGGCGGAAGAGGTCGGGGGACGGTTTTGGCGAGACTGTAGGCCCGTCCAACTCGAGCGAACGCGGACACGTGATGGAAAGTCCAACAGAGCCGGAGCATGAATACGATCCCAAGGACCGGAGCCCTCTTCTGCCGGCCCTCCAAAAGCCGACGGTTTCGGCGCTTTCGGACCCCGACTGGGTCGATGTTATAACCATCGCCGACGAATCCGTCGTACGATCGATCGTTCCGAAGCTACGAGGTGCCGGCGCCCAAGGAATCGTCGAATACCCGATAAACAAGATCATCGAGTAGCCCGGCAAATCCCGGCGACCAAGCCGGCTCGCCGTCGGCCCGTCCGCTCCATCTTCCTTGCGAGGTCGCTGCGGGCGGATGAGCCGATGGCGATCGTCGCCGTTTGCTGCTGCCCACCGCCAACACGCAGGCCGTGCCACACTTGCCGCAACGCCGCGCGACGGGCTGCCACGGAGTCGCCAATAGCGCTCGCAATCGCGTCGGAATTGCGATCGTTGTGCCGACGCCACGTCAGCTTCGCGCTACCGCCCTGCGAAATGCATCCAGATCGGGGCAGGAAGCGGCCAACCGCACCAAGCCCCTCAGTTGCTTCGCGTCGTCGACCGACTCGATTTCCTCGGGCAAGTCACGCGGAACGTCGCCGAACCGGGCTTCCAGGACCGTCACAATGTCCTGGCGAGCAGTCTCGCAAGCCGTCACGCGGGTCTTCTCCATGACGATTTCATCAAGAAAGGGTATTTCGAGCATGACTTCTTTACCTCCCAAGGCTGTCAGCATGGCCAAATCATTATGCCGCAAGAACGAGAAAACTTGGGTGACCGCCAGCAGATTCGCCTTTTCGCCGGGCGGTGCGTGCTGTTCGATGGATTCTCGGCACCGTTGAAGCATCGCCTCGGGCGGCTCCGCGAAATCCGTCAAAGGCACCCAGGGGATCAGGCCGACATCGCCCGCCTGTAGAAGTTCCGCTGCGGGAATCGTCCACAGTTCCACGACGTGCCATTGCAGGCGGCAGGGGTACACGAGCAAGAGGTCGTCTGTCATTTGTTGGCCCACGCGCCGTTCCGGGTACGTGGCCACTTCAATCAGGAACAGGTCGTCCTGGGGTTCGCCCTCGAGCCGGACCTCCAGCACCCATCCGGCAACCGTCGCGGCTGTACAACCTCGGCTTGCGCGGGCCGCCAGGCCTGGGTGTTCTTCACCCCGGCCAGCCGCAGCATCGAGTCCCCGTGGTGTTGAATCAGCCATTTGCTGCTTCTGTCGTACGGCTGGTGCTCCGCTTCGGTCATCGCGTGCTCCTTAGGATCGCGCCGGAGAACGGTCGCCTCTGGGCACATTCCCGCCGGTCGGCCGGTGGGGCCTTAAGGAACAGTTCCCGCGCCACAGCCGCAGGATGAATCCGCCACAGAAGCCGAACCAAGCGACGGCGCTGATGGCGGCGCCGGCGTAGAAGAGTGGGGGGCGGTAGGCGAAGATGACGTGATGCCGCCCGGCAGACAACACGACGCCCCGCATGATGCGGTTGGTGCGGAGGATCGGAGGCTGCGTCCTCCGCCCATCCGCGGATGTGACTTCTGCGGTCCATCCCGGATAGAACAGGTCGCTGAGGACCAGCAAGCCTGCCTGCTTCAACTCGACTTCCACCTCCACCCGCTGCGCCTCGGCGGCGACGATACGGCAACGCTCCTCATCGGGATTGACGCCCGGTGACGCGGCCGCGGGCAGTTCCAGTTTCATGTCCGACTCGACCGACTCTTTCCCTTTTCGACCCTTCGACTTTTCGACTGACTCAGGCAGTTTCGGCTTCACGTCCGACTCGACCACGGCGGTGTGGCGGAAGTCAAGAGGCGCATCGTCGGGAAAGAAGACCTGGCGAGTCCGCCGCGCAACCTGATCCGGACCGGCGCGGTGCAGGGGCGGCACCGTCACGACCTCGTGTACGATCCAAGCACGCGGGAACGATTGCCAATTCCGCCACAGTGCGACATCGGGCACGGGCGGACGGCCGGCGCCCAGAGGCAGACGGTTGCCTCCGGGGTAATCGAAATCTGCCGGAAACAAAAAGTACTCGACGCCCAAGACATTCACCAGCGACGGGTCCGGCTCGGCCACGCCATCGGGACGCCGCAATCCGTAACGGCGCGCCGCCCCCAAGACCGCCAAATAATCGTACGACGCCGTGCCGCCGTATGCCTCGACCATCGCCAGGCCGTTGTCCAAGTGGTACTTGGGGTACAGCGTCTGCCGATCCCAGCGCAGAGCCTCGCGATGACGCTCGGCGGACCGGCGGAGCGACCACTGCTTCGGGCGCCAATTGCACGAGGAACCGCGGAAGACACGAACCGGCGGCCCGCCGCCGTCACGCGCCTCGCCGTGCGTCTCGCCTTCCGCGATCCGGCCGGCGATCAGCGAGGTTTCCGTCCAGTCGCTCCGCGGCGCGGTGAGGATCATCCAGCCGTTGGACATGCCGATGTCGGCGGCCGCCAGCAACACCAGCGCGGGAGCCAGCCACGGCATCGACTCGCGCGTCGATCCGCCCAGCAACCACAGGACGAGCGCTCCCAGCAGGACGGTGTGCAGAAACGTCGCTCGCAAACCAACCAACGAGCCGGACGCGTCGAAAGGGCCGAACAGCGCATCCGGCCGAACCTGTCGAGTCCAGTCGGTCCAGACGGTACCGACCGCGAAGGTGGCCAGATAGGCAATCAGGCTCAGGACCACAGTTCCCAACAAACATCGGCGCAAACGCACGGGATCAACGTCGCCCAGCCGGTCCAGGCCGAAGGCGGCCAGTTGGCTCAGTCCCAGCGCCGCGATCACCAGCAATTTGGCCGGATACCGGAAGTAGGCGTATCCCGGCAGCGCCACGACCAGCAACCAGTACAGGCCGCCCACGGGCCAGGCCAGGACCAGGTCGTCGGCTGACGCACCGAACACGCCACAACGGAACTCGTGTATCAGCCAGCCCAAGCCATAGCCGCCAAAACTGGCCAGCGTGGCCAATAAGCTAGCCCATGACAGCCAGCGCATGCTCGCTGGCCCGCCACGCAGACGCCACGCGCCGAGGCCCAACAGCAGCGGCACCAAACCCAGGTACAGGGACGGCGACCAGACGCGGCTTTCGGCCGGGATTGCGCCGGCCCAGCGGCGGTGAGTGGGGAACATCTGCCCAGAAAAATTGGGCCACACCAGTTCCGCCAGTCGCCAGGGGCCAACGCTGAAGTCATAGATGTGCTCGTGGTGCATTCCCCGATCCGGAACGCCAACCAGCCCCGTCGCGATCGAACTGCGCTCGCCCGCGACGCGCTCGCGGGCCAGGTAGCCAGGGATCTCGTACAACGACCGCGGACTGCGATACGCGGCTCGTTCCGACTGTCGCGACCATTCCGAACTCGGCAACACCTGGATCGCCGCCAACCCGGCGGCTGCAATGGCCGACGCACTGAGGAGCGTGAGGCGGTGACGAGCGGGACGCGAGGGCTCGACGACGCGGGGAGTCGCTGCGGGATTCAGCCCCGCCGACCGCTTCCTTGGCGACAAAAAGCGTGCTGTCACTCCAGAAGCCCGGCTTGTTGAAAGAGTCAGGCTTGTGGACTTGCCCATCTTTCCGTCACCCCCAATCGCCGGCTCCGCTTCTGCGGCTTCCCGTCGCGCGCGTCGTTCGTCTCGCCACAAGAGCCATCCGTACGCAGCCGCCAGGAGTCCCGCGTGGTATGCCATCTGCGGGTCGCCTCCCAGGACCATCATCGCCAGGACGGCCGCCAGCAGCCACGCCGCTCGTAGACTCCGCTCGACCAGCATCCGATCGGCCGCCCACAGCGCCAGCGGCAACCAGGCCGCACCGACCAGGTACACCGTGTTGCAGTACTGAAACAACACGCTGCCACCAAAGGCATAGGCCACGGCCGCCAAGGCCGCCGCACAGGGCGAACCGCCCCACCGCCTCGCCAGGTGCCAGGATGCAACGGCAGCCAGCAACACGTGCAGCATCGTGTACAGCTTGAAGCTCCACGCATATCCCAGCGGCAGTGCGAACAGCAGCTTGCCGGGATAGAAGACGCTGGAAGTCCCGTCGGACAGCACCGGCATGCCGCAGTTCTCCTGCGGATTCCACAACGGCACTCGGCCCGATGCCCACTGGCGACTCGTCCAATCGAACAGCGGATAGTAGAAGTGCGCCGCGTCGCGAAACGCGAAGCCTTGGTCTCGGAACAAGGCCGAACCGAAACACCACAGAAACGGTCCGCAGATCGCGACGGACACAACGACGAACATCAACCAGCGGCTTGGCGCACGTTGCGGCCGGGGGTCCGAGGTACAGAATTCAATTTGGGCCGAGCGGAGTCGTACCATGCGATTGGGCTTTCCATCGGCCAAAACAGAATTCGATGCCTCTGAGCCTGTCTGCGCCGTGTGGCACTGCTTGCCTGCAAGCAGTGGTCGAGCGGCCGAATAGGTTGGGACT
>CAZAQY010000032.1:11398-26926 GCA_964486845.1 uncultured Pirellulaceae bacterium
CTGCGAGGAGGCGGGCGGCACGCGGAGCGTGCCTGCTACGATAACGCCAGAAACCGCCGCAGCAGTTCATGTCCGCATTCCGTCAGGAAACTTTCCGGATGAAACTGAAGACCCTCCAACGCGTATCGCTTGTGGCGGATGCCCATGATTTCGACTTCACCGTCCGGGCCGTGCGCCCAGGCCGACATCTCGAACTGATCGCTGAGTGTATCGGGCTGGATCACCAGGCTGTGGTAGCGGGTGGCGGTAAACGGATTCGGCAGCCCTCGGAACAGGCCCTTGTCGTCGTGATGGATGCTGTCGGTCTTGCCGTGCATCAGGTGCTTGGCCCGTACGATCTTCGAACCGGTGGCCTGGCCAATCGACTGGTGCCCCAGGCAGACGCCGAGGATCGGCAGTTTTCCGGCCAAACGGCGGACGCACTCGACCGAGATGCCGGCTTCGGAAGGCGTGCAGGGGCCGGGCGAAATGACCAGGTGCGACGGGCGCTTGGCCTCGATCTCGGCGACCGAGATCTTGTCGTTGCGGTACACCTGGATGTCCAGACCGGGGTCGATCTCGCCCAGCCGTTGTACCAGGTTGTAGGTAAATGAATCGTAGTTGTCGATCAGCAGGATCATGGGCTTGCATTCGCGCTCGCAAGGGATGCCGCGGATTGTCCACCGCAGGCTTGTTGACACTTCCCTATAATACCGTGCTGGGCGGCCGAGGGTTAGATGCCATCCGAGGCCGCTTTGCCGCAGCTGGCGACCTTGCCTCGCTCGCTCCCAGGCCGTACTCTTCCAGGTGGTAGTGCCGGCTTCAGCCAGTTTTCACGAGACCGCCTAAAGGCGGCGCTACAAGCAGGCAATCCTGTAAGCCTGCACCTGGCTGCGATCCCTTCACCAGAGATTTCGGTCTTGGCATGATAAACGATGTGCGTAGGGCCACATCTGCCGCTCGAACTGCAGTGCGTGTTGCTGCTGTCTGTGCTGCCATCCTCGCGATCGGCGGATTCGTCGATCGACTGGGGCTAGGCCAGCAGCCACAGCCCGGCGACTCCGGTCCCTTGTCCGCCGCAGATTCCTCCACGAGCGAGGCGGCCTCGCAAGGATCGCTGTCGGGCCTGATCACGGCGATCATCCGGGAAAACCTGCCCGACCAATACGAATCGAAGGACGGTTGGGGAGAAACCAAGGAGGTCTGGGCCGGAGTGGACGTTCGCCGCGACGGATGGCAGATCAAGACCAAGCGGCGCAAGAAGCAGGTCAATCACGGCACCTGGAAACTGTACCGAGTACGGGTGGTCGAGCCGGAGAGGGAACTGCACATCGACCTACAAAATATTCGCGAGTTGCCCAACGGCCGCGTCGAGTTCGATCTGACGGCCGACGCCCGGTTGGAGGTGTTTGCTCGACTGGCCCAGTGGGAATTGGGCGTCCAGTTGATCAGTCTCAGCGTCAACGCCGAGGCCCGCACGCAATTCCGCGTGCGCTGCAATCTGGGGCTGAAAATGGACCCCACCAAATTGCCCCCCGACGTGCTGCTGGACCCGCTGGTCAACCAAGCCGACTTGCGGCTGGTGGATTTCCGCGTGAAGCGGATCAGCCAGATCGGCGGTTCGGTGGCGCGCGAGTTGGGCGACCAGGCCCGCAGCCTGTTGGACAAGGAACTCGCCAAGCAGAACGAGAAGCTGCCGGGCAAGATCAACCGCCAGATCGAAAAGAACCGAGACCAACTGCGGCTGTCGGTCCAAGACCTGCTCACCTCACGGTGGGGCGAATTGGCAGCCAAGCAACTGGGACTGGACGATAGGCAAGCAAGCGGCGTGGGCCCAACGAATTAGGTCGAGCGGGTTCGATTCCGGTTCGCAGCACCACGTCAGAAACCCGGCTCTTTCGAAAGAGCCGGGCTTCTTCTCCCGCAACATCGCCCCCACGTCCCTCAATCCGCCCCCTGCCCCCTGACTCCTGTCCCCTGACTCCTGACCCCTTCTCTACCGTATCGCGATCGCCTGCTGCAGCGGCTTGAGTACGTTTTCGGCTACGTAGCTATCGACCAATTCGGTACACAGCTTTGCTAATCGCTGCATGGCGCCGACGTAGTTCTCCCCCGGATCCAGGCTGCCGCAACGGCGAGCGGTGAAGTACACGCTCAACTGGTCCTCCGGGTATTCGCCGGTGCGCACGTGGTAGGCCGAAGTGCGCGTCTCGAAGCTCAAGCGGCATTGAACGCGACAGTCTTCGTCCAGGGCCAGTTGCAGGGCAGGCTCGCTGCCCAGCACCATTGCGCCCGGGATTTCCAGCATACGTTCCAGGGCCGGCGCCAGCCCCAATGCTTCGACCAGCAACTCGCTATGGTTTCCCCGAAACGTGAAGTCGAATCCGTACATGACGTTCAGGGATTCACAGTCCAGCGGGCTGACGGACAATGCGTACGGAGCCAGTTCCAGCGCGAGTTCATGCTGCCGGAACGCTTGTTGCGGCGTCTCCGGGTTGACGTGGCCGGAGCAGACGCGGCGCGGTTCGACCGTCGCCCAGCGGTAGCTGCCCTGGTCCTTGTCTTCTTCCAAGACAAACTCGCCGCGTTCCCGGCCGTAGAAGTTGCGCATGGCCGGGTAGCGTTTTTGAATCTGCTCGAAATAGTGCAAAATCGTCTCGCGCGACTGCGGCAGATCCATCTCCGTGTTCAGGTTCATATTGATGTAGTAATCGTCACTCAGCGAAGCGTAGTGACTCATGGTGTCCTCCTCTTAGGAACCGAGAAGGCACGTCTGGCAGCCGTCCGCCCCGTCGCGCCCAGCTTGGTTGCTTCCGAATGTCAAGTATAGAATGATACCGTTGGAGCTGTCAAAGTGCCCACTCCCGTAAACCTTCGCGCCCCAAAGACCGCCGAGGAGCCAAACGATGCCCCGAAACCGAGGCTCAAGAACCGTAACGACCCCCATCTACGTTTTCCCGTCCGCGCTCGGCTGGCTGGCCGTGCACTGGCAAAATGGGCACTTGCTCGCCCTGGTGTTCGGCTGGGCCAGCAGACAGGAAGCAGTAAACGCTTTGCTGGACGCGGCGCGCGTGCCGGTCACGCTCTGGCACGACATCGGGCAGGATCCGAACGCGGCCAGCGTCGAAATCCGCCGTTTCGCCAAACGAATCCAAGCCTACGCCGAAGGGCGGCGGGATGATTTCCGGGATGTTCCCGTGGCCCTGGGTGAGGTGACGGGTTTTCAGCGGCAAGTGTTGCAGCAGTGCCGCCGCATCCCTTACGGCCAGACGCTCACTTATGGAGAATTGGCGGCAAAATCGGGTTTTCCCAGGGCGGCGCGAGCCGTCGGCGGCGTCATGGCCGGGAACCGAGTGCCCTTGGTCATCCCTTGCCATCGCGTCGTCGGGGCGTCCGGATCGTTGGGGGGATACTCCGGGGCTGACGGCGTCGCTACCAAGCAGAGACTGCTGGAGCTGGAGGGCGCATGGTAGCGCTCGCGTGGGCTGGCAGAAAAACGGATGGCAAAAACATGGGCCAATTCCGCCGTCCATTCCCTTTCGTTGCGGCTTGATCGCGTTCGCACAGATCCCATTCGAATCGCCATTTCCCCCATTTTAACAGCAATCGCACGGCGCTCTCGGCGCGGAAAAAGCATCTGCTTGCAGGCCTTTTCGCCAAAAAAAGAACCCGGCTTTGCGAAAAAACCGGGCTTTTGGGACTGGCCAACATCTGCGGGCAGCGAACTTCCAGGTTCGTCTTGTGCGATTCGCGGTTTCCGCGTAGTCTCTGCCGCCTCTATCTCTCGGCGGACTCCAATTTCAACTGAGGCGCTAGCAGCAGATGCAGACGCATCCCCTCGGTCTCCGGCACACACACCGCACGGCAGCGGCGCGCGGGCATCTGGCGGTATCGCTGGCGGCGATGGTCATGATCGCGGTATCGGCGGGCTGCCGTCGCGATCCGTATGTGGACGCGTACTTCGAGATGCTGAACGCGGAGAAGCGAGTCCTGGAGGACCGGCTGTACGATACTCAGTACAACTACGAAAAGGCGCTGGCGGAACTGGAGGCCGCGCGAGGCGGCGCAAAAAACGGGCGCAAGCCGGCAACTGGCAAGCGCGCGTCGGAGTCCGAGCGGCCGCTGACGGAGCCCGCCGATGGCGAGTCGCGCGAGCATTCCGGTCCGCCGGAGGAAGTTCCCGAATTGCCCAAGATCGAATTGCCTCCCGGCGTGGAGGAAGGCAAGCGCAGAAGTTCCAGTCCCGGTGTGATGCGGCCTGCGTCGGCGATCAAGGGCCAATCGCCGGGTGTGACAGCGAAACAGGGGCCGTTGAACGACGAAGAACTGGCCGCGGCGATCGTCTCGGCACTGGACCAGCGTGTGGAGTCGATCAGCCTGAATCCACGGCTGACCGGTGGAGCGGATTTCGACGGGCAACCGGGCGACGACGGGATCTGCGTGCTGGTCGAACCACGGAACCGCAGCGGCGATTTCGTGCCGGAACCCGCCCGCGTTTCGGTCGTGTTGCTGGATCCGGCCAGAACCGGCGACGACGCGCGGATCGCCCGCTGGGACCTCGATGCCGACGCCTCCCGCGAGTTCCTGCAAACCGAATCGCTGGACCGCGGGCTGTTGCTGCGTTTGCCTTGGCAGGCCGCCCTGCCGGAGCGCAACCGGGCGCACCTGTTCGTCCGCTACGTGACGGCCGATGGCCGGAAGGTGGAGGCGGATCGGGAGATCGAAATCGAATCGGCGGACCGGATCGCCCACAACTGGACGCCGCGTCGCACCCCCCTGCCGGAAAAGTCGGCCGGCCGAGAAGTGACCGTGGGGTGGCAGCCGCCGGCTAGCAGCGGCAGTTCCGCGGTTGCGCAGGCGGTGGCCGAACTGCCAGCCAAGCCGGCGACGGCGCCCACCGCCGAGAAGGCCGCTCCGACTGCCCCCAGCGGGAGATTCTGGAAGCCCCAGCGATGACTAGAACGGGCGGGTCCGATTCTCCTTGAAGCGATATCGGACGGATCGGTGAGGTCCGTCCGATCAGCCCTTCCCCTCAGGCACTTTTCCCTCGGCAACTTGTGACGGCGTCCCCGGCCGAGTACAATTCGCCCTCTTCTGACTGAATTGGCCGTGTTGTCGGCGACATCGTTTCGAAAGAGGGAAGGACTATGAAGATCGCAGTCATCGGGGGCGACGGGACGGGTCCGGAAGTGACCGCAGAGGCGCTGAAAGTGCTCAAGGCAGTGGCCAAACTGGAGGGGTTCGACTACAGCTTGACCGAGTACGATTTCGGCGGCGACCGATACCTGAAAACGGGGGAGATTCTGCCCGCCGGCGCGATCGACGAGCTGCGTCAGTCCAACGCGATTTACTTGGGCGCGATCGGCCATCCCGGCGTGCCGCCGGGAGTGCTCGAACGCGGACTGCTGCTGCAGTTGCGGTTCGAGTTCGACCAATACATCAACCTGCGGCCCGTCAAGCTGTTCCCCGGCGTCGAAACGCCGCTGGCCGGCAAGGGGCCGAAGGACGTCGATTTTGTCGTGGTGCGGGAAAACACCGAGGACATGTACACGGGGGTCGGCGGCTTTCTGAAGAAGAACACTCCGGACGAGGTAGCTACGCAAATCGCCGTGTACACCCGCAAAGGCTGCGAACGGTGCATTCGCTGGGCCTTCGAATACGCCCGCAAGCGCAACAACCCCAAGGGCAAGAAGCTCACCTTGGTCGCCAAGACCAACGTGCTGACCTTTGGACACGACCTGTGGTGGCGGACGTTCCAGGACGTGGCCAAGGAATACGAGGACGTCCAACCGGACTACAACCACGTGGACGCTTGCTGCATGTGGATGGTCAAGAATCCGGAGTATTACGACGTGATCGTGACCACGAACATGTTCGGCGACATCATCACCGACTTGGCCGCGATGATCCAAGGCGGCATGGGCGTCGCGGCGGGCGGCAACATCAACCCGGAGCCGGGCGGTGTGAGCATGTTTGAACCCATGGGTGGCAGCGCGCCGAAGTACACGGGCAAGAACGTGATCAACCCCATCGCCGCCATCAGCGCGATGTCGATGCTGCTGGAGCACACCGGACAGGAAGCGGCCGGCAAACGCGTGTGGGAAGCCGTCCAGGTGGTCACCGGCACGAAGATGAAAAGCCAGGCTGCCGGCAAGATGGGCTACAGCACGACCGAAGTCGGCGACCTGGTCGTCGAAGCGCTGTAGGGCCGCGACGGTTCCGCCGGCGCCGGATCGCCTCGACGGCGAAACGGCGGTGTGGTGGGAGCGAACGGGCTGACAAGATGTTCTTGCGCGCGAAACACGTCGAACTCGGGAGAGTGGTTTCGTGACCCGAGCGCGGATGCTGACGCTGGTTATTCTCGTGGGGGAACTCGTCCGCTGCCGCGGGCCCGCTCGCGGGGTTTTCGACAGCTGAACATCGCTCCGGCCGGCGGGCAAACGATCGACCAACGGCATCTGTACTTGCCGGCGGCGCCGAGTTCACGCTCGAGGCCGGTTCGGACCTGACCACGTTCGGCTGGCTGGAGGAAGGGCAGCGGGTGACGCTGTTCAATACCGGCGACTTCGATGATCTGGAGCGGGCGGCTGGTGGAAGAAGCATAGTTCGCCCTAGTTGGCCGGGAACTGCAGGTCGCGGCCGGCCAGAAAGCGCATCAGCCAGCCCACGGCACGGAAGTAGACCATCATGCAGGCAATCATCGCCGCCGCGCCCACCAGAGCGGCGACGAAGTTGCCGGCAAGGCTGACGTAGAATCCGATCAGGCCGCCGACGGAAAACATGCCGGTGATCAGGTAGGTCAGGCTCCACGGGTGCGGTCGCTCAGGGATGCCGCCCCAGACCTCGTTGGACAGCGGGGCCAGCGGGGAGTTGGACTCGAACATCGACACCAGGATCGGCGGAAACAGGGCGACGAACGACACGGCGGCGGTCAGCAGGAGCGTCCCGCCCACTCCGGCCAACGATAGCACGATCCCCAAAGCCGCGCCGGGCAACGCCGCCGCAATCGCCGCGCTGACGATGTAATGGACCCGCCCCCACTTCAGGAAGTTCACGCCCGGCCAGTTCTCGATTTTCAAAAGCCCGTTGGACGAGTCCTGAACCAGCGCCAGGCCGCAAGCCGCTGCGGCATACAAGAACGTGAGCCCGACCACGGCCAGGACGGCCGTCGCCACCAGGCTGATCGTTTCGCCGAGTAGCGCCGAGCCGCCTTCGGGTGTGGCAATCCGGGTGATCCGTTGGAGCAGGAGCACGGCCAACTGAAACCACACGGCCAGGATTGCCAACCGAACCAGGGCGCGCCGGTCGGCGAAGAATGCGAACAGCCCCTGCGTAAACCGCTCGGCAGAACTCTCGCGCGCTTCCGCCTCTTCCGCTTCCTGTTCGGCTCGCGCCTTTTCCAACAGCCTCCGGGCGGCGGCTTGCATAGCGGTGAGCCCGCCCGGCGCGCCGGCGGCGCCGGCTGGCGTTCCCGCCGCGGGCGGCGCCCCGACGGGGGAGCCCTCGGCGAGTGTCTTCGGCGGCACGTAAGTCGCCGACGGCACTTCGACAGGCTCGCTCAACTTGAACAACTCCGCCTCTTCGTACTCCACGGGCTTGGCCTGCTTGCGGACCGGCGGAGTCTTGACAAGCACCGGCGAGTGGCAGTCGGGACACTTGACGGTCTGGCCGATTTGCCTGCGCCGCGCGTGCAGCCGCGTCCCGCACACGTGGCAATCCACGCCGATCTCCTCGTCCTCCGGCGGAGTGCTGGCGCGGAGCGCCGGCCGCAGCGGTTCGGCGTCTGCACCGGGTTGAGGCCACACCGGGCCCGCGTCGGTCGCTGCCGCGGGACTCACCGCTGCCGGCGCCGCGGCCGGGGGACGCGCCGCAGGCGTGACCGGCGAGGCTGCCGGACGGCCGGGCGGCGCTGCGGCCGGCGGCCGCGGGACGGGGGCAGTCGGCGGAGACGCCACCGGGGCGGCCGGCGGAGTCGGCGCGGTGGGACTGGTCCGCGGACGCGCCGCTTCGGGCACCTGGGACGGAGTTGCCGCCACGCCGCCCGGAGCGATCATCTCCGCGTTGCACCGCGGACAACGGCACTTCTGCCCGGCCTGCATCGCCGGAACTTTCACATTCCCGCCGCACTGCGGACAGGGAAACCGAATCGGTACACCGGATTGGCTGCTCACCGCCACAACCGCCTCGACTTCTCGTGGTGCCAAACGACAACTCGGCTATTCTATCCGACGGCCTGACGGCTACAATGGCCGAAAACGTTGGTTGCCGATATCCAGCGAGAGGACGCCCCCGTGCATTTTGTACCGAGAGTCTGGATCGTCACCTTCGCCTGTTGGTCTGCCCTGGCCCGCGTCGGCGCCGGCGGCCAGGTCTGCCCGCCCCCGCACGGCTGGCAGGGAATCTGCCCCACGCATCCCGGCTATCGGCAGTCGCGGATGGACGATTTCCGCAGGGCGCGGCGCGACTTCGAGATCGACGGAATCTGGCTCGACTATCACCACAGCCGCGCAAGTTGGGAACGAGCCGAGCCGGACATGCCGGATACCTGCTTCTGCCGGCGCTGCGTCGATCGGTTCGCACACGAAACGAACACCCAGTTGCCGCACGAGCCTCTGCCGCAGTTGGCCCAACGGCTGCTGGGCCAACATGCGGACGCCTGGGTGCAGTGGCGCTGCGACGTGTTCACCGATTGGGTGCGCGAGTTCCGGTCGCGTCATGGTCTTCAGCTGGGGCTCGCTGCGCGAACAGCCTGACAAAGTCGATGCGATGTTCGAGGTGTTCCGGGCCATCCGGCCGGATTGATCATTTCCCAGGGAAGGTGTCATTCCATGCTGCACGACGCTGCAGGCCGAGCATCCTTGGGCGCGGGATCAGGAGCGGGAACTGCGGCGCACGATCTACCAGTGGCGGCACCTGCCCGGCGACATGATCATCAGCGACTACCTGGCTTGCCCGCTGGCCGTCCACAGCACCGACTTTGGGATCATCGAAGACGTGGATGTCGTCAAGACGGACGAAGCAAGCGACATTGTGTCGCGGCACTTCCACATCCAGATCCGCGACTTTCCCGATCTGGAAAAGATCAAAATGCCCGTGGTGACCCACAACGAAGCCGCCACGCACTATCGCTACCAGGCCATGTGCGAGGTGTTCGGCGACGTGCTGCCGGTCAGGAAAGTCGGCCAGACGCACATCTGGTTCACGCCCTGGGACTACCTGTGCCGCTGGTGGGGCATCCAAGAGGCGATGATGGATTTGATCGAACGCCCGGATCTGGTCAACGCGGGCGTCGAGCGGATGGTGGACGCCTGGATGGTCGAGTTGGACCAGTTCGTGGCCCTGAACGCGCTGGCCCTGGACTGCAACAACACCCGCATCGGATCGGGCGGCTACGGCTATACGCGCGAGTTGCCGGGCGCCGATTACGATCCGGATTCTGTCAAGCCGCACAACATGTGGGGCTGCTCCAACGCGCAGGTGTTTTCCGAAGTTTCGCCGCAGATGCACTGGGAATTTGCCCTCCGGCACGAGTTGCGGTGGCTGGAACGTTGGGGCTTGACCTACTACGGCTGTTGCGAACCGCTGCACCAGAAAATCGATCTGCTGCGGAAGATTCCGAATCTGCGAAAGCTGTCGGCCAGCCCGCGCTGCGATTCGCGCCGCGTGGTCCAGGATGTGGGCACCGACTATGTGCTGAGCCGCAAGCCGAATCCGGCGATTCTGGCCGAGGACGACTGGCAACCCGAGCGGGCGCGGCAGGAAATGGTCGAGTTCCTGGAAGTCGCCCGCGGCTGCCACGTGGAGTTGATCATGAAAGACATCTCCACGGTCCGCTATCAGCCGCAACGGCTGTGGGAATGGGCCACGATCGCGCTGGAGGTGGCGGAGGAGTATGCGAGTGATCGGTGATCGGTGACCGCCGGTGGACAACGTCCTGGCGATGAGCGACGCCGTGCGCGAGTTCGGCGTCTATGCGGCTCGTTCGTAACTCCAAAGGGCGACGGATGGAAAGCGATGCCGAGCGAATTGAAAGCGGCCGGGCCGGCGGCTTGGAAGTGCCCCAGATTGATCGGCTCGTGGGAGGAGGATTTGCAGCGCGGCTCCCGCGAGTTACGGCGGTGAAGCTGCAACTTTGCTTACGTCAAGGACTTCCGTCGCTGCGACCGTTGACAAGAAGGAATGGTGCTGGTAGCATCAACGGGGCCGACCGAGGCAAGGCGGTCGGCTTGCTCGGGGGTTGGGTGCGAAGTTGGCTATTGTAGTCCAGGTGATGGTGCGTATGTCGTCGTTTTGTTCGCGAAGTGGAGGCCAATTGCGGTGGCCGACCGGGCGGCGCTCGGGCAGGCCTCTCGATCGACTGTTTCTCCATTACCTGGCGGCATTCGCCGGGGCCGCCGTGTTCGCGTGCCTGCTCGGGTTGCCCGTTCTCGCGCCGGGATTCACGTCGGAAAGTCCGGAAGTCCAACAGATGCTGGCCAAGGCTTGCGCGTTTCTGGAAAAGAGCGGCCCGAGCCAATTCGGAGTGGGAGCAGACTGCTTGACGGCCATGGCCTTGTTGAAAGCGGGCAGGGACCCTGCTCATCCGCGGGTCCAATCCGCCGTGGCCGGCGCGCGCAAACTGGCTCAGAATGTCGCGCAAAGCGGCGTGGGGAACCACTGCTACCACGAGGCCATTGCGTGCGTCTGCTTGTGCGAAGTCGATCCGAAGCAGTACGCCTACGAGATCCGCGTGCTCGCGCAAGGGATGTTGAAGCGTCAGCTTCCCAGCGGCGCGTGGAGCTACAATCCGTACACCTATGACGACACGTCGCAGACGCAGTACGGCGTGCTGTGTTGCTGGGCGGCGCATCATGCGGGCGTGGCGCTGCCAAGCAGTGCGGTCGAGAGCGCAGCGCATTGGCTGATGCAGACGCAGAGGCCCGACGGAAGTTGGGCCTATCGGGCCTCGGATCCGCCCACGCATTCGATGTCGGCGGCGGGGCTGAGCAGCCTCTACATTTGCGCCCACCTGATGGGGTTTGGCGTGGATGCCAAGGGTGCCGCGGCCAAGGAGGGGAAACCCGATTTGCCGCCTGCGTTGCAGAAGATCGAGAAGGAGGAGAAGAAACGGCCGGCCTATCTCCGGCCTTCCAATACGAACGGCCAGCAGGTGTTCGGCAAGGCCGCCGGCGGCAACGCTTGGTTCGCCAAGAATTTGAATTACGACGTCACGAAATGGACGCACTACTACATGTACGCGGTGGAGCGTTACAAGAGCTTTCAGGAACTCGTCGAGGGCAAGACCGAGGCGGAACCCGACTGGTACAATGCGGGCGTGGAGTACCTGCAGAAAACGCAGTCGCAAGACGGCTCCTGGAACACCCAGGATGCGTTTGGCAGCGACCAGCAAATCCACACGGCCTTTGCCGTGCTGTTTCTCACGCGCAGCAGCCAGAAAGCAATCAAGAAGGCGACGCTGGACGAAGGGGTTCTGATTGGCGGCATGGGGTTGCCCAAGGATTTGACGAACGCCCGCATGCAGGACGGGAAAGTCGTCACGCCTCAAATGGTCCGGGACGTGGACGATCTGTTGGAACTGTTAAGCAGCGCGGAGGACAAGGACTTCGATGCCAGGACCCTGCCCGGCGGCCTCTCGCTGGACGCGGACCTGACCAAGCGGACGAGCCAGTTGGAACGACTGCGAGCCTTGGTCACCAACGAGAACTTTGAAGCCCGTTTGGCGGCGGTGAAGACGCTGGCCAGGTCGCGCGAGTTGGACAACGTCCCGGCGCTGATCTTCGCCCTGAGCGACCCGAACTGGCTGGTCGTGGAAGCCGCGCGGGACGGCTTGTGCTTTGTCAGCCGCAAGTTCCAGGGGTACGGGCCTCCGCCCAATGCGACCCCCGAACAGAAGCAGGCGGCACAGGCCAAGTGGAAGCAATGGTACTTGGCGATTCGCCCGGACGGGCAGTTGATGGACTGATCGCACATGCCCGACACGGGTTTGGGAACCTGTGCACTGATTACCAGGAGTCGGCAAGACGGTGAACGGCACATCCGAATCTCCCACACGCGAGTCGGGCGAAATCAAGGCCATGAAGACCCTGCGGACCGAGGCGTATGACTCCGTGGCCAGCCTGTTGATCGCCCTGCTGATCATGGTCGGGGTCTGCGTCGGCGCGATGTTCGTCATCTGGCTGACCAGCCGCTTGATGCTCACGTACAGGACGGTTCCTGTCGAGTTGGTGGAGTATGCCGGCCGGGGCGACCATGCCGCCGGCTTTGCGCGGGACATGGAGCCGCCGGGGCCGGAGGAATTGGAAGAAGAGATGTACGAGCCTCAGATGGAGGCCACGCTGGAAGCGGTCACCGACGTGGTCACCACTCAGGCGTCGGCGTTGGACGCCATTGCCACGGCAGCGGAGGTCACGGCCAAGGGGGGCGGCGGGCTGGGGGACAGCCGAGGCCCCGGTCCGGAGGGCGAGGGCCGGAGCGATATCATTCCGCCCTGGGAGCGCTGGGAGATCCGCTACACGACGTCCGGCCTGGACCCGTATGCCCGTCAATTGGACTTCTTCAAGATCGAGTTGGCGGCGGCCGGCGGAACGCCGCTGGTGGACTATGCTTTCAATCTGGCCAAGGCCAGGCCGGATCGGCGCACGGGAAAGCCGGAAGACGAGAAACGGATGTATATGACCTGGCAAAATGCCAGCGGTCCGCTGGCCGCCTTCGACCGGCAATTGCTGGCGAAAGCCGGGGTGAACACCCAACGCCGGCTGGTGCTGCAATTCTATCCTCGGGAAACCGAACTGAAGCTGCTGCGACTGGAGGCGGAAAACGCTCGCGGACGGGACGCCCGGGAGTTCCTGAAGACGATCTTCGGGGTGCGTTCTGCGGGCAGCGGATATGAGTTCTTTGTGATCGACCAGTTCTTTCGGCCCGCTCCGACGATGTGACAGGGGGAAAAGGGGGGGAAGGGAAAGGTGAAAAAGGGGGTAAGGGGGAAAGGGGGAAGTGTGGAAGAGTCGAGGGCGGGGGCAGAATCGGAAGCCGGGCTTTTCAAAAAAACTCGGGCTTCTCGGCGCAGGTATGTCGCCCGTCCCGTTTTCGACTAGAATAGCAGCCGAATCGTTTGTTTCCCTTTCCTGATCGATCAGCACGCCGGGCGTTACGATGGACTACGAAGGACTGGTTACGCACGTTGGCAACGCGACGTATGCCGCCCAGGCAATCGTTGCGTTGTGGGGGGCCTATTGTGTCGTCATGGTGTGGCGGCGAGTGGCCCAGAAGCGATTTCGCAGCGAAGAGGAACAGATCGAGTTTCTGACGGCCATGGAAGAGCCCCTCGAACGGGGTGATTTCGACTCGGCCGGTGCCGTGTGTGAAGCCGACCCGCGGGCCGTGCCGCAGTTGGCGGCCCTGGCAATCGCCAATCGCAACCTGGGCTTCAGCAAGGTGCGGCAGATCGTCGTGGATCGCTTTCAGCGCGACCTGATGGCCGATCTGGAGTATCGCATCAGCTGGATCAACATGGTGATCAAGAGCGAGCCGATGCTGGGTCTGTTCGGAACGGTGCTCGGCATGATGGGGGCCTTCGCCAAACTGGCGGCAGCCGAGACGGTCAAGCCGACCGAGTTGGCCAGCGACATCAGCTTGGCCTTGATCACGACTGCCATCGGCCTGGCCGTCGCCATTCCCCTCGGCATCGCCATGGCCGCGATCAACGTCCGCATCCGCAAGATGGAAGACCTGGCCATTTCAGGGTTGACCCACGTCTTGGAGAGTCTCCGCCACGGCTTGGAGGCGCGTGGGCGGCGGGGAGGCCCTTGATTAGGGATTGCGGACATGTCGGACAAGAAATCTGCCGGCGACATCATGGAGCCCTTGATCCGCTCCAAGACCCTCGAAGAAACCGAGATGGACATCACGTCCATGATCGACTTGACGTTCTTGCTGCTGATTTTCTTCCTGGTGGCGGGCAAGATGGATCCCTCGGGCCAGCTGCAACTGCCGCCCGCACGCTACGGCAAGCCCGTGGTCGAGAAATCATCGATCATCCTTACGTTGGCGGCCGGCGAGGAAGGCAAAGCGGTCGTGTACTGCGGGAACGGCATCAACGATCAGACCAGGGTCCGTTCGGGCGACCTCGCCGTTCAGGAGGACGAAGTGGCCAACTACGTGGAGAAGGAGTTTCTGGCGGGCGCCAAGGAGAACGTGTTGATCAAGGCGGGCAAGGGCATTAAACAGCGCGAGGTCTGGCGGATTTCCAAAGCGGCGACGCGCAACGAAAGCGTCCAGCAACTGTACGTCGCGGTGACGGAGGTGAAGTAGCGTCGTGGCCCACACGTTTCTGTGTCCATCCTGTCAGGCGCAGCATTCGGTGCCGGAGCACTTGATCGGCCGCCGCGTCCGCTGCCGGCAGTGCGGCCTGGCGATCGTAGTGCCGGAGCCGAAGGATCACCGCGGGGCGGTTCGCGAGGAGGAACCGGCGGCGGCCGGCGATACCGGTGAAACGCCGGAAGAGGCCCTGGTTCCGACGAAGAGGTGGCAGCCCGCCGAAGCGGAAATGGACATGACGCCGATGTGCGACGTCACGTTTCAACTGCTGATCTTCTTCATGGTGACCGCCGCCTTTGCCATGCAGAAGTCGATCGAGATTCCCAAGCCCAAAGAAGATGCGCCGAGCACGGTGACGGTCTCCCAGGACCCCGAGGAAGATCCCTCCTTCGTGACCGTGTACGTGGACGAGTTCAATACGTACCGCGTGGTGACTCCGGATTGGGACGTGGAAGCGCCCAGCGAACAGGAGTTGCTGCGGAAACTCCGCGAGGCGCGCACCGCCGGCAGTGGCGGCACGTTGCCCACCAAGTTGCTGGTCAAAGCGCACGGAGATTCGCTGCACGAGAAAGTCGTCGCGGCGCTGGATGCGGGGACCGAAGTAGGCATGGAACAGGTCCAACTGATGACCATTGAGGAAAGTGAATGACGCCGATGTCCGCGGACCGTTTTCTCGATCGCCTCGAACAGACCGGCCTGCTCGAGGCCTGGTTCCTGCACGTCCTCCGCACCCAGGTCGCGTCGTCCCCGACGCCGATCACGGTCGATGCTCTGGCCAAACGGCTGGTCAAGAGCGGACACTTGACCAAGCTGCAGGCCTCTAAACTGCTCGCGGACTTGCAGAGCGACCCGGCGGAACCTCCGGAGGCCTCTCGCCGCGCGGATCGCGGCGGAGGAAAACCGGCGGACGGGAGTGCCAAGGCCCCACCCGCGCCTTCGATTGACGAAGAGTTGGGCCTGGCGCCGCTGGGAGACGAAGAGGACCTGGGGTTGGCTCCGTTGCCCGAAGATCGGCCGCCGAAGGCCGCCGAGGAAGAGGATGTCGTGCTGCTGGAGGACGCCAGTGGCGGCGTTTCCCCGGGCGCGGGACTGGTCCCGCTGGACGAGACTCAGGCCGCTCCGGCGCGCACCGTGGGCGGACTGCGACCGCTTTCTGAGCCTGCCGGGCGGGCGCCCTTGAAGCCCCCGGCGGGACTGCAGCCGCTGGAGCCCGTGGGCGGACTGCAGCCGCTG
>CAZAQY010000032.1:27026-48841 GCA_964486845.1 uncultured Pirellulaceae bacterium
GGACTGCAGCCGCTGGAGCCCGTGGGCGGACTGCAGCCGCTGAAAGCCGCAGCGGGGTTACAGCCGTTGCCGGACGCGGGCGGACTGCAACCCTTGGACGAACCCGTCCTAGCGGCCGGCGACCTGCAGCCCGTCTCCGGCGCGTTGCAGCAGGCCGAACGGCCAGCCAGGAAGTTCCGCCCAGGCAGTCGCTGGGATTCCACCCTGATGTATGCCGGCGGAGGCGGCTTGGCCCTGATGCTGATCGCCGGCGTCGTCCTGTATTTCACGCTCATGCGAGGCTCGGCTTCCGAACTGCTGGAAGCCGCGGACCAGGACTATCGTTCTGGTTCGTACAGCCAGGCGATTCCCAAGTACGAGAAGTTCCTGGCTTCCTACCCGGAGGACCCCAACGTCAGCTTGGCTCGCGTGCGGATCGGCACCGCCCGGCTCCGCCAGCTGCTGGAAGGTTCCAAGGACAGACAACCCGCGCTGAAGGCGGCTCTCGAAATCCTGCCGCAACTGGAAAACGAGGCAGCGTTTGACGAGGCGCGCGCGGAACTGGCTTCCATCTTGCCGGAGATCGCCGAAGGATTCGCGCAGTCGGCCAAGCTCGAACCGGACATGACGAAGGCCCAGTCGCTGGTGGACTCGGCCGAGCAGGCCATGAAGCTGGTCAACAACCCGGCCTACATTCCCACGTCGCTTCGCAAGAGTGTCGAGTCGCGGATTGAAAACATCCACGAAGACATCGAACTGGCCAGGCGGAACATCAATCAGAACAAGCGTTTGAAGGAAGCGATCACCGAGATCAGCCAGGCCGTCAGCGGCGGCGACACGGTTCGTGCCTACGAGGCCCGCCGCCAACTGCTGGCGGAGTACCCCGGCTTGGAGCGGAACGCCCGCCTGGTCGAAGCGGTGTCAGGAATCACACAGCGAGAGCGAGCGCTGGTCAAAGTCGACAGCCGGCCGGTCAACGCGATGAAGGAGGACCACAAACCGGCGGCCGAATTCCGCGTGGCGTTGGCCAGCCGCCGCGGGGCCGGCAAGCCCGGCAGCGACCAGCAAATGGTGTCCTTCCTGGCTCGTGGAGCGGTGTACGGATTGCAGGCCGCGACCGGCCAGCTGAAGTGGCGCCGGGCCGTGGGCGCCGACACCCTGACCCATCCGCAAGCGCTGTCCCGGCAGCCGGGCGCGGACGTCATCGCGGTGGACGGACGCCATCAGGAACTCCTGCGGCTGAAGGGCGACAGCGGCCAACTGGTATGGCGGACTCCGATCGGCGAACCCTTCGCCGATCCGGTGATCAAAGGCTCGCAGATCCTCGTCTCGACCCAGGGCGGACGCGTGCTGGAGGTCGACGCCGAGACGGGTAACGCGGCGCGGCTCGCCCTGATTCCTCAGAAACTGCGAATCGGTCCCGGCGTTAGCGACAAGGGGCAGCTGTACCAGGTCGGCGAGCACTCGAACGTGTACCTGCTGGATGAAGCCACGCTGGAATGCAAGGACGTGTACTACCTGGGTCACAAACCCGGCACGGTGGCCGCCCCGCCGGTGATGGCGTTGGGTTTCCTGTTCATCGCCGAAAACAGCGGCCAGGACTACAGCGACCTGCACGTGCTGGCCACCGACGCCAACGGGCTGTCGCCCAAGCCGGCGCTGAAGCCGATCCGCCTGGCGGGGAGAGTGCTGGTGCCCTTGATCCAGACAGCCGCACGCGTGATTGTGGTCACGGACTTGGGAGCCATCCGCGTGCTGGAGGTCAACACGGCCAACGCCAAACAACCGGTGGCGGACATCGTGGAACCCGTGGTGGCCTCCTACAAGTCGCCCGCGACCGGTTACTCGGTGTTCGATGGCGGCCGGTTGTGGGTGGGCAATGACCGCTTGACCAAGTACGACGTGCAGACGTCGCGAAACCGGTTGAACCGCGCGTGGGTCAAGGACGAGCGGGACGCGTTCGTGGCCCCGCCCCAGGTGATCGGCGACGCGTTGTACCATCTTCGCCGTCGGAAGGATTCGCCCGCTTTCACGGCCGCTGCGATCCAGGCCGACGACGGCAAGGTCCTGTGGGAAGTCGACCTGGCGGTCCCCGCTCCGCTGCTGGCCGTGGATATGCAGCGGAAGCTGGCGCATTCCATCTCCGCGCAGGCTGAATTGTTCGAGTTGACGCCGGAGGCGTTTCAGGCGGGCGTCGTGGATCAGCCCGCCTGTGCGGCCGGGGGAGCGGCACGCGGCAGCCCCTTCACCGAGGTCCAGGCGATGGACCAGCAACGCTGGGCGCTGACCAGTCCCCAGGACCGCGGGCGGGTGGTGGTCTACGATCCCAACGCCGCCACGCCCGGCGGCCGTCTGCGGGACGTGTTGCTGAAGGCGGCGGGCACGGCCCAAGTGACTGCCACGCCCGTGTACGGCAACGGCGGGCTCATCGTGCCGCTGGATAACGGCCAGGTCCTGCTGCTGGATGCGGCCACCGGCGACAACAAGGTCCTGCCCTTCCAGCCCCCCGTCGAAGCCGGCAGCAAAATCGCCTGGCTCAGGCCGGCCGCGGTGGGCGCAGATCAGCGCGAGTTCGTGATCGTCGACGACCGCAAGAAGCTGTTTCGGGTCGGCGTCAAGGACCAGCCCGAACCGCACCTGGAGGCGGCGTCTCAAGCCCAGCTCGAAGTGGACATTGTCTCGCCCCTGGCCGCCGCCGGCGACGCGGTGTATGGCGTCACGCGCGGTCCCAACGATGACACGATGTTGTCCTTTGCGGCCGCCGATTTGGCGGCGGGCAAGGAATTCCCGCTCGAAGGCCGCGTCGCCTGGGGACCGGAGGCGTTGGGTGACCTGGTGCTCGTCGCCACGGACCGCCAGGTGCTGCTGGCGTTTGAAGCGGGCCAGAAACAGCGCTGGACCAGCCCGCTTGCCTACGGCCCGCTGGTCGGCCGGCCGTTGCGTGTCAATGGCAATCTGGTGCTGGCCTCGCTGTCCGGAACGGTCTGGATGATCTCCGGCCAGGACGGCAAGGAATTGGCCAAGGTCGACGCCGGTGAACCGCTGGGCGCCGGGCCCGTCGCCTTCGGCGCTCGCCTCCTGCTGTCCGCCGCCGACGGCGCGCTGCTGGTGATCGGCGCGCTGCGGTAGCCGAGCCACGTGGCGGCGCGTTCGTTGGCCGGCAAGCCGCAGCGTTTGAGCAACAACCGTCGCCTCGCCAAAGCAGCCATCACACTCCGTGCGATGATCGGCAACAAACACTGCACAGTTCTTTCTCGAACGCGGCTGTGCATCAAGCCTTCACCGGCTTGGGCTTGACGAGCTGGCTGGGTCCGGCAAGGAGAAAGAAATGAGCCGACCGCATCCACGAGCTGATCGATGCGGCCATTTTGAGCAACTTCAAGAGCGCGCTGACCGACTGCCCGCATCGCGAGAAGCCGGGCTGGCTGGAGGTCTCGCACCTGTTGGCGTCCAGCATCCTGCACAACTACGACGGAGCCCGCTTCTACCAGAAGATTTGCCGCGACATGCGCGAGTCGCAGTTGGACAACGGAATGGTGCCCGGCATCGCTCCCGAGTTCACGGTGTTCTCCGGCGGCATCGTTGCCTGCGGGCTGGGCGACTGGTGCGACGTGGGGCCGAAAGGGCCGGGGCCTTCGCAGCTGACGTCGCTGGGGCTGGCCAGCACCGCGATGCTGTACAACAACCTCGCGATCCTGGAGCGGACGGCTCGCGTGTTGGGCAAGCCGGACGAGGCGGCGGCGTTCGCCCGGCGGGCGGCGGAGGTGCGGCAGACGTTCCAGCGGGCGTTCTTTCATGCGGACAAGAACAACTACGACCGGAACCACCTCGCTGGTCGAGACGCGGGACGCCAATCCCGCCACGTCGCAGAACCACTGCATGCTGGGGCACGCGGAGGAATGGCTGTACCGCGCTTGGTTGCAGCCATTTTGGAGGCGCCGCACCCCAACTCGCACCGCTCCGGACACATCCTCAAAACGGCGCTCTACCCGGACTGCCTGCTCAGCGCTTCCATGACGCGGTCGGTGATGGCTTGGACCAAGACTTCTTGATCGCCGGCGGCCAGCGCGGTTGCGGGAGTCGGGCCGGCGGGCGGAGCTGGGTTGAAGGCTTGACGCACCACGCCCGCGTCTTTCCAGCTGTGGCGGAAAATGTCGTTGGCGCAGACGTCGCAGTTCTGGTACTCCGGCGTGTTCCGCGGATCGGCGTAGCCCCAGCCTTTCTTCAGATCGAGCAATTCTCGTTCTTTCTGTTCGCCCACGTACTGCACGCGGCCCAGTTGGTGCGACAGCAGCAGGATGCGGCAGTAGGCGTCCAGGATTTCGGTCCACCAGTAGGCCCGTTCCACGCTCTCGCCGTAACTGACCGTGCCGTGATTGGCCAGCAGGATGATGTTCGTTTTCTGCACGAACGGCAGGATTGTGTCGGCGAACGCCTGGCCGCCGGGAGTTTCGTACCGGGCGATGGGCACGTCGCCCAGGAACACTTCGACCTCGGGCAGGATGCACTGCGGGATCGGCTCGCGAGCCACGGCAAAGGCGGTCGCATGCGGCGGATGACAGTGCACGACGCTCTTCACGTCGGCCCGCTGCTTGTAGATTTCCAGGTGCAACATCGCTTCGCTGGAGCGTTTCTTGCGGCCGGCGATCTGCTTGCCCGTCATGTCGATGGTGGTGATGTCTTCGGGCGTGAGAAAGCCCTTGCAGTGCATGGTGGGCGTACACAGCACCTCGTTCTCGCTGATTCGCACCGAGATGTTCCCGTCGTTGGCGGCGGCGAAGCCCTTGGCGTAGATGCGGCGGCCGATTTCGCAGATTTCTTGCTTGATCTTGTGTGCGTTGACCATCGGTTCGGTTTCCTCGGTCGATTGGTTCCAACTTGGTCGTGGCGGGCGGCACGCGGAGCGTGCCTGCTACTGTGGTTCGTCCAGGTTGATGCGATCCAGGATGGCGGCGTTGTAGGCGTCGACCGGCTTGAGTTCCGGCCGGAACGGCTGCGCCGCTTCGGGGCCTTGGGCCAGGGCGATCTTGTCGCCCATGCCGGCGCCCAGGTCGTCCCAGACGACCACCGGTTCGTATCCCGGTTCCGCCTGGCCCGTCAAGTTGCTCAGCGACAGCCGTAGGGCCAGCTTCAAACGGGCTCCTTGGAAGCTCGGATGCGGGCGGCCCAACGTGACGGTGCCGATGACTTGTGCGATTCTCATGGTTCCCCTCCCAGGGCCCGGCGATAGTCCTCCGGGCAATCGTGCCGGCCGCTTAGGAACTCGCGGATCATGCCCCGCAGTTCAGAGACGCCGTGCTGCGCCGGATTGAGGACCAGCAGGTTGGCGCCGATCAGCTTCGTGGCCTCGCGGACCGAGGCCACGCTCACGCCCCACGCGGCGCGAATGTTCGCTCGGCGGTTGGCCAGACAGAGCGCGACGGCGGGCCGGCCGGTCAACACCAGCCCGATCTGCCCCCGGTCGGCGACCGCTTGCGTCACCTGGCGGACGACTTCCAGCACGCACGGGCTCTCGATCCCGTCCCCCGCGCCGGCTTCCGCTTGTACCGCAGCCGCGGCAGCCCCGGTCGGGTCGGCGTTGCCTGCCACACCGAGCACGATTTCGGCTCGACCGGCCGCGACCGCCGCCCGCTCGTCAGCCGGGCGCAGGGAGATTTGCCGCTTCCGCAACTCGTCGCGCACCGACGGCGTGACGACGGCGCCGGCCGGAACGAGCAGTTCCTTCACGCCGTCGAGCCGCCCGGCGATTTGGGACATCGTGATCGTGCGATGGGCCAACTGCAACCGGGCCGCATCGGCGGCGGGGCTCGCCGAGGCTTGCTTGCCGGTTCCGGCGCCGTGGCCCACGCCGGCCGTGCCGCCGTCGCCCAACTGCTCCAGCCGGCGGTACACCTCGCGCACGATCGCTTCGACATCCAATTCCTGGCCGGCCATCAGTCTTTAATCCCTATTGTCGTCCAAGCCGCCGGCGTCGCGCCGGTCTCGAGCCATTCCCGCGCGTATCGCCCGTCCCGTGTGATCATCACCGTTTCCCCGCGTCCGGCACCCACGGAATCGACCACCAGCAGCGGATCGCCGTCCGGCGTCCGGCCGTCGGACCGATACGGCTGGACGACCAGCAGCTTGGCGCCTTGCAGCGTCGGATGCTTGATCGTCGCGTTCGCCGTGCCAATGACGCGGGCCAGGTGCATGCGGTTCTCCTAAGCTTTCCCCAGAATCCACAAATCGTCGATCATTGAACAGCGCCGTTCGCGGGTAAACGTCAGCGGCGTGGTGACGCCTTCGCCCGTCGGTCCGGCGATGGAATACGACAAGTAGCCTTCCCCGCCCAGTCCCAGCGACGCCATGCACGGGCCGTTCTTGACGAACAACGTCGTCTCCAACGCCCGGCCCATCTTGGTCATGTTCCGGACGTTGTTCGAATGGATGATGCTCGTGTGCCTGAAGCCGTGTTCGGCTTTCTTGGCCTTGGCAATCGCTTCGTCCACGTCGCGGCAGCGGACGAAAGGCAGGAAAGGCATCATCTGTTCCACGGGCACGAACGGGTTCGACTCGTCGGTTTCGCCGAACAGCAGTTCCACGTCCTCCGGCACGGTGCGGCCCGCGCCGCGAGCCAGCACGGCGGCGTCCTGGCCCAGGAACTCCTTGGACGGCGCATCGTGTTTGTGCTTTTCGTCGCCTGCCTGGACGATCGCATGCTTGGTCAGCTCGGCGATCTCCTTGCCGCTGAGCTTCACCGCGCCGGTCCGCTCCATGGCGGCCATCATCTGATCGAAGACTTGATCCACCACAAAAACCTCTTTTTCGGAGATGCACAGCAGGTTGTTGTCGTAGGACGCGCCTTGGACGATCGAGCGGGCCGCCCGGCCCAGGTCGGCAGTCTCGTCCACCACGACCGGCGGATTGCCCGGACCGGCCACGATCGCCCGCTTGCCGCTGTTCAGCGCCGCACGCGCCACCGCGGCGCCGCCGGTGACGCAGATCAGCTTGACTTCGCGGTGCTTGAAGATCACGTCTGCCGTTTGCAGCGTGGGCTCGGTGATCAGGCAGATCAGGTTGTCGATCCCTGTGTCGCGGTGAATGGCTTCGTTGTAGCGCCGCACGCCCTCGGCCGCCACCCGTTTGCCGCTGGGATGCGGGTTGACGACCAGCGTGTTGCCGGCCGCGATCATGCTGACCGCGTTGCCCGTGATCGTGGGCAGCGAGTGGGTCACCGGGGTGATGGCGCCGATCACGCCGAAGGGCGCGTGCTCGATGACCGCCAGGCCGCGGTCGCCGCTGTACACCTCGCTCCGCAGAAACTCGACGCCGGGGCTGCGTTCGCCCAGCGTTTTCAGCTTCTCGATCTTGTGCTCCAAGCGGCCGATCTTGGTTTCGTTCATCTCCATCGTGCCCAGTTCGACGCACTGGTCGATCGCGATGCGGCGGATGTGGCTGATGATCCGTTTGCGGTCCTCCAGGCTCCGCTCGCGCAGCCGTTGGTAAGCCTCGGCCGCCGCCGCGATGGCTTCGTTGGCCTCGGTAAAGATCCCATGACGGCCCTCGTAGCCGGCGCCGCTGACGGGAGCGACTCGGCCCACTTCAGCCAAGACTTGAGCGACCACGTTGCGGATCAGTGTTTCGTCGATTTGCATGCTGTTCCTCCTTCGCGCGAGTAAACACACGCCGAATCCACGTGGACCTTGTCCACGATACCGACAATCAGGGTGTCCAGCGGCAAGTTCTTGGTTTCCGGTGTCAGCCGGGCGCTGGAGCCCTGCGTGACCAGGACCAGGTCCCCCTCGCCGGCGCCTAACAGGTCCACGGCGATGAACGTGCGGCCGGTGGTGGTCAGACTCCTACGCTCCTTTCGTTCCAGCCGGTAGGGCTCGACGATCATCAGCTTGTAGCCGACCATCGAGGCGACCTTCTGCGTCGATACGAGCGAACCGGTTACCTTGGCGACGAACATGGGGTTCAGTCCTTCTGCTGCAACAGCTGTTTTGCCAACCTCGCCACGACCAACTCTTCATTGGTGGGGACGATCCAGATTTGCGTACGGCTCCGAGGGGCGTTGATCCTGCACTCCCCCTTGGCCGCGGCGTTGGCCGCCGGATCGAGAACAATGCCCAGCTCGTCCAGGCCGGCGCAGATCGCCTGCCGCGTGCGGGCGCCGTTCTCGCCGATGCCCCCGGTGAAGACCAGCACGTCGGCGCCGCCGAGTTCCACCAGCAGACCGCCCAAATGCCGGCGGGTCTCGGTGTGGAACACGTCCAGGGCCAACTGGGCTTGCTGATGGCCCGCGTCGGCCGCCTGCTCCAAGTCCCGCACGTCGCCGCTGACGCCGCTCAGGCCCAACAAGCCGCTGCGGCAGGCGAGGTCATCCAGAACCTGGTCGAGCGTCTTGCCGGTCGCCCGCATGATCACGGGCAGCGCGAAGGGATCGAAATCGCCCACGCGATTGTTGTGCGGCAGACCCGACTGGGGGCTCATGCCCATCGACGTGGCCACGCTCGCTCGACCGCGAATCGCACACAGGCTGCTCGATCCACCCAAGTGGCACGAGATCACTCGCAAGTCTTCCCGCCCCAGCAGTTCCGCAACGCGGCCGCCGATGAAGCGATGGCTGGCGCCGTGAAATCCCCAACGCCTGACGTGCAGCCGGTCCGCCCACTCGTACGGCGCGGGATAGTAACGCCAGCGGTCGGGAACCGTGGCATGGAAGCCGGTCTCGAACGCCGCCACCAGCGGAATCTCCGGCAGTTTCTCGGCCAACAGCCGCATGGCGCGGATGTAAGGCGGATTGTGCGCCGGGGCGACCGCATTCATCTCCTCCATCGCCGCCAGCACGCCGGCGGTCACCCATTGCGTCCCACTCACCCGGCCACCATGAACCGCTTTGAAGCCGATCGCCGAGACTTCGGCGGGGGACTTCAGGCAGCCCGTCTCCGGATGGGTCAACTGCTCCAGGCACTGCCGGACCGCCATCGCGTGATCGGGCACGCGCGCCGTCAGTTCTTGCCGGCGGCCGCCGATGTCCAGCGAGCAGCGGCTTTCCGGAGAACCGATACGCTCCACGCCGCCGCGCGCCAGTTGGCGCTCGTCCGTCATGTCGAACAGCCGGTACTTGAAACTGGTCGAACCCAGGTTGGCAACCAAGATCTTCATGATCCGCACTCCGTCTCCTGTACTCCCGGCGTCCTTGGGCAATGTAGGACGGATTGCCAATCCGTCCCACCCTTGGCTTCGGTCGCGGGCCAGGTCACGACAAGAACGCCTCGACCAGGCCTTCCGCCGGGCGCGGAATCACATGGCTGCTGACCAGTTCGCCGACCTGGCCGGCCGCGTTCGCGCCGGCTTCGACCGCCGCCCGTACGCTGCCCACGTCGCCTTTGACGATCGTCGTCACCAAGCCGCCGCCGATGCCGACGCGCTTGACAATCTCGACATTCGCCGCCTTGGCCATCGCATCAGTCGCTTCGACCAGGGCGATCAGGCCCTTCGTTTCCACCAATCCAATTGCTGTTTGCATCGCCGGAAATCCTCGTCTCTGAAAGATCTTACTTGGAAGCAGCCCGCTTCATCGGCGGAGGCAGCACGATCCCCAGGTCTTCGTGCGGCCGCGGAATGACCTGCACGCTGACCACCTCGCCCACTCGGCTGGCCGCATTCGCCCCCGCGTCCGTCGCCGCCTTGACGGCCGCCACGTCGCCGGTCACGAACGCCGAAACCAATCCGCTGCCGACCTTGTCCCAGCCGTGGAACGTCACGTCGGCCGCTTTCAACATCGCGTCGGTGGCCTCGACCAGACTCACAAATCCCTTGGTCTCGATCATGCCTAACGCTTCCATCGCCTTTGACATCTCGCCGGTTCTCCCCACAAAAAGAATGAAACTCCAACTTCGTCAACTGTCAGGCTAGCCGGAACACGCGCCCGTTTCCGACTTCAATAACTCGATCTCGATCGCCTGATCCATGTTGCAGGCGTTGCCCTCGTCCGTGTCCAGGTGGACTTCCAGTTTCGTGGTTGGTTCGGCTCGCACCCGCAACTCGTCGAACGTCACCGAACACTGGGGCGACATCACTCGCAGCTTCATCATGTCCCCCGTCTTGACGCCGTAGTATTCGGCGTCGCGGAGATGCATGTGGACGTGACGGGCTGCGCGGATCACGCCGTGCTTCAGTTCCACCACGCCCTTGGGGCCCACCAGCACGCAACCGGGGCTGCCCTGGATGTCGCCGCTGTGCCGCACCGGCGCGTCGAGCCCCAGGGAGATCGAATCGGTGAACGCCAACTCGACCTGGCTGTGCGACCGCGTCGGCCCCAACACGCGCACCGTGGGCAGCATCCGCCGCCGCGGACCCACCACCATCACGGTTTCCTCGGCCGCGTAGGCCCCCTCCTGGTACAGGTCCTTCATCGGCGTCAGTCTGTGGCCCGGACCGAACAGGATCTCGACGTGCTCGTCCGTCAGATGCACGTGCCGAGCAGAGATGCTGACAACCAGGTTCGGCCGGAATGCTGCCGGCCGGCCGTTGCCGCCCGCTTGCTGCAGCACGATCTGCCGAACGATGTTCTCGATCGTCTTGCGATCAATCGGAGCTGTCAAAGCCATGCCCCCATCACTCCCGGCTTGTGGAAGCGGCCGCCCCAGACGCCTGGCGAACCCATTTTCCTAAAGATAGTCTAGGTCACGCCTAACGTTTGATTCGGATACCTAGTCATCCACGAAAATCACTCAAAATGACTGAAATCATCCCCTTCTTAACCATTCGCAGATATTGGCAGGTGTTTATCGGAAAAACGGTATCGAAGGATACCGGGGCTGTGGTCGAGTTCCGCCAGGAACCGCCGTCTCACCAAAGTAGCCATCACGCTCCGCGTGATGACAGCCAAGCGGCTGTGGTCTTTGAAGTTGCGCGCAGCCGAATTCGTGAGAATTCGGGGGTGTTTCGCCGGTCCCGGCGACCGCCGGACCCTCCGAATTCTCACGAATTCGGCTACTCCCGGCCGAAAAGCGCAACTTCGAAGACTGTAGCCGAGTTCCGTCAGGAACCGCAGTCTCACCCGGCCCGACGCGCAGGGATGGACAACGAGCACCCCACCACCTTGTAACACGCGGGCGGACCCTCTGCCGATCTTAATCCGGCTCCTCTTGCACGGGGTTGGTCAATTCGCCGATCCCGTCGATCGCGACCGTGACGGTGTCCCCCGCTTGCAGGCGGACCGGTGGCTTGCGAGCCGCGCCGACACCGTGCGGTGTTCCCGTCAGGATGACCGTTCCCGGCAACAGTGTGGTGCTGCCGCTCAGAAAAGCGATTAGCGCCGATACGTCGAAGATCATGTCCTCCGTTGTCCAGTCCTGCATGGTCTGGCCGTTCAGAACCGTTCTGATCCGCAGCGCGTTCGGATTGGGGATTTCGTCGGCGGTCACCAGGCAGGGCCCCAGCGGGCAGAACGTGTCGAACGTTTTGCCCCGGCACCATTGGCCGCCCCCCCAGTTCATTTGCCAGTCGCGGGCGCTGACGTCGTTGGCACAGGTATAGCCCAACACGTATTGCAGCGCGTCCGCGCGAGCGATGTTCTTGCCTCGCTTGCCGATGGCGACGGCCAGTTCGCACTCGTAATCGACGGCGTCGCTGCGCAGCCGCCGGGGCAGCAGGATCGGGTCGCCGGGGTTCTGGACCGCCGACACGGACTTCATGAACAGGACCGGATACTCCGGGATCGGCTGCCGCCCCTCCTCCGCGTGCCGGCGGTAGTTGAGGCCGATGCACAACAAGTTGGTCGGCGCGATCGGCGCCAACCGTTTAACGACCGCCGCGCTGCGGCCGCTGTCGCGGAACTCACCAAACAGATCGCCGTCCAATTCGGTCGCCGAACCGTCCGCATGCTGGCAGCCATAACGCGGCTCACCCGACTGATCCAAGTAGCGTATGATTCGCATCGCAAGGGCTCCTTACTGAAACAATAGGCGGATTCGGCATCAAGTCGGATCACTTCCGAATCGGCAACGCAGGTCTGACCCTCGTGAGGAAAACTCACGGAGAGACGATAGGCGAAGTTGGCGACTTCGTGTGGCGTCGTGCCGATATCGGCTGTCCACTCGGCAGAGAAGTCTACCGTCGCTCCATCCGCGCTGTGCCGAACAAGGTCCCGTCCGGACCACGGTTCCGGGAACACGTCCGGCAGCGCGTGTTCAGCACTCCCGTGAAACGTCGCCATCGCTTCCAACAGGCTGGTCTTGCCTGAATCGCTGGGGCCGATCAAAACGTGGATCGACGTGAGCGGACGCCTCGCCATCTTCGTTGGCGGCATTCACGGCGATCCAAACCCATGAATCTTAACATTTGCGGTTCGCACCGCAAAGATACGGACTTTCAAACGTTGCAGAGGTTCCGTTGTAGGACGGGTTGCCAAGGCGTCTATCGCAGGACGGAGTGAGGGCCGTCACGTCGGGTCCCAAGATCGCCGGCGGTGCGATTCAGACTGGATTCTTGCCTCTGGCAAGCCCGCGCCATAGAATCGTTGTTTGCAGGCTTGGTTCTCGTTCCGCGGCAGAGGTATCCGCGTTAGCATCGTGCGAGAAATAGGTGAGCGGAATGGCGCTAGCCGCCGGTTTCGGATTGGCCGCAACACCGGCGGCTAGCGCCGTGCCGCTCACGTGACATCGGACAGTTATTTCTCGAACGATGCTTGGCGCATCTCCGTCCGCCTGTTTGACGGTCGTGGAATCACGCGTGGGATGGTGGACTGGACGTTCGCCTCGGACAGCCAGCTTCAAAGGACTTTGTGGAGAGGCAGGAAGAAGTCATGCGAGTCCAATGTCCTTCTTGTCAGCGGTGGGTCCGGTTAGGTCCGCAGGCGGCGGAGAAGTCTGCCGGCCGCACGGTCTCTTGCCCCGGCTGTGCCGCTCCGATCGAGGTTCCGGCGGTCGATCCGGACAAGCCGGCCGTTTCGGAAACCGCTCCGTTGCCCGCGCCGGCGCCCGCCGGTCCTGCGGAAACGCCGCCAGCGGAGCGGGCCGTCGAGGACCAAGTCGCGGCCGCCGGCCAACCGCAGGCGGCGCCAACTCACGAGGTCGTGCCGCCGCAACCGCCTCTTCCCGGCGAGTCAGCGGCCGCTGAGTTTTCCGGCATCACGGTTGCTGCGTCGCGCCCTCGCAAACGGGCGCACCACCAGCGGCAGGCCGGTCCCAGTCGCTGGCGCCAACTGGCCGCCAACCGTCGCGTCCAGATCGCTGCCGGCGGCACCTTGGCAATCGTGGGCCTGATCCTGCTGGCGGTGTGGCTGTTCTCCGGCGAAAAGAAAGCGGCTACTCCGGAGGCAGCCGGGAAGACGCCCATCGCGGCCCGCAAGACTGCGAAACCAATCCCTTCACGCAAGAGCCGCGACGGCGCGGGGATCGTCGAGTTCCAGGTCGACGACGAAGCTCGCCGCAACATCGCGATCGACGTCGATGGCACGCCGATCTTCATCCGGGCCCGAGGCGCGTTGGACGTCAGGCTCTCGCCGGGAATGCACCAGATCGTGCTCCGCCGGCGCGGCTTTCAGCAGCAGGACGTTCAGCTGCAGGTTCGGGAGGGCGAGCGGACGGTGTATGAACCCAAATGGGAGCCCATCGCGTTTTCCATGCCTGACGGCAGCCAGACCCAGGCGGGTGGTGCGGGCGCAGCGGCAGGAGGTCCGCCGGGTTTTGACGTCTGGCTGCAGGATTTCGATGCGGCGAAGCGACAGGCCGCGAAAACGAACAAGGACATTCTCGTGCTGTTCGACGGCTCGGATTGGTGCCCCTACTCCGTGCAGATGGCCAACGAGCTGTTTTTCGATCCCCGCTTCCAGTCCCAGGTGGCCGGCAAGTACGTGCTGGTGTTCGTCGATTTCCCGCGCGGCGACGAGGCCAAGGCGAAGGTTCAGGATGCGGACCGGAATCGGCGCCTGATGGAAGCTTTCGGCGTGGAGGGATTCCCGACGGTGGTCGTGGCCGACAAGGCGGGAATGCCTTACGGGCGCCTCGGTTACGAGCCCGGCGGCGTAGACCGATTTCTGGACCAGGCGACGGATGCGCAGAAGTCCCGGGACCGCCGGGACGGACTGATCGAAGAAGTCCGGCTGTCGCTGGGCGCGGAGAAAGCCGCTGCGGCATGGCAGACATTCCGACTGCTCGCCGGCCTCCAGTTCGTCTCACACTATGCGGATCTCTTCCAGAAATGGTACGACGAGTCGCAGCAGTGGGACGCAGCGAATGCCCAGGGCTATCAAGAGGCGTTCTTTGAAATCGCTTGGTTTTCCAAGATCGCGGGCGTCCGGGACGGGGACCGGCAGCCGATGGAGAAGTTGGTCGCCGAATTGGACGCCTGGAAACGGAACCAGGACTTCAAGGACGCCAACCGCGGCGCGAGGATGCACCTGCAAGCCGCGGTGGCCATGCGGCACGACGTCAAAGCGGTCGAGCGCTACGCGGAGGCGGGTCTGGGCTATCAAGCCACCGATCCCAAGATCCGAGAAATGCTCGCGGCCCTGCAAAAGGCGGCGCCGACGCTGAACGTCCTCAGTTCGGGCAGCGGTTTCGTGGTCGGCGAGGGCGGCTACATCCTGACCAATCGGCATGTGACCGAGGGCGAAGGCCGACTGGCCGTCCGGCTTCCCCAACATCAAGATCCCGTTCCCGCTGAGGTTGTGGCGACCGATTCGACGCACGATTTGGCGCTGGTCCGTGTGCAGGTCCCGGAGGGAATCTCGCTGCCGCCGTTGGCCGTTGGCTCCATTTCGGTCTCGCGAGGCACGCGCGTCGCTGCGTTCGGTTATCCCTTGGGCGACCTAGTCGGGAAGGGCATCAAGTTGACCACCGGCATCATCAGCGCCACGGAGGACCAGACGGACGAAGGCATGCTGCTGTTGGACTGTCGCATCAACCCCGGCAACAGCGGCGGGCCCTTGTGCAACGCGCATGGCGAGGTCGTCGGCATCGTGGCCGCCAAGAGCTATTCCAACCGCCAGCTGGACAGCTACGGTTTGGCCGTCCCTGCGGTCCGCATCGTTGGATTCCTGGAGCAACACCTTCCGGATTACACGCCGGCGTCGTCCCCGGCGGAAGGGGCAACGGAGGAGTGGGACGCCGTGGACCGCATGGTGAGCCCGTCCGTCTTGATGCTGCAGAGACTGCGGGAGGAGAACTAGCACCAACCTTCGGCTTTCGGCCTTGCCAAAAACCGCCAGATACGGGACGATCCGTGCCGCCAGCGAGCAACCGAGGACGGGACGTGAACGGACATCAGGGACAGAGCGACCGCAGCGGGCCGATCTTTGCTGCGGGCGAGGCCGACCGGATTTGCGCCGAATTCGAGCAGGCGTGGCGGTCGGGGGCTGGGCCCCGGATCGAGGACTGGCTGGATCGCCTTGCGCCCGCCGGGCGACGCGCCCTGCTGCAGGACTTGCTGGCAATCGAGCTGCACGCCCGCCAGCAGCAAGGCGACCTGCCCGTCGTCGAGGAATACGCGAGACGTTTCCCGGAAAACCTGGAACTGGTCGCCGCGATCATCGAAAAACACGTCCGCCGGCGATTGGGCGATTACGAAATCCTGCGGGAAATCGGCCACGGCGGAATGGGCGTGGTCTACCAGGCCCAACACCGGCTGCTGAACCAGATCGTGGCCCTGAAAGTGCTGCCGGAGCCGGCGTTGGGCGACCGCCAGGCGGTGCGCCGCTTTCAACGCGAAATGCTGTCCGTCGGCAGCTTGAACCACCCGAACATCATTCGCGCCTTGAACGCGGGCGAGGCGCGGAACGTTCACTACCTGGTCATGGAGTACGTCGACGGCTGGGATTTCGGGGAATTGGTCGCCCTGCACGGCCGATTGGCCCCCGGCGCCGCCTGCGAATTGATCGGGCAAGCCGCCATCGGCCTGCAGTACATCCACGAGCACGACATGGTGCATCGCGATATCAAGCCGGCGAACCTGATGCTAGCACGCGACGGCACGGTGAAAATCCTGGATCTCGGACTGGCACGATTGGATCCTCGTCACCGGTCGCGGGAATTGACGCATCCCGGTTTCGCGATGGGGACCGTGGACTACATGGCTCCGGAACAGTGGGTTGATTCCAGTGCGGTCGACATCCGGGCGGACATCTACAGCCTCGGCTGCACGTTGTTCTTCCTGCTGACGGGCCAGACACCGGACGCGATGAAAGCGGGCGACACGCGTTCTCGGCGGAGGATGGGCAGGCAGCAGACGCATCCATCGGTGGCCGCCTTGCGCGGCGACTGCCCGCCGGACGTGGACCAGATTTTGGAGCTGATGCTGGCGGAAGAGCCCGATGAGCGGTTTGACACGCCGGGCGAAGTCGCCGGGGCGCTGCGGGCGCTGGCTGATGCCCGGCAGGTCGCCGCGCTGGTGTCGGCCGGCCGGCAGAACCCGGCTGCGGGCCGCGGCGCCGTGGCAGCCGGCCCGATCGCGAAAGCGGCGACGCACCCCCGCGCGGCGAAACAGACCTCGTACGACGGATTCGGAGCGCGCATTGTCCGCGGGGCCAAGCGGCGGCCGGGCTGGAGCTGGGAAGTCGTGGGCGGCGCGGCGATCCTGCTGGTGGTGCTGGCGGTTTGGCTGACCTTGCGCTTCCACGGCGGAACCCCGTCCACCCCCGCCCAACTCGCGGTGACGATGCCCGGCGACCCGCAGAGCATGTCCGCGGAACTGTGCTCGCTCCCCGGTTTGAACGGACGCTGGTGGTTCGACGAGATGCCGTGGTTGATCCCCAGCGTCCGCGAGTCGTTGGCTGGCGACGTGGCGCTCGCCGGCGTCCCGCGGGCGGAGGACCAAGGCGGCTTCCAGGATGCCCACTGGCTGTGGAACCCCAACATCCGGGCGGTTCGCGATCGGCTCGTGGACTTGGTGGTGCCTGCGCGAGACAAGTTGACTCCGGCCGAATCGGCGTTGGTCGCGGAGTTGCTGGCGGTTTCCCGGCAGGATTTTGGCGACGAACAGCTCGCGGCCCGGCTGGGCGGCGCGCTGGCTCGCTTCGTTCAGACGATCGACGCCTCCGGAAAGTGGTCCGCCGCGGACCTGCACACCCGCGCCGTGGTGCAGCACAAGATCGCCACGATCACCAACGATCGCTCCTTGGCGGAAGCGGCGGCCAAGTCCTACGGCGCGGCACTGGCCGCCTACGCTTCGCGAGATCAAACCGTTTGCCCGTTGCGCGCACGGTGCCTGGTCGACAGCGGGCAGTTGCACGCGCTGGTCCTCCAAGACTATGCGGAATCTCGCCGTTGTTTTCGCGAAGCGCGCTCGCTGCCGGCCGTGCCCCTGCTGCTGCAGGCGGAAGCCTGGTTGAACGAGGGCATCGCCAGCGCCGCCGTGAACCCCAACACGGCCGACAAGTACGCCGAAGCCGGTTTTGCCCTGACGCAGGCCCAGCAGTTGTTGCAGGATGCCGAGCCCGGCCGGTTGAACCATCCGCTGCTGGCCCACGTCCACGAACGCTACGCCTGGATCCTGATGGACCAATGGAACGTCCGCAAAGCGAGCCAGGAATTCAAAGAAGCCAGGAACATCCGTTTCGACAACTACTGGAAGTCCCAGAACGACTTCGCCCAGATCTTCGTCTTTCATAACGATCATGGACAGGCGATGGCCGAACGCTACAGCGGCGACGCGCGCATCGCTCGGGCTCAATATGATCTGGTGATCGGCGAAATCGAGAAGGCGTTGGCCAAGGTGGATGCCGAGTCGGACCACTCCGGCCGGCTGCGTTTTCGCCGCGACCTGCGGGAACGCTGGTCGAACTCGTGCGAGCGCCGCGCGGACTGCGAACTGTACGGCGGGGCGGCGTCGGGAGCCGCGGTCGACCTGAAGGAAGCGGCCCGGCTGTACGCGGTGGCCCGCGACCAGGCCGACGACCCGGCCGTGCGGATCGCGATGTCCTGCAAGCGATCGCTCGTCCTGGCGCTGGCAGGCCAGATTGCCGAGGCCCAGCAGGAACTGGGGCAGACAACGGTCGCCCAGCAAGTCGTGATCGGCGTCCAGGAGGAAAGGGTGCGGCTGCTGAGAAAACTGGCCGAGGCGACCTTGCTGCTGAAAACTACCGGCGCTGCGGCTGGGCTGGCCGCCGTGCGGGCGTTCTTGAAGGAATTCGATCTGGATCCCAACTATCCCGACCGGCATCGCCGCGAAACTCAGGAATTGCAGTTGCTGGCGGCCGAACTCCTCGTCGCGGCGCAGCTGCAGCGGGGACTGCGCGAAGAGGCCGTGGCCGACCTGGTTTGGCTGGACCGCCTGATCGCCGCTTTTCCGTACCGCGAGCAGATGCTGCCGTATCTGAGGCGGTACTACGACCTGGCCGTCGAGGCGGTCGCCGCCGGCGATCCGGAGCGGGCGGCCGGCTACATCCTGGCTTCGCGGGACCAGCGCCCTGTGTCCGAGGCCACGCTGCTGCTGTTTCATTTCACGTCCGGCCGTGGGCTGGCGATCCTCCGTCCGGGCAACGGCGCCGCGGTCTGCTATCCGCTGGCCTTCGGCCGGGAAGACATCCGGCAAGCCGCCGACGGAGGCCCGCCGGTGACGCTGCCCCAGGAACTGGTCGAATCCGTGCTGCGGGACCGCGACGGTGGCCGCAAGGTGGTTGCCTTCTGGAGCGACGCCCCTTGCTGGACGAAGGCGGAGCAAGCGATTTTGGAGCAGCACTGGCCGTTCGGCAACCAACTCGATCTCGACCAACCGCCGCAGCATACTGCCGAAGGCGTCTCTGTCAAACCACGTTAAGCAGCGTTCGAGAAATCCCCGTCGCCCCGTCAAAGTAGCCATCACACTCCGTGTGATGACCGGCAAGAAACACTGCACATTCTTCTCGAACGCTGCTAAGCCGGCCCGTTGGAACTCGCAAAGCGTTCTCCGGCCCGCTGCAACAAGTCGGCTACCGGCAGATGCTGTGGGCAGCGTTCTTCGCACGTCCCGCAGCGCTCGCAGGCCGTTGCGCGTTCGGATTCGGGAAGGCTCAGGTACAGGTTCCGGCACAACACCTGGCTGCTGCCCTGGAAGACCGTAGCTTGATTGTACAGTTCGAAGTTCAGCGGGATGTTGACGCCGCTGGGACACGGCAGGCAGTAGCCGCACTTGGTACACGGAATCGGCGACAGCCGCTGGTACTCGTCGCGGACCCGCGCGAGCAGCGCCAATTCGTCCGCCGTCAGCGTGCCCACGCCTGCACGCTCGGCGCTGGCGACGTTCCGGCGAACTTGCTCCAGCGAGTTCATCCCGCTCAGTACCAGCGAGACTTCGGGGCTGTTCCATGCCCAGCGCAGTGCCAGATCGGCCGGCCGGGCGCCGTTCCCGGCAGTCTCCCAGATCCGCTGCACCGTTGGCGGAGGATTGGCCAGCGTGCCGCCGAACAGCGGTTCCATGACGATCACGCCCAAGCCTTTGGCCGCCGCATACTGCAGGCCCCGCGTCCCGGCTTGGACCTCCTCGTTGACGAAATTGTACTGGATCTGGCAGAAGGACCAGTCGTAGGCATCGACGATCTCGACAAAGGTCTCGTAGCTGTCGTGGAACGAAAAGCCGAAGTGCCGAATGCGGCCGGCCGCCTGCTGCCGCTCGGCCCACTGCAGCACGCCCAAGTCGCGCAATTTGGGCCAGTACGGTTTCTGCAGGCAGTGCAGCAGGTAGAAGTCGAAGTGCCCGGTTTGCAGCCGGTCCAATTGCTCGTCGAAGATCCGATCGCAGTCGGCCAGTTTCTCGACGCTCCAGATCGGCAGCTTGGTGGCCAGTTGGACCTTGTCGCGGTATCCGCCGCTCAGCGCCCGGCCCACGGCGCCTTCGCCGTTGCCGCCGTGGTAGACATAGGCCGTATCGACGTAATTGACGCCCCGGTCGATGGCCCCGCGGATCATCCGGGCCGTTGCCGGTTCGTCGATGTCGCTTTCCTGGCCTCGGTGCGGCAGTCGCATGGCGCCGAAACCGAGAATGGAAACAGGAACGTCGGTCTTTCCCAGGGTGCGGTATTGCATCAGTCTTGCCTCCGAAGAAAACGCCAGATCAGCGTAAGCGAATCAGCGCTGGGCGTCCAGGATGGTGGACAAAACACGTCGGGCGGGACGATGTCCCAGTTGCATGGCCGCCGAGTCTGTGTACAGTGCCCTGTCAACCTGCTCGCCCGTTTCAACTTTTTTCAAGGGCCATCTCGTCCCGGCACGGTGACTTCTTCCACTTGCCTTGCGTTGTTATTTTTGATAACCTTTGAACGAGCGGTCTGCCATGCCGTACTATGAGGTTTTTTGGAACTTTGAGGACGAAGATGGCAACGTGGCGCACGTGGCCGAGCATGATCTGAGGCCGGACGATGTCAATGCGGTGTTGATGAATCCCGAAGAAACTCGCATAAGTCGTTCGTCGGGCAGACCGCTTGCGTTCGGCTACACGCCGGACGGTCGCTACATCTGTGTGGTCTACGAAGAGATCGACGATTTCACGCTTTACCCGGTCACGGCTTTCGAGGTGGAGGACTGAGATTGTGGCAGAACGCAAGGTCCGCAGTGTCAGCAAGGTGCTGACAGACGAAGAACGTGTCCGCCACCAGCGGATTCGGGAGCAGATCGAGCAGGAGAAGCCCGAATTGATGGCCCAGGGGCGTCGAATCAGGGCCAATCACGCCAGGCTGCGCGAAGCGGTCGCCGCCTTGAAGGCGACCCGCGAGTCACTCGGTTTGAGTCTGGCAGATATCCGCGATCGCACGGGGATCGAGAAAGGAAACCTGTCGCGGCTGGAAAACGCGGCGGACCCCAATCCGACCATCGGGACGTTGAGCCGGTATGCAGACGCGGTCGGGAAGGAAATAGTGATCGCGTTGGTCGACAAGACCGCCTGCAGGTGATTCAACGATGCTCGCGGTGCAATTCGAACCTCGTCGCGCTGCGGCCAAGCCAACGCGCCGAATTTGGCGGCTTGAGGGTTCTCCGGGCGAAAACCGCCATCTTCCGAAGGCTTCAGGCGTGGATCGACGCCGTACACGCCGCCGCTCTCGGCAGCGGGCAAATCGGGGCGGCTGGCGTCCGTCCGGTCCTCGCAGAACCAGAAGACGTACATTCCTCGATCACCCCGCGGTGGCAGCCGACCATGTCGATCGCCTGGCCGCCCCCAACGCCGAACGCAGCGAAGCGTCGTCGCTTACCTCCACCACGCCGGCGGCCAGCACGGCCTGACCCAGCCAGAGGAACAGGGTACTTGCGACGATAACGCAGAATTTTGCGTGCATGAGGAAATCTCCGTTGGTTGGCAACTGCAGCAGGCAGGCGCAAAACTGCAGCCTAACGTCTTGACCTCGGCAACTCCAGACGCAAGCCGGTCCTGACGAGCGAATTCCGTATCTTTGGACCAAGGTGCATTTCTGCAAGAACCACCATATCCGATCGGCTGGCCGTTGGTCTCAAGACGTCTCCGGTCACGAAGCGATAACAGAAGACGAAGATGCGTCGAGCTATCGAAAGGCGGGCTATGGAACTCAATCGAAATCAATTCCTGCTGATTGGACTGGTCCTGATCCTGCTGGGCGTGCAACTTCGCATGGTGGACACCTACGTCCTGAACGAGGGCAGCACCAAGTTCCTAGCGCGGCAGACGGGCAAGACCGAAGCCACGTCGATGTGGACGCTGCCGGTCTCGCTGGCGACGCAGAGCGGGATGGCTCCCCGCAAAAAGATCCGGCCGCCCCGCTGGCTCGCCTGGGCGCTGCTCTCCGTCGGCGGCGTGTTCGTCCTGCACAGCCTGGCGATGAAGAAACCGGGGACGTAACAAGCCGCTCCTTCCACGCTTTCCGTTCTCTACTATGCCGCTCAGCTTTTCTGACCCGGACATGCTCT
>CAZAQY010000033.1:0-48795 GCA_964486845.1 uncultured Pirellulaceae bacterium
GAAAAGGCTCGTTTCTTGTGTACGCCAAGCCAAAAACACCGTTCAACGGTGATTCGCCGGACGCCGCAGTTCTAAGTAGCCGTCCCGCCATTCGAATCCCTAGGAAGCCGTCAGCCAGCCGTGTTCTGACACGTCCGTTCACCGCTTCTTCGCCCACCGGACTAGCATAGCCGATTTTCAGGCGTCTGCAAGATCTAGCCCCCTTTCAACCAAACCCGATAAGGAGATCGCACCATGCCCAGAGTGTCCGTAAACAAAGACACGCTAGCCGTTACGCCCCTGCCCAGTCCCACGCCGCCGCCCACCCCGGAACTGTCGCAGCCCGAACCCCCGCCGGAACTCTCGCTGACCGATCACCGAGCCGACGCACCGCCGCCCGTTGCCCCGTTCCCGCCCGCTCCGCCGGTCCAGCAGATCATCGGCCAGATCAAGACCGTGCTGATCGAAATCCCGCTGTGCGACAACCCGCCCGGCTTGGACGGGACGCCCTCGTTCTGCAAAGCCCACGCCAACCTGCAGCTAATCAAAAGCCGCAGCCCGACCGGCAGTCGCCTCCTGCATCGCCTGTGGTGGGGCCTGAAAGAAACCGGCGCCAAGCTCGCCAACGGCCGCAGGGTTTTCAACCGCAACGACGCCGTGCTCTGGCTGATTGAGCAGCTGGAGGAAGGGGCGTAGCCGTCGCGGAACGACCGGCGTCACGTGGCCGCCGCCCAAGACGCATCCATTGGCTTCCGACCGGATCGGCGGCTCCAATGCACGCAATAGTTCGTCGACACCTCGACGCCGATGCCGACATTGTCATTGATTCAGCCGGATGATACCATAGATCAGCGGGAAATGCATCAGGCACTGCGTCCAAGGAAACGTGAAAGGACCAGCGATGTCGATTGCAGAACAGGCCAAGCGCGTCTACGAATCCCGGCTGAAAACCGAACTGGAAGCCAAGCACCGCGACCGGTTTGTGGCGATCGAGCCGGTATCGGAGTCGTTTTTTCTGGGCGACGAATTCATCGATGCGGCAATGGCGGCCAAGAACGCTTATCCGGATCGAAGGTCGTTTGTCATTCGCGTTGGCCATGAGGCTGCATTTCACATTGGAGGGTTCGCGTCGTGATCGGAAAAGTCGACGATCGCAACCGCGCCCTGATCGACCTTGAAGTGCGGCGGACTCGAAACTCGCAGGGAATCAGCGTGACGGCGTGGATTGACACAGCCTTCGACGGACACTTGGTGTTCCCCCTGCCGCTGATCCAAGAACTCGAACTCCAATCCCTGGTGGATACCGAGGCAATCCTGGCCGATGGCAGGAAAGTCGTCATGGAGACATTCGTCTGCTATCTCAGTTGGTTTGGAAAACTGATCCCGCTCCAAGTCATCGCTAACGATGGGAAGCTGCCGCTCCTCGGAACGGGCCTTCTTGAGGACCACGTCCTCCACGTTGACTACGTGAAGAACGAATTGACAATCGACTGACCCGACGAACAGGAGGAAACAGAGAGAACGGAGTGCCGATTTTCTCCCTCTGTTGTCTCCGTTTCCTCCCGTTCAAAATTCGAGCCCTGACGGTCGGTGGTCCGGGTGAACGAGCTGTCGGGCTGGATGAAGTTCGAGAATATCCGCCCGGCCTTCGGCCGCATCAGGTTCTGTAATTTCAACTCTTGGTGTAGGAGAGTCGAACCGGTCACAGCTTGCCGTTTGTGCTTGACGGCCAGAGGAAAACTCCAGGCCTGACCGCGCTCCGCTCTTTCGCTTCACGCCGCCGCGTCGTCGTTTTCCCACCAGCGGGTTTTGAAGTCGCTCGCTTTGGCCGAACCGGCGTAGGCGGGCTCGCGATCTTCTTCGGCCAGCTTCAATTCGTCATCGTCCCAAATGGGCTCGGCGTCCTCGTCGAGTTCGTCCGCATCAGATTCGTCCTCGGCGAGTTCGTCCTCGTCCGCTTCGGCGCCGTCGGCGTCCAGCCACTCGCTTCTGTCCGGCGGTTCTTCGTCGTCCAGGTCGCTTTCGGCTGCGCCCTCCTCATCGGCTTCGTATTCCCCTTCTTCCAGCTCGGCGGCCGCCGGCTCAAACTCGGGTTCGACGGGAGAAGCCTCTTCTTCCATTTCTTCGTCCTCGTCGAGCGAGGGCTCCTCGGCAAGCGGGATCGCTGCGGCGACTTTGGCCGGTTCGGGCACGGCCACCTGCGGTTGGAGCACGGGTTCGTCGTACCAATCGAAACCGTCCACGCCGTTGCGGGCCGGGAGCAGGCGGATTTCCGCGCCCGCGGCCTCGAAGATCTGCATGATGTGCTGATGGCAGGTGAACATCAGCATCTGGTGGCCGGCGTTGGCAAAATCGCGGAGCACGACGGCGGCGGCCCGGGCGCGGCGGGCGTCGAAGTTCACCAGCACGTCGTCCAGCACCAGGGGCAGGACGGCCCCGCGCCGTGCGTAAGCGGCCGAGAGGGCCAAACGCAGGCTGAGGAACACCGCCTCGCGCGTGCCTTGGCTCAACAGGTCCAGCGACATGGACTGGCCGTCGCTGCCGTCCACGCGCAACACATCGGCGCTCAGCGGCGTCCAGATCCGCGTGTAGCGGCCTTCGGTGAACCGCTCCAGGTAGGTGGACGCCTCGGCCAGCGTTTCCGGCTGCCGTTCGGTCTCGTAGATCTGCCGGATCGCTTCCAGCATCAACCCCGTGACGGCCAGCAGGCGCCAGCGCTGGACGGCCAGCCGCATCTGCTCCTCGACGCAGCCCAGCTGCAGCCTGGCCGCCGGCAGCTGCCGGTCCTCGGCCAGCGTTTTCATCTCCTGGTTCATTTCGCCGCGGCTCTGGTGCAGTTGCGTCAATCGGCCCTGGGCGTCCTGCAACCGGGCGACCAGGCGGTCGGAGTACTGATCGAGCTTCTCGTCGCCGTGAGCCTGGAGGACTTCGCCCACGGCCTCTTCGGTACACTGGCTGCCGATGGCCAGCGCGATGCGTTCGTTCAGCTCCTGGTGCTCCTCGGTGAACTCGAAGATGCTGTCCTGCCGCGCCGACTCGCTCCGCAACTCGGCCTCGTCCGCCGCGTTGGCTTGCTTCAGCAGCAATTGCCGCTGGCGCAGCAGTTCGCGCAATTGGCGAGCGTGTTCGCGGAAGGCTTTCTTCAATTCGCGATGTTCCGCCTTCAGTTGCCGGCGGCGTTCGATCCACTGCTTCTGTTCCGCCATCATGGCCGCCAGCTGCCGCAGTTGTGTGCGCGGATCGTCGCTGGCCGGCGTGACGTGGATGTCGTCGAGCAACTGGGAGATGCGTTCGGTGATCGTGGCCAGTTCGTGGCGGCGGTCCCGCACCTCCTCGCGGCGCGCGTGCAGGCGCTGGGCGAGCTGCACGGCCTGGTCGCTGCCGTCGGAGAACTGCTGGATGTGTTCCGGCAGGAAGGATTCCGGCAGCTTGAGCGAGCGGAGGGCTTCGCGCCACCGCTGCTGCGCTTCCTTGACTTCAACCGCCGCCCGCTCGACCTTGCTTTTGCCGGCCTCGGCTTGCGCCAAGGCCGCCTGGATCTTCGCGTCCAGCGGCGTCAGCGATTCGAGTTTCTTGACGTAAGCCTCGGCCGCGGTCAGCCGGGCGTCCAGCGGGCCTGTGCCGCCGGGCAGTTGGGCGTCCAGTTCGTCGCGTTCTTCTTTCAGCGTATGGATCTGGCCCTTCACTTTGTCCAGTTGCCGGATGCAGGCCTCCAGGTCCCGGCTCATCGTCTTTTCCAGCAGCACCTTGGTAATCACGGCAATCGCCCAGCAGGCGAGCCCTAAGACCGTGATGATCCAGCCCAGCTTGGCCACCGGTTCCCAGAAGATCGAGGCCAGCACGAGCATCACGCCCAGCACAAACGGCACGCCGCACCAGAAGAGCGTCGACACGGGCAGGATCTGCTCTTCCATCAAGTCGCGGCGATCTTCGTCCAGTTCCTTGCGATGCCGGTCCAGCTTGTCCAGCCGTTCTTCGACCTGCAGACGGCGGCGCAATCGCGTGACGCGGTGTCCGGCCTTTTCCAGGGCTTTGTCCAGCTGTGTTTCGCCGGTCTCGGCCAATTCGGCGGCCAGTTGATCCTGGATTTCCTCGGCCTGGCGGCGGAGGTCGTCGCCGTCCGTCTTGGCCGCAGCCACGCGGTCGTTGGCTTCGCGGAGCGCGCGGGCCGGGCCTTTCAGAGTCGCTGTTGTCCGCTGCGACAGGTCCGGGGTGAACTCGGGCAAATCGTCCGGCGACAGGCCCAGCTTCTCCCACTTGGCGCGGAGGGATTCGTCCAGCTGGTCGATTTCGCCGTGCAGGTGCTTGACCTGATTCTCCAGCGACTCGATCCACGGGCCGTGCTCGCAGATCGCTTCGATCCGGCTGGCGTGCGCCCACAGCGAGCGGTTGATGGGTTGGGCCGCGGCCTCCTCGACCAGCACGCGGCGTTTCCGCTGCAATTGGTCGACTTGTTCGCGGCGAGTGCGGATTTGGGCGTTCAGCTCGTCCAGTCGCGGCACGGCCCGTTCCGGCAATTCCCGCGGCTCGCCCAGTTCGGACAGCTTCTGACGCACCTCGATTCGGCGGAACCACGGTTCGCGGATCTGCAGCGCCACCTCGACCGCCCGCGACTCGCGTTCCATCCGTTCGATGCTCTCTTCGAGCCGCGTAACTTCGTCCTGCAGTTCTTTGCGTTGCGCGGCCAGTTGGCTCCAGCGCTCGCCGCGCGCCGTCAACTCGTGGATCTGGCCCTGCAGTTGCTCGCGTTGGCGGAGCAGGTCCAGCAGCTGGGAAGTGCTGCCGTCGGCGGCCAGAATGCGATTCCGCGCGGCGGCCGTGTCGCGCATCACGTCCATCAGCGAGACGCGGTCCAGGCCGCTGGTCAGCTTGTACAGCTGCGCGGCCGCCTCGGTATCGTCCAGCGTCCCCAGCTCCTGCAACTCGCGCAGCCCGACCGCGAAGACGTTGTTATAGATCGCCTCGTCGATCCCGCACAGCATCGTGGCCAGCACGTGCGAGCCCTGGCGCGTACCGCTGGCGGAGAGCACTTCCACCTTGCCGGGATCGTCGCTGCTGAGGCTGTTGCTGGGAGTCCGCCGGACGGTGAACCGGCCGCCCGCGTCGACGGCGCCCAAGCTGCCGCCGGCCCGGCCGCCGTGTACGGGCGGCAAGTAGCGGCTGCGGCGCTCGGTCGAAAAGCCGTACAGCACGCTGCGAATGAACTGCATCAGCGTCGTTTTGCCGGCTTCGTTCGGCCCGCAGAACACCGTCAGACCGCCGGAAAACCGCTCCAGCTTCAGGTCGCTCCAGACGCCAAAGCCGTCGATTTGAAGGTCGGAAATCTTCACCTTCGTCTCTCCCGTCTACGCCACCGATTGTTCTCCGTTCAACAAATCCAATCCCAACACCGCGGCTTCGCTCAGCAGCGCGCGGCGCTGTTCGCGATCCACTGCCTGCAGGGCGGAAGCCAACGCGCGATGCTTGCCCAAATCCGGCACGAAAGCACCCAGGTTCAGGGCCCGCGCGGGCGTCTCCTCGTGCTCGCGGATCGCCCTCAGGAAGTCGCCCAGGATCGTGTCCTCCTCATACAGTTCGGCCGGGATCGTTGCCGAGATCGGCGCCGTGAGCGTCGTCGTCCACACCGCCGGCTTGGCGCGGCCGAACTCGGTGCGCATCCAGTCGATCAACTCGCGGGCCAGATCTCCTTTGCGCAGCTGGCGGACGAGCGTCTCACAGCCTTGCACTTCCCAGGACACCAGCACGCAGGCGCCGCCCGCTTCGGACGCGATCCGTTGCATGGCGCTGCGCAGTTGCCGCTGCAGATCGTTGCGGCCGGCGCCCTCGGTCACGCTGAGTGATTCCGAACGCCAGCGGACGACCTCCGTCGCGATGAACTTGGTGCGCACTTTGCGGTTATGTTCCACTTGGACCAACGTACAGCCGTGGACGCCCGCCTCGTCCGAACAGCGGCCCTGCGGACTGCCGGCGTAATGGGCCGTCTGCGGGCCCTGAAACAGCGTCTTCGACTCATGCTGGCCGCCCAAGGCCCAATAGTCGATCTGCTTGTGAGCGCCGGCGGACGCGGCATCGGTCTGGCCCCAGGCCGCCGCCACGGTGAAGATGTTGGCCGGTTCGATGCGGAAGTCGCCTACCGGGACCAGGCCGTCCGCCGGCGAGCTGACGCCGATCACGCTGGCCAGCGGCTGATCGCCGCGCCGATGGACGAGTTGTTTGATTTTGCCCTTGGGAAAAACGCGGATGTTGTCCGGCAACGCCACCGCTTCGGGCCAGGCCTCCGGCGGGTCTTCCCTGCCGCCGCACCAGTACACGGCGATCTTGTGGTCGCGGAGTTGTTCCAACTGGTCCAGCAAGAATGCCATCGCCCTGGGGCCGGCGGTGCGCGGATTGACCACGTCGCCGGCGAGGATCAGGAAGTCGACGTCTTCCAGAATCGCCGTCTCGAAGACCCGCGCGGCCGCCTGCAGCGGCGCGTCCAACAGCAACTCGCGAAGATGGTCCGGGACTTCGGTCAGTCCGTACAACGGCTGTTCCAGGTGCAGGTCCGAAGCCTGCAAGAATCGGCAAAACTCGCCCGCCATCAAGCACCTCCCTGCGCTGCGCCCACGCGGCCTGCTCCGGCCCTCGGCATCCCTGCCCGGCGGCGCCGGACCCCGGCCCAAGTCTCGTCCAGAGCCTTCCCGTGGAAGTGCGTAGTCTAGCGGAGGTAAACAGATGACGCTATGTCGATTCTGGACGACACGCTAGCAGGCGGCGGTTTTTTTCAAGCCTTGAGCGCGATGCTCCGACATGCTAGCGGCAGGAAAATGAAGCCAAGGTATTCGGAAGAAACTGACAGAAAAATAATGAGGTGACAGAAAAATGAGGGACCGAAGAGGAATAATCCTCTCCCGATCATTTTTCTGTCACACCTTATTTCTCTGTGGGCTGTCTCTTTCTGCTTTGTCTCGCACCAGGAGAGGCTGTGAGGCGTCCGGCTCGTCCGCTATCATTATCTGTTTATCTAAGCTCAGAAAGAAGTCAGCATGACACCGACCCTGCGTTCGATGCACCTGCACGACCCCGTCTCCGCGCATACCCGCAAGGATTTTTCCTCGCTGCGGCAGGACATGACGGTGCAGGAAGCCCTGGCGGCCATCCGCCAGCGCGGGGTCGGCGAGCGCATCATCTATTTCTACGTGGTCGATGGGGAGAATCGGCTGGTGGGAGTGGTGCCGACGCGTCGCCTGCTCGTCGCCGCACTCGACAAGCCGCTGTCGGAAATCATGATCGGGCGAGTGGTCGCGATTCCCGAAACGGCAACCGTATTTGAAGCGTGTGAATTCTTTCTGATGCACAAGTTTCTGGCGTTCCCGGTCGTCGACGACCAGTGGCGCATGACGGGCGTGGTGGAAATCGGCCTGTTTACGGAGGAAGTGTTTGATATCGCCGAACGTGAACAGTCCGATGCGATCTTCGAGTCCCTGGGCTTCCGCCTGAGCCAGGTCCGAGACGCCTCGCCGCTGAAGGCCTTTCGCTATCGATTCCCCTGGCTGCTGGCCACGATCGGCAGCGGCACGTTGTGCGCGATGCTGACCAGCGTCTACGAGGTGACGTTGGCGCGGAGTCTGGTGCTGGCCTTCTTCCTGACGCTGGTCTTGGGACTGGGGGAAAGCGTCAGCATTCAGTCCATGACCGTGACCATTCAAGCTCTGCGAGCCGCGTCGCCGAGCCGCCGCTGGTATCTGAAGAGCCTGTGGCGCGAAATCCGCACGGCGGCTTTTCTAGGAGCGTCGTGCGGCCTGACGGTCGGGCTGGTAGTCTGGGCCTGGAGGGGAGCCGCTTTGGCCGGTTTCGTGATCGGTTCAGGGATTCTCCTTTCTTTGCTGGCGGCCTGCGCGTTTGGCCTGAGCGTCCCCGCCCTGCTGCACGCCCTGCGGCTCGATCCCAAGATCGCCGCCGGCCCGATCACGCTGGCCTTGACAGACATTTCCACGCTGTTGTTCTATTTTACGCTGGCCGCCCTGATGCTGTGACCCGCCACCTCAACCCTACGTTAGCGGACACGACCATGCGAACGCTTACCCTAACTCTGCCGGCCGCCCTCTTGTTCCTTTCCGGACCGAATACGGGCGAATTCAGCGTTCGCTCGCTCGGAAACACGACGTCGCCCTTGTGCCCAAGCGGGTATTTCTGTCAGTCCTTGCTGCCAATGACTCGACCGTTGATACCATTCACTTGACGCAGGCAGGCCATCACCGCATGGCTGCCGCCGTGTGGAACCTCGTGAGGTCCGCATTCCCCACGTCTTCATCGTAGGAGATGGTTGGACTCCTCGACGATGCGGATCTCCTCGTCCGTCAGGCCGTACAGTTTGTAGACTAACTGGTCAATCTCGCGGTCCGTCGCGGCGATCTGACGGCTGAGCGCCGTCTGCTCCTGCGGCGTCCACCCACCGGCCTGAGCGTGCAACGCCAGCATCTGTTCCACCAACGTCTCAAGCCGCTGGCGGACGGACCTGGGGGAGGAAGAAGCGGGCGGTGGTGGAATGAGAGGAATGCCCTCGATGTACTGCCGATTCAGGGCCAGGTAGCCGCCCCGGAAGACACTGCTCGTCTGCTTGAGCCAGAACGTGGTGAGGGACGAGTTCAGCAGACCGAGCAAGTAGATTGGCGACCAGGAAGAATCCGGCGGCAGGACAATTCCGTAGCCACCCCCGCCGCCCCCGCCGCTTCCGACGAAGTAATAGCAGCCCGTCTGGTCCCACGCGAAGCACGCGCCCGGCGCGATGGCCGGAGCCAGGATCTTGGGTTGCTCGAAACGCAGGTGGTTCTTCTTGTACACGTAGCCATACCAGGCCGACCCGAGCGTCCCCTTCGCCCGGCGCGACAGACGCGGACGGTTCTCCAGCAGATAGGCCCACGTCAGCGGATATTGCTCTGCGTACTCGCCGGCGGGAATCAAGAGGGACTCCTTCGCAGTGTTCCGGTATGGGAAGATCAGGTGCTTGGCTGAGCCGGAAAAGCTGTACCGCCGGATGTCGAGCGAGCCTTTCAGGAAGGGCTTCAGGTGGCCGGCTTCAAACCAGTGGTTCTTACCCGTGGCGACCGACGCACACAGCACCCGTTCCCCCTGACGCTTCACTTCCTCCATCAGGAACACGTCGTCCGCATCCGTCTGCAGACCGACGAACAGATGCGTCACGTCCTTGAGTCTGGAGGGGGCCTTCCCCAGCCGTTTCATCACTTTCGCAGCAGGGCCGACCTGTATGTTCCAGGCGACGCCGTTGATCTCCTCCGCCAGCAATTCTCCCTTCAGTCCTGTTCCCGTCTTGATCCAATCATCGAGGTTCTCGACCCGAACGAATCGGCAGCGGCGACTGCGGGCCTTGGTGAGAAACAGCAGACACGTGTAAGTCGTCGCAGCAGCGAAAACTTGCTGGGAACCAAAGTGGACGATGTGGTCGAGGTGCCGGCCTTGCGTCAACGCCGTGCGCAGCGGTGTACCGTATTCCGCAGTGAAGAACTTGTGCGGCAGAATCAACCCCAGGCGCCCCGCCGCGTTCAGCAGATCCACGCCGCGTTCCACGAAGACCACGTAAATGTCGTAGTTCCCGTGACCGGCGGCACGATATCGCTCTTTGTAGAACTCGACCTCGACCGGCGCCCATTCCTTCAGCGTCTGAATGCGGATGTACGGCGGGTTGCCGATCACCGCGTCGAAACCGCCTGATTGCATGATCTCTGGAAATTCTGTTTTCCAGTCGAAGACGTTGATCCGCAGACGCTCGTCTTCGTCGAATAGGGCGAGCTGTCTGTCGTGGTAAAAATCCGGCCCGATCAGGCTGTTGCCGCACTTGATGTTGTCGGCCAGGTCGGGCAGCGCCCGCTGCTTGGCGAACAGTTGCCGTTGCAGCGTCTCCTTGGTTTCGCCTTCCAGCACCTTCAGCAACAGGGACAGCTTGGTCACTTCGACGGCCTGCGGGTCGATGTCCACGCCGTAGATGTGGTCCAGCAGAATCCGCTTGCGCTCGGTCGTGGAAAGCCGCCACTGGCCTTTCTGGGACTGGTAAACGCGGTCCTTGTGCCGGCTCGGATCGCCGGCCACGAACCAGTCGCGGTACCAGTCCAGCAAGTACTGGTACGCGCCGATCAGGAACGAACCGCTGCCGCAGGCCGGGTCCAGGACGCTCAGCGGCCGGCCGCCCTTGGCCGGCTTCCAGGTCGCGGTGCGGGCCGCGACCTCATGAGCCGTCTTGCCTTCCAGCAGCTTGCCGACGGTGTTCTTGACGATGAAATCGACGATGTACGTGGGCGTGTAGTACACCCCGCCGGCCTTGCGCACCTCCGGCTTCTCTTCCACCTTGGCTTGATGCCCGGCTGTCAGCCGGATCACCTTGCCCAAGAACTGCTCGTAGACCTGCCCCAAGATGTCCGCGCCGATGACGGAGAACTCGTAGGGACTTTCCGGGTAGTACAGCTTGCGGATGATGTCCTTCAGCACCGTGTCGTCGACGGCCAGCGACAACGTCCACTCGTCCGGCGTCTCGTGTCGTTCCTTCTCCTTGGCGAAATGGAACAGGCCGGAGTTGTACCGGTGATCCGCCTCGCGAAACAACTCGCACAGCCGAGGATAGACGTTCGGGCCGTTCGGCAACGCGTGCAGACGCCCGTAGGTTTCCATGCCCCGATCTTCGCAGATTCTCAAAAAGACAATGCGGTCGATGGTTTTCTGGACGGCGAAGTTCAAGTCGCGTTGGGACAGTTGCGGATTGCGCAACGCCAGATTGCGGGCCAACACGGTCCGCCATTGTTCGATGTCGTCCAAAAACGCGGCGTCCACCTCCGCCGTACCGCGCTTCTTCTTGGTCGATTCCGCGTACCGGTCAAACGAGCCTTTGAGTACCGCCTCGCGGGAAAAAATGGCCGCGATTTCGTCCCAACGTTCCGCGTACCGGCCGTAGGTTACGTACAGCGTCCGGGCTGTGGACGGGCTGTCCGTCTTTTCGGGCCGCACGCGGCAATCGTACACGGCGAACTCCTCGAAGTCCGTGAGGATGCTCAGCGGCAGTTTCGCCGACCAGGCATACCGCCGCAACTGGAATGCCGGGGCGATTTCCTGGCTGATTTTGACGGACGGCTTCTTGGCCTCGACAAAGAACTTCCGCACGCCGCCGATCCGGAACGAGTAGTCGGGAGCCTTGGTGGAGCCGCCGATCTTCAGCGAGTCTTCGTGGACCACGTCCTTGTACGCTTCGGCGTAGCCCTGACGGTTGTAGACGTCCCAGCCCAGCAACTCGAACAGCGGGTCGATGAACTGCAAGCGCAACGCGGTTTCGTTGAACGCGTCGGACAGGTACGTCTCGCGGTTCTCGCGAAACTGGTCGACAAGTCTGAACAAGTCGGCGGGCGCGGTCATGCGGCGGTCTCCAAGTCACAAGAACTCGCGCGTGTCGATGCCAATGGTGGCGGCAGACCTGCGATTGAGATCGCGCACGGTGAAAGACTGGGCCACCGAGGATCTGGATCGGGGCGTGTTCAGATTCGAGGTTCGTCTTGGCGTTGATTTCATGTCCGACGTTTTGACAGACATCCCTGCAGCTGTCAATTCCACGGCCCAAAGCTCCGCGGTTTTTACGCGCTCGCCGGACGCGGCGACAATGCCCGCGCGACGCTTTCCGCCAGTCGAACGCGCTGGACGGGCTTGGTGAGCACGTCGCGGACGCCGAGGCTGCGGACTTGCTCCGCCAAGCCCGTCAGTTCGTATCCGCTGCTGAGGATGACGGGGACCGCCGGGCGAGCGTCCAGCAGTTGGCGCGACAACTCCGCGCCGTTCATCTCGCGCATCGACAGGTCCGTGAAGACCAAGTCGAAGTCGTCGGGGTGTGCGCGAAACGCAGCCAGGGCTTGCCGGGCACTGCCAAACGCGGTGACGCGGTAACCCAGGCTCTCCAGCATTCGCTGCACGGCATCCCGAAAGATCGCATGGTCATCCACCAACATGATCCGCTGGCCGCGGCCGCAGGGAACGGCTTCCGGGAGGCCGATCACCGCGGCTTCGGGCGCGTGTTCCGGAAACAGCAAATGCACCGCAGTGCCCTCCTGCGGACGGCTTTCCACGGCGATCGAACCCTGGTGGGCCAGCATAATGCTCTGCACTACGGGTAGGCCCAAGCCCGTGCCTTTCCCTTCCGGTTTCGTGCTGAAAAAAGGTTCGAAGATCCGTTCTTGGGCCTCCGGCGATATTCCGCAGCCGGTATCCCGAACGGTCAAGCGGACGTAGCGTCCGGCAGGCAATTCGCGATCTGGGCCGGAGGCTCGGCCTTCCACGTCGAGATCCGTCAAGGACACGACGATCCGCCCGCCCGCGTCACGGCAGGCGTGGCAGGCGTTGGTCCAGAGATTGATGACGGCCTCTTGGATTTGCCTCGCATCGGCCAACACGGCGCGCTCGTCGCCGGAGATCTTGACTTCGACTTCGATTTGGGCCGGCCGAGTGGCCTCCAGCAGCCGCAACGTCTCCTGGACGACCGGACCCAGTTGCAGGGGGCGGCGCGGCTGCTCGTCCCGGCGGCTGAAGGTCAGCATCTGGCGGGCGAGGCCGGCCGCTTGCCGGCCCGCGGCGATGACGCGGTCCAAGTGCTCGGCGGGCATCGAGCCGGCGGGACACGCGGCCTGCGCCAGCTGGGCATTCATGATGATCGCGCCGAGAAAGCTGTTGAAGTCGTGGGCGATGCCCCCCGCCAGCTCGCCGAGGGCTTCCATTTTTTGAGCCTGGCGGAGTTGCGATTCCAGCTTCCGCAGCGTTTCCTCCACCCGCTTGCGTTCGGTGACGTCTTCCGCGACTTTCACGTAATACGCGATCCGGCCCGTGCCGTCGCGGACCGGCGAGATGGCGGCGGCTTCCCAGTACAACCGGCCATCCTTGGTGCGGTTGGCGAACTCTCCACGCCATTGGCCGCCCGAGGCAATCGTCTTCCACAGCCGGGCGTACTCGGCCGGTGTCGTTTGTCCGGACTTCAGGATGCTCGGATTCCGCCCGCGGACCTCTTCCAGCGCATATCCGCTCACGGCCGTGAAGCGGGGATTGGCGTACTCGATACGGCCCTCCAGATCCGTAATCACAACGGTCGCCGGACATTGCTCCACGGCGTGGTACAACCGCCGCAACACGTCTTCGGCCTGCTGCCGGGACCGCCGTTCGTCCGCTTCGCGCAGCGCCAGCTCGACGGCCGATCCCAGCCGCGCCAGGCGGTCCTTCAGCAGGTAGTCGCTGACCCCCGAGCGCGTCGCTGCCACGGCCGTTTCTTCGTCAATCGTGCCGGAAACCAAAATGAAAGGCAGATCCAGAGCGCGGGCCTGGACCAGTTCCAGGGCTTCCATGCCGCTGAAGCAAGGCAGCGAGAAGTCCGCCAGCACGATTTCCCATGACCCACTGTCCAGGGCGGCGGTCAGACCGGCAGCCGTGTCGACCCGCTGCCCTGCGACGGAAAAGCCAAAACGCTCCAGTTCGCGGAGCATCAGCGCGGCGTCGAGTTCGGAGTCTTCGACAATCAGGACTCGCAGAGGTTCAGCGCGGCAAACGTTTTCAGACAGCCCTGCCTTCATGGATGGACCTCCGTCGCGGACCGCAGACGTTCCGGCGGCTTATTTGCCATCCTCAACGCCTTTCTCGGCCGTCTCCGTGGATGGCAGAGTGAAATAGAACGTAGCGCCCCGTTCCACTTGGGCCTGGGCGCCGACGCGTCCGCCGTGCCGCCGGATGATGCGTTGGACCAGCGCCAGGCCCACCCCGGCGCCCTCAAATTCTTCGCTGCGGTGCAACCGCTGGAACACGCCGAACAGCTTGCCCGCGTACTTCATGTCGAAGCCGGCGCCGTTGTCTCGGATGGAGTAAAGATTCTCGGCCCCCTGTCTCGTCCCGGAGATCCAGACCTGCGCGCGGGGACGATGCCGAGTGTACTTCAGGGCGTTGTCGAGCAGATTAACCCAAACCTGCCGCAACAAAGCCGCATCGCCCCGCGCCGCCGGCAGTTCGCCCAGTTGGAACTCCACCTCTCGATCCGCCGTGCGGCCCTTCACTTGATCGAACGCCTCGCGCACCAGCGCCGTCATGTCGGTTTCCGACGGCCGAATCTCTTGCCTCGCCCGCCGCGAGAAGTCGAGCAAGTCGTCGATCAGCCGGCCCATGCGCCCGGCCTCGGCTCGAACCACGGCCAGCGTACGCCGCCCCTGGACGCCCAGCTGCGAAGCATGCTCCTCCTCCAGGATGCGTGCGAAGCCGTCCACGGCCCGCAGCGGCGCCCGCAGGTCGTGCGAGACCGAGTAGGCAAAGGCATCCAGTTCCTGTTTCGCGCTTTCCAGTCGTGCGGTTCTCTCGCGGACCCGCTGCTCCAGGGTATCGTTCAACTGCCTCTCGCGTGCCTCACTTTGCTGCCTTGCCTCCTCCGCCCTCCTGGAGCGGACCACCCACGCGGCAGCCAGCCACAGGACGCACGCGAACACGCCGCGATTGAAGGCTTCGACAGGCCAGGAGAAATCGTGCGGGCTCAGGAACCAGGCGGCAAGAATCAGCACCGTGCTGGCGGCCGCAAGGGCCCGAGGCTGCTTGACGCGCGAGGTCAGATGACACAGCGCCAACGGGATGGCGTGCAGCAGCCACATCGCGGCGCCCCATGGCGCGCAGGCGTCCGCCACGAAAGCCGCCAGAACCAGTCCGGCGAGCGCGCCTTGCACGATCACCGCCTCGGCGCGTCGCTGGATCCGGCGCAACGCGATCCAACGGTGCGGGCGCTCGTCCTGCCACGACAGCGTGCTGCCGATGCCGTTCAAGGGACGGCGAACCTCTCGCCCCAACGCCATCGCGCGAACTTCCATCGGACGTTTCGCACTCATCAAATGATCCTTAGTCTGCTGTGGAGTGGCATGTCAATGTCGAGTGGGACAAAGGCAGGAGCGTGGGCGGACAGATGGCCTCGACGGCTTGAGCGGCGAACCCCATTGACTCTTCTGACTCTTCCTGGCGGTTTCCCAGCAACTGGCCGACGACCAGCCGTTCCAAGGTGTCCCTGGCGAGTTCGCAAAGGTGTTCATCCAACAGCCGGCGTGCCTCCGCCAAGACCCTCAACTGGAAGGCCGTGCGGCAAGCCTGGGTCCGGAGGATCCGCCGCACGACCTTCGTCAACGAGCCGGCAACGGACGGATCCCGCACCGCAGAAGGTAGGTTGCTCTCCGAGGCCTCACGGCCGAGCTGCCGATCACGAGAAGCGAGCGACGAGGATCGCATGGTCTACTTTCTGGAATTCTTGCCGCAAGGGATGGGGAACGGGAAGAACGCCACGTGTCAGAGGGGCAAAGGCCATACGTTGGAACCCGCTCCGTCCGGCCCGATCGCTTGCGCGGTGACGGTTCCGATCGCGTCTGGCGGCAGCGGAAAACTGCAATAGAACGTGCCGTCGGTGTTCACGCTGGTGGACTCCCCGGCTAACAAGCCGCCGAAGACGATCGTCAGAGTCCAGGGCATGGGATGGACAACCGTGCCTTGGAGGACCCAGACGTCGCCCATCGCCGATGGCGTTGCCGTGAACGAAGTGATGACCGGATCCGTCAGCTGTTCGATCGGTTCATTGACGATCGGGTTCTCGATAGGATCACCAGGCTCCGTCCAGGTGTTTTCCGTGGGCTCGGTCTCTGCCTCCTCCGGATCCGGCAAAGTTGCGTCGCCGGAATCCTCGGTAATCTCCCAATCCATGCCCGCGTCGAAGGTCCCGTCGTCCGTTTCGCCATCGGCGACCAGGGCAACCTGATCCGTGCTTGGGTCGTCGGCTGGGGTTGCCGTCTCCGGCGCCTGCACGAGGTCGGGCGAAGACGGTCCGCCGCTATCTGAGGAGACCAAGGGTTCGGGGGCGAGTGTCTCTGCGACGCCCGTGGCGATGGCCGATTCGACGGGATAACAGACCGCCGGTGAATCTGCGGCTACCTGGTTCTGGAGTATCGTGCGGGCCTCGGCCAGCAGCTTGGTGACGGCGGTCAGATCGCGGGCCGACAGGATGCCGGCGGCGGAGAGGCGGGAAGCAATGCGCGTTTTCGAAAGAGTCGGCTCCACTTTTGTGAGGGTGGTACCTGCCAAATCACGCTCGCCCAAGCCCTCCGTGATGCTGACTTCCGCCGCCTCGCGGTCGACCGGCACGCAGGTGTCCTCTACCAGATGCGGCTCGGACAGGGACAAAGCGACGCTGAGTTGCAGCCGACTCTCAAGGGCCTCGATGCGCAGCTCGCGGCGGAAAGCCGCCCGGCGGCTGCGTGAAGAACAAGAACGTTGACGCGCCTTCTGGCGAGAGATGGATCTCAACAAGCCGATGACAGACATGGTTACCCCCCCAACTGAAAGAACTCGTGGCCTGCGAAGGAACATGAGCGCGCCTCTCACTGTACGCGGGACGTGCGGCGAGGCACACATAGGGGCAGTCGAAAAACGGCCGGGGGAGCGGACAAGAAAAGAAGAAAAGATCGGGATTTCGTTGCCGTGCGGGCGATCAACCGTGGCGAAAAGACAAGAGAACCCGCCGGAAAGAACTGCGCGGGTTCTGCGGCATCTCCGAAAATCAACGGATACCGTGCGACCGCCAGGGTTGGAGGGGCCGGAGCCCGGATTGTCCATCCGCCGTGGATTTCAGTCGCTCTCGGACATCCGGATAGACGTCCACCAGCAGCGCGGCGGGAACGGGCGCGGCCGCACCGGGACTCGTCGTCAGCAGTTGCCGAAACCGGGGATCTTGGGCCAATTTCGGAGCGTACGTCGCCACTTCTTGTTGGAGCGTGTGCGGGTCCAACGAAAGCTCCAGGGCCGCTTGGCAGGATTTCCACGCTTGTTCCAAAAGTTCATTCCCCTGAGCTTTGACGGCCGGGTCAGGGTTCTTCTGAAACGCCGCGGAAGCGTCGGCGTAAATGCGAGCAGCCAGGAACGCCAAATCGGTAGACCGCGGACCCGTTCGCCGCGCAGTGTCGATGTGCTTGAACGCGGACCGGTAAAGCTCCATGCCCCGTGCTTCGTGGCGAGCTGCCGCGTCCTTGGCTTCCTGGCGAGCCGCCGCGTCCTTAGAAGGCAGGGATCGCGATGCCTTGGCTTTGGTGAACTCCTCGAGCGCCAACTTCCATTCCGCCTCCGCCAAATTGTGGTGTGCGGCCTGCAATTTGGGTTCCAGCCGGATGGCATCCCGGAGTCGCGCCGTAGCTTCCTCGAATTTTCTTTGTTTGCTCAGAGAATAGCCGAGGTTGTTCAGCACGGCGGGTGTCTTGAGGCCACGCTTTGCAGCACTGTCAAAAAACGCCGCGGCCTCGTCCCTATTTCCCATTTCAGCGCAACAGTAGGCCAGGCTGGCCGCCGACTCGGCACTTTCGGTTTGCTTCCAGCTCTCCTGCAAGCTCTCCCAAGCGGAGCGCAGCAGGCGGGAACGCACCGCGTCGTCAAGGTCCGCGCGTTGTGACTCCTTCAGGTCGGCCCAGCCGCGGAAGAGTACCGCCTGAACAAAGCCGCTGCGAGCGCCGATTGCGCGTTCGAACCACTGGCCGGCGGCGGAGCACTCGCCTGCGTCCAAGCAATCCATCCCCGTCTGATAGCAGAGATTTCCCAGTTCGGTCAGACAATCCGCCAAACGGGGCTTCCATTCGGCGTCGAGTGTTTGGCCCTGGGGCTTGTCCAAGTCGTTGCTGGCGTCGGTCAGCCACTGTGATCGCGCCGATGGGTCCAAGCCCTCGCCTTGCGAAGCCCGCAGTTTGGCATCGCCTCGCAAGACGTAGGCCTCCCAGTAATCGCCGCGGGCGCTGATGGCCCAGTCGAGCCATCCAATGGCGGCCGAGAAATCGCCTGCTTCGAACCGCTCAATCCCTTGCCGGCAGTAAAAGAAGTGACGTCTGGCCAAGCCGGCGTTCACCGACGCGGCGCCCAGGACGAAGGCCAACGCGGCGACGGTCACCGCGAGCCGGTGCGACCAGGCCCAGCGCCGAGCGCGAGGGACGACCCGCAAATCATCGCGTAAGCGACGAGCCACATCTTCGGCCGAGGCCGGACGATCGTCCGGGTCGAAGGCCAGGCATTGGCTGATCACGCGGGCCACGGCGGGGCTGACCACACGTTCCAGTTCGCCGCGCAGATTACGCCCTTGACGCTGTTGATCGAGCAGCCGGCGTGCCGACTCTTCCCTCGCGTCGGAGGGGTCCCCGGCTGAAAAAGGCAGCCTGCCGGTGAGCGTCTGGAACATCGTCACACCGAACGCGAACAGATCGCTGCGAGCGTCGATCTGTGGGAGATGCTCGCCCTTGGCCGCCAGCAAAAACTGCAACTGTTCGGGGGCCATGTAGGGCAGGGTTCCGCCCACGATCGCGCCCGACCCTCCGTGCTGCATGGACAGGTTGAAATCCAGCAGCAGGGACCGTCCTGCGGTCGTCAGCAGGACGTTCGACGGCTTCACATCGCAGTGGTGGATGCCCTTGCCGTGCGCGTAGGCCAAGGCGCCGCAGATCTGGGCCCCGATTTCCACGATCGCTTCGGCATAGGAACCGCGGCGCAGCGTCCAGTGCAGCTTGGCGAAATCCACCTCTCGTTCGTTCCTTGGCAAACCGTGCCGCTGATTCGCACGTTCGATAGCCTTCAGGACGGCGGCCCCTCGCTGGCTTGGGTTCTCGGGTTCGAAGACCTCTTTGATCACGTCGGCCAAGGTCGCGCTGCCCAGGTGGGGCATGCAAATGACGGTGAAGCCGCGCCGAGGCAGGAGCTTCACCGAGTGGACGGGCACGACGTGCGGATGTTCCAACCGTCCCAACCAGGCGGCTTCGTGGTTCGCCTGCTTGCAGATCTTGACCACCACATCTCGATCTCCCAGGCCCTTCTCCCGCGCCAAGAACACGCGAGAGAAGCCTCCCCTGCCGATTTCGCGGACGAGCGTAAAACCGGAGATTTGTTCTCCCGCCTCCGGCCAACCCGGCGATGGCTTTTTGACGAAGGCGTTCGGATGCTGCTCCAGATACTCGTGAACCTCCAGCACTTTGAGGAGCGACTGAGCAACACCGGGGAATCGTCGCGCAAACTCCTTCGGGTCGGCAGCTTCGCCCGCCTCGACGCGCCGGCAGAATTCCTCGTAGGCAAGATCGACCACGACGGACCGATGCTCCGCCAGCCCCGGATGGTTTTCCAGGATCAAACCCGCGTCGAATGCTTCATCAGGGCTCGTACAAGCAATGATCTCCGACGCCAAGGCCTTGGCTTCCTCGGCGTCGAGGGCGTTTCGGTCGGATTTGGCGAGATCGACGCTCATTCTCCCACTTCCATCCGACCGCGCAGTCGGCGAAGTACGCGGCGAACCGTCCTCTCGTTGACACCAAGCCGGAAGGCGATTTCTTCCAACGTTTCGCCGGCAGCGCGAAGGTCCAGAATCTCGCGGTACTGGGACGGCACTCCGCCCCTCATCTGTTCCCACTGTTCGTGCATGATCGCGACTTGACTGGGCCGCGGCTCTCGGCCAGGAAGCTCCATCACTTCCGAACCAGCGTCGGCGAGCGAACGCTCGCGGGTGACGTCCGCCTTCTTGGTCTCCAGCCGGCGCCGACACTCGTCGACGATCTTGTTGTTCGCCATCCTCGTCAGAAAGGCGACCAATTGGCCCGAATGTTCGAACCTCGCCAACTGGCCACGGTCACAAAAGAAAGAAGCCCACACGGCCTGGACGAAATCGCTCGTATCGAACTTCGGACGCAAGGCGCGATTCAGCCGGCGCCGCACGGCGCGGCACAGGTGGTTCCCGTACAAGCCTAGCAGCCTCTCCACCGCAGGCTCGGACCCCGCGGCGATCTGCTCCATCAAGCTCTGAAACCCGGTTCTTGGTTCGCTCATCAGCGCGCCCATCCCGACGTCGACAATCCAGCATACGAGTCGCTACCCGGCCCTGTGCGCAGTCGGCAACTCCCGGCACGACCTCCCGCTCACAACATTGTACAGAGACGCACATCAACACTATTGCTTCAAGAAAAGTGTAGCCAATCCCCGTTCCCTATGCTACATCCATCTTCGGACTATGGGTTGCCCACCACGCAGAGCATGAGTCCGCCGCTTCGTTGTGCCAAGTCGCGTTCGGCCGGACCATCGACCATCGCAGTACTGCTGAGGCGTCTGCCGTCACTGGCATTCTCTAACGTCTTGACCACATTGACCTTCTCGCGGACGACCGCCAGGCATTGTCACAGTCTTCCCGGTCCAAATGATTCATGTATATGGGACAAGTTTCCGAAGCTGCCTAAATCTCGGCAAGGCGGGAAACCTGTCCACTTAGCAGTCGCTGGCCAAGCCTCGTGAACATGCTGGCTGGCGCTGCGCCCTACTGCGAACGAATGGGACTCACTAGAATACCGAGATGCCGCGTCTGCCGCCTGCCACGAGAAGGAAGGACGGCCGGCGCAGCCTCAAAGTGGCAAAGGAGGATTTGTTCCGTTCTGGTTTGCGCGCCGCGGCCCGCACGAGGAGGTGGACCAAATGATCGACCGCTGGCTGGCCGCCGCCTTGGCAGCGAGCGTCCTGGGCGCCGGAATGATCGGGGTATTCGTGTCGTGGTTCGCCCGGCGCCGGAAGGCCAAGGCCGGTTTGCACGCCGCGGAAACTTGCCCTCCGTCGGCAAAGCACGATGGGGCCGACGAGTGGCAGCGGCGGCGGCAAATGAAACTGCAGATGCAGTCGTTGGTGGCGTCGCAAGAGGCCGAATACCGCCGCTTGAGCGAGGACCTGCACGACGGTGTCTGCCAGCTTTTGGCGGCGTTGTGCGTGCACTTGCACCTGGCCGAGGCGATCGGTGGTCCGGACGCGGGGGCCTACGTGCAGCAATGTCTGGCGATTGCCCACCAGGCGAGCGAGCATGTGCGCGACATGTCGCTGGAATTGTCCCCCTCGATGTTCGGCGACGGGAGGCTTCCGGACGTCCTGCGATCCTACTTGGATCGTCAGGCCGAACGTACGGGGCTGGCCGTGAAAGTGATCACGTCGACCGCGTGGACGCCGTTGCCGCGCGAGATAGACGCAACTTGTTTCCGCGTGACCCAGGAGGCCTTGCGGAACGTGATCCAGCACGCTGCTGCCCGCCAGGTTCAAGTGGAACTGCGGCAGGACGCGGAGGCGGTCAGTTTAACGATTCGCGACGACGGCGTGGGGTTTGATCCGTCAGCGATTGAGCCGCCCGCCAACCGCGCACCACAATGGGGGCTGACGGCGATGCGGCAGCGCGTCGAGTTGCTTGGAGGTGACTGCCATATCGAATCGGCCCCCGGACAGGGAACGATGATTCAAGTTTGCTTGCCGCTGGCGGACCGTTTCGCCGAAGACATCACTTTCGGCCGGGCGATGCTGGAGAGGCAAGGCGAATCGGACGTCGCCCCCGACCGCAGGGGCGCAGCAGGCTCCCACGTCTCGCTGCCGGGGAGGGAGCTATGAGAAGCACGCGGATTTTGTTGGTGGACGATCACCAGCTCGTGCGGGCGGGCTTGCGCGCCTTGATCGAGAACCTCTCCGGGTTTGAGATTGTGGGCGAGGCCGGCGACGGCCGAGAAGCGCTGCGGCTGGCGGCCACGCTGCAACCGGACTTGGTCTTGATGGATGTCCTGATGCCGGAACTGGACGGCGTGGACGCGGCCGCTCGGCTGGCTGCCGTCGCGCCCGGTGCGCGGACCGTGATCCTGTCGATGAACGCCGGCGCCGAGTGCGTGCTGCGTGCGCTGCAGGCCGGCGCTGCGGGATACCTCCTGAAGAACATCAGCCCCGCAGAGCTGGAATTGGCGCTGCGGGCCGTGGCTCGGGGAGAGACGTACCTGAGTCCCGCCGTCTCCAAACACGTGATCGAGGGATACGTCCGGCGAGCCGACGTCCCGCTCAATCCTCTCGATCGCTTGACGCCGCGGCAGCGCGAAGTACTGCAGTTGATTGCCGAGGGAGCCACGACCAAAGAAATCGCCCACAAGCTGGACATCAGCCAGAAAACGGCGGAGACCCATCGCACTCAATTGATGCAGGAACTGGACATCCACGACATTGCCGGCCTGGTGCGATTCGCAATTCGCACGGGATTGGTCTCGGCGGACGAAGGGTGACGTTTTGACGAGGCTGCGGCACCAGCAGCAAGCTGCCAGTGCCTGGATGACCGCTGGGCAAGCCGCTGCTTTTTCTCTTAGATTATCAGGTCTTTTTCCCGTCGCGACTCCGGTTTATACCCTATTTTCCAGGTCGCTATAATCATCGTAGCTTGCGCAAGCTTCGCGAACAGTACAATTATTGCAGGCTAACCATCCTCCGTGCGCGCCAGGCACTCCGATCCGAGGTAGTTCTGGGAGAAAGCCTGGCATACGGCGAGTGCAAAACCAGAGGAGGCGGTCTGTGTGCGTGCTGCAACGATTGCGGCATCAAGGGGGGAGGGAATCTGCGATGAGGATACCAGGGGCATTTCGTAGGGACGTCGTCCATGAACGAACTCAAAGTTCTCCTCGTCGGCCAATCCATCGTATTGGCGGAAGTGATCGAGCCTGGGCTGTCAGCTCTCTTGCCAGACTTTCTGTTTCCCACGGTCGTCAGGCCCGATCACGCCCTGAAGGAAATGGCAGCAGGCGGTGTGATTGCCAGCATCGCATTCGTGCAGCAAGCGTCGGACGAGACCCAAGTGGCTGCGCTGCTCCACGCGGTACAAGCCAGGCGTGCGCCGGTCCCCATGTTCGTGATCCTCTCGGAGGGCGACGTCTATCAGCGGCTTCGCTTCTTGGAATTGGGGGCCTTGGACTGCCTGAGTTGGCCCGTCGATTTGTCGCGGGTGGCGGCGCTGATCGACCTGCTCTCCGTTCGCCGCCGCGTGCAACCGGGGCCGTTGCCTTTCGGCGCTCGACTGATTCCCAACGCCGCACAACGTTTCGAACCAGCGGGGCGCGTGGTCGCGGGTTTTGTGTTCGCCAGCCGGGCGATGCGCGAGCTGTACGATCACATCGCGGCGGCGGCTGAATCGAACGCGACCGTGCTTCTGACCGGCGAGACCGGGACGGGCAAGAGTCACGTGGCCAAGGCCATCCACGAACTCTCTCGCCGCCGCAAGAAACCCTTCGTCGTGGTCGAGTGCGGCGGGCTGTCGCCGACCCTGCTGGAGAGCGAGTTGTTCGGCCATGTGCGCGGCGCCTTCACCGGCGCCGACCGCGAACATCTGGGCAAATGTGCGACGGTCGCGGACGGCACGATCCTGTTGGACGAGATTGATTGCGTGCACTTGGAGGCACAGGCCAAACTGTTGCGGGTGTTCGAGGACCGCGTCTACGAGCCGGTGGGCGCCAACCGCACCGCCAAGTTCCTGGCCCGTGTCATCGCGGCGACCAATCAGCCGCTGGAGCGGCTGGTCGCCGAAGGCAAGTTCCGGTCGGACCTGTTCTTTCGCTTGAACGTCGTCGAATTCCGCCTGCCGCCCTTGCGCGACTGCTGCGAAGCGATCGGACCGTTGGCCGAGAACTTTTTGGCCATCTACGGCCAACGCGCGAAACGCTCAATGGAGGGGATCTCGCCCGCCGCTCTGGACGCCATGGCCGCTTACGACTGGCCGGGCAACATCCGCGAACTCCGCAACACCATCGAACGGGCCGTGACCCTGTGCCGCCACGAGGTCCTGGAAGTGGAGGACCTGCCCGACGCCATCCGCAGCGCAGCCGCCCGTGCCGGAATCGCCATGCCCCTGGCTGTGCGCCGCCCTCTTCGGAACCAGTTGGATTCGGCCCGACAACATGGCGAACGGCAGCGGATCCTGCAAGCCTTGACACGGCACAACAACAACCGCACCCGCGCCGCCAAGGAATTGGGGATAAGCCGCGTGGCCCTGTACAAGAAACTCCGCAAGTTCGGGCTCGTTGGCTCCACAGCCTGAACCGGTTGGAAACAGACGCCGAAGCGGCGTAAGCCCAGACACGGCACGACTCGCGGTCGGAACGCCTCATTTCGACCGCGCACCACACGCTTGGTGAACGCTACCAAGCCAGCCGCAGCATCTCGGTCAAAGGCCGCACGATCAGCCGGTTTGCCGTGTTGCGGCCCCAGTCCGACCCGTGCAGGGCCGCGGCCAAAACGAGCGCCGTCGTCGCGGCAGCGATCAGGAGTGACCATGGCATCTGCCTGTGCCGGAACATGGGTCTCACTCCCGCAACAAGAGCTGTGTAGCCGCCGGTTCCTGCTCTCCCGCAACCTCGACGAACCGCGGCCGCCGGGCGTGCCAAGGCCGGTTGGCTGCGGCCGTCCAAACTCGCCACGCTGCCCACGGCTTGCACAGACCAATCGCCGCCACCCCCACGGCCGTGCCTACGAGGACATCCGTGAAGTAGTGCCAGCCGGTGGTCACGGTGCCGGCAACCACGGCCAAATTCAGCACCGCGCTTGACAGACACAGCCGGAAGTTCCAACGCAGGACATAGGTTAGCAGCAAGGCCCACGTGGCGTGAAACGAGGGAAACGTGACCAAGCCCTCGAAATGACTCCAGGAAAAGACCTGGCGCGCTCCGTCGCGGAAGGCCTCGAAATGATCCAGATACCGCAACTGGCTGGGGAGCGGCTCATAGCCGTAAAACGCGAATGGTCCTGCTGCCGGCCAGAGAGCGAAAACAACCAACGCGATCAACGAGCCATAGACGAAAGCTCCCACGAACTCGTCCAATTCGCGGCGCCGGCCGGCGAGGCCCGTGGCCACAATCACGAACACCGTTTGCAGGAGGACAGTTCCGTAGCAGAACGACAACCCTCGGTCGAGGTTCGGATGGGCTCGCGTCCAAGCGACGATGGCGGGCAAATGAACGCCGAATGCCGCGTCCCAAGCGGCCAGGCGAGCGTCGATCAACGGTTGAGCCAGCGCGCAGGCGCCGTACATGGCCACCACGAAGGCGAGGGTGTACGACGTCACTTGCAGGATCGCACCGGAAACCATCGTGAACCTCCGGTTGCGGCGGAGATGGAAGTATGCGGTGCAGGCGCTCATGCCGCCCAGCAGCAAGCCCACCGCTCCTAATTCCTGCCGGCGAAAGGACAGCCCTGTGAAAGCGGCCAACAACAACGCGGCCGCGGCCGTGACGCCGATCATCGACCAAACCCGGATTTGCCCGCGACTCATAAGGATCCTCCACGGCGGTCGGCCCGGCAACCGCCACCCGCGATGTCCGCACATCCCGCGCCGCGTGCGCGGGCCGTGCCAGGCCGCCCGTCGGTTCCCACGAGACCGGGTTGCCGGTCTTCGTCTCCCGCCACGTGTCGTAAACTGTTAGTTCGCGCCCCTGTACACCGTCCGCTCACAACCGACGGTTTACAGTACGGGTCGAAGGCCGCGGGCGTTCCTCGGCCAGCAACCTGGAGCGAGAGAATTCCAGCTTCGCTGCCCCACGGTACTCCGTCTGCCGGAACGCAAACGACAACGGTTCTTCCCGGCGATATTCGTTTTTTTTCTTCGCGCCGCCGGCGTTTGGCGCGCGGGCTGCATGACCTCCGGTCGTTCACGCACGCCACGGTCGAAGCCGGTTTGGCGACGGCGGGAGCGTGCCGGGGTAACGAGTCGTTTCAGTTCCGATTTCTTTCTTGGGAGGGTTTGCCATGTTGTCGTATCTGAAGAAGTTCGTCCGCCGGGAAGAGGGCGCCACGATGGTCGAGTACGGGCTGATGCTGGCCTTGATCGCGGTGGTTTGCATCACGGCGGTCACCCTGATCGGCACGAATGCCAACACGATGTTCGGAAGCATCGGGAGCGCCCTGGAGGCGCCGTAACGCGCTGGAGGCCGCACTGCTGTAACGTGTTTCCGGACGCGTTTGCGAAAGGAGTGGACATGTTGCTGAATTTGCTGGGCTGGGTGGTCGCTGCGGTCGGTTCTGCCGCGATCCTTTCGCAGCTGTTATGCGGATCGTGACTGGGGCCAGGGACGGCGGATGCGCCGACGGCGGCGCGCAACGCAACGCCGATGTGATTGCTGGAAATCGAGTACAGCCGAATTCGTGGGGATTCCAGGCGCTTCGCGGGGGTCGGCGGCCGTTGCGGCCGCCGAGTTCTCACGAATTCGGCTGCTTCTTGTCGAGGGAGCAGAACATATATGGATTACCTCCCGGACGAAGCATTGTGGCTCGCCTGGGCTGTTCCGGCCGTCGCGAGCGCCGCGGCCGCCGTGGTCGACGTGCGCCAGTTCCGCGTGCCCAATGGTCTGACGCTGCCGTTGTGTGGAGGGGGTCTGCTGTTTCACACGTTGCTGGGCGGAGTGGCCGGTCTGGAACGTAGTGGTGGCGGGCTCGTCGTCGGCGGGCTGTTGTTGATCCTGTTTTTCTTGATCGGCGCGATGGGGGCGGGGGACGTCAAGCTGCTGGCGGGCGTCGGCGCTTGGCTCGGCCCGTCAAGCACAATCTCGGTTTTCTTGGTGGCCGGTTTGGCCGCCGGAATGTACTCGCTGGGCGTCTACGCCCTGCGGCACCGGCTGCGCGAACTGCGGACGGTCTTCAAAATCGTCTGTCTGCAGTTGGTGGCGCTGAGCCGGCACGTGGCGCCGGCCGAAGTTGGCGTGCGCTTGCAACGGGCCGACCGCCGCTGGCACGTGATGCCCTTTGCGTTGATGATCGCGATCGGCGTGTTGTTGGTCGGGTTGAGAGTTTGAGGCGGGTTTGGCCCGCACGCAAGAGGCCATGAAGACACCGCGGAAGGAACCACGAATTGCGCGATGTGCTCGATGCGCGCGAACCAAGGCGCCCATCCGCGGAACGACTGAGGGGAGGCGGCCATGAGCATCCGGACGATCGCGATGGTGTTTCTGGCGTTGCTGAGCGGCGCTTCGATGGCCGTGGGAGTAATGCGGGCCAACCGTGCCAACGCCAGGGGCGCAGCCGAAGGCCTCGAGACTGTGCAGGTGGCCGTGGCCGCGGCCGACCTGGCGCGGGGCACGCAGTTGACTGCAGACCACGTCCGATTGTGCGACTGGCCGAAGAGCCTGGTCCCCAAGGGCGCCGTGTTGAAGCTGGAGGAGGCGGTCGGGCGCGTGACGGGCGGGCAGATCCTGGCCGGCGAGCCCGTGCTGCAGCAGAAACTGACGTCGAAACAGGCCGGCGGCGGGTTGGCTGCCCTGATTCCCGTGGGGATGCGGGCCTATACGATTCAGGCGTCGCGAGTGGCATCCAACGTGGCCGGCTTCATTCTGCCCGGCAACCGGGTCGACGTCTTGTTGAACCTGCGCGGCAACCGCGACGACGAAACCGGAGGCGGCAGCACGACGACCTTGCTGCAAGCGGTGGAAGTCCTGGCCGTCGATCAGCGTCTGGAGGCGCCGGAAGAGGACAAGGTCAATCCGCGCGAGACGAGTTCGGTCACCTTGCTGGTATCTCCCGCGCAGGCGGCCCTGCTCGATCTGGGCCAAAACATGGGACAAATGACCTTGTCGCTCCGCAATCCGGAAGACGCCGCGGAGGCGGCGACCGAACCGACCACGGTCGCCGACATCCGCTTTCGCCAGGAGAAGCCTCTGCGGGAGACGGCCCCTGCCCCGGCCCCGGCGGCGGACGCGCCCGGGCCGCCGACGCGATCCGCCGCCTTGATGAGCTTCGTCACCCTGCGCGGCACGACGCGGGGACGCGTCCATGTGACGCCGCTGCAATGAGCGGGGGATCAAGGAGGCGCCAATGAAAATTCTGATCGCCAGCGACGATCACGCCCTCTGCGAACGCGTCCGGACGCTATTGGTTCAGCAACAGATCGAGTGCCCTGCCGGGCACGTTGTCAGCGTGGATTCCGCAGCGGACCGGGCGGGACGGATCCAACCGGATCTGGCGATCCTGGCGCTGCCCTCCCGCGCGGAGGAGGCTCTGGAAGCGCTGCGCCAGATGCGGCTCGTCGCGCCCCTGGCGCACACCTTGGTCTTCGGCCCGGTTGTCGACCCCAAATTGATCTTGGAGACCTTGAAGCAGGGCGCGGACGAATTCCTGGACCGGAACGACCTGGACGCGGGTCTTGTGGACGCCTTGTTCCGCTTCCGCAACCGGGACGCGCGCCCTGCGGCCCGGTCCCCAACGGGCCGCGTCATTTCGCTGCTCGCGCCCAGCGGGGGCAGCGGCGCCAGCACGCTGGCGGCGAGCCTCAGCGTCGTGCTGGCGCAAGCCCACGGCGGTTGCGGGCTGCTGGACCTGCGGCTGGGCGTGGGCGACCTGGCGCCGATGTTCGACTTGAAGCCCCTGCGGACTTTGGCGGACCTGTGCGACAACGTGGGCCGTCTGGACCAGTGCCTGTTCGAACAGTTCCTCCTGAGACACGCCAGCGGCGTGCAGTTGCTGGCCGCGCCCACGGTTGCCGCCGACGTGCGGCGCGTGACCGGCAAAGGCGTGCAACGGGCCTTGGCGCTGGCCCGCGCCCGCTTCCCTCACGTGGTGCTGGACCTGGGTTGCGCCTTTACGGACGGCCAGGTGGAGGCCCTGTGGCAAACCGACGTGATCCTGCTCGTGCTCCGGCTGGACTATACGTCGATCCGCAACACGCGGCGGATCATGGACGCCATCGCCGGGCTGGGCATCGACCGGGCGCGCATCCGGCTGGTGGCCAATGGCTACCGGCAGCGGCGGCAGTTGGAATTGGAGCAAGCCGAGGCCGCGGTGGGCATGGAAATTGCTCATCGAGTGCCCCATGACCCGGCGGCGGTCAACTCGGCGATCAACGCGGGCGTGCCGGTCGTCCTGCAGTCCCGGTTCTCGGGAATCACGCGGAACATCCGGGCGTTGGCGCACAGCGTCGACGGCGCGGACCGCGGCCGTTCCCGCGGTTTCCAGCCTAACGCCTTCGCGGCAGACAGCGAGGTTTCCATGACGAAAACGCCGGCTCCCGTCGCCGCGCGGGTCGATTCGCCCGCCATCCGCACGCGGGGAGGCCCGTTTGCATTGGACCTGATCGAGCGCGCCCTGGTGCTGGGCCTGTACGCCTGGTTGGTCCAGCGGGTCCTGGCCAACTGGGCCAGCGGCGGCAGCCCGGCGAACCTGCTGCTGTTGCTCTCGGAGGGCTTGGTCATCCTGCTGATGCTTTGCCGGCGCAGCACTGCCGAGGTCTCGCCGCACGTCGGCGACTGGCTGTTGGCCTGGGGCGCGACCGTCGCCCCCTTGCTGGTGGAGCCGGGCTGTCTCTGGCCCCCGCCGATCGCGGCCCTGGGGGCCGCCGTGATGCTGATGGGCACCTTGCTCCAGGTCCATGCCAAGCTGGTTTTGGGACGCAGCCTGGGACTGGTTCCCGCCCATCGCGGGCTCACCTTCTCCGGCCCCTACCGTTTTGTCCGGCATCCGATGTACGCCGGATACCTGCTCAGCCATCTGGCCTTCTGCGCGATGAACTTCACGGCCTGGAATCTCTTGATGTATGCCCTCTGTTACGCCCTGCAGCTGCCGCGTTTGCAGCGGGAAGAACGCTGGCTGCGCGGCGACCCGCGTTACGAGCAGTACATGGCATCGGTTCCTCACCGGTTGATCCCCGGCGTCTATTGAAAGGAGTGCCGTATGGCCTGGCTTCGCAGCAACCAGAAATCACATGCCGCGGCCGCGGAAGGGCCGTTCACCAGCCGTCCCGAGGTGGCCGTCGTGCCGCCCCTGGATGCGACGGACGAGTCCGCGGCGGAACACGGGCGGCAGGAGGAGTTGGACGAGTGGTTCCTGGCCCTGAAGCGGGAACTGCACCAGCAGATCGTGGCCACCATGAATCCCGGCGCGATCCGCACGCTGAACGAGGACGAACTGCGGCTGGAAGTCCGCCGCCAAGCGGAGAGCCTGTGCCAACAGCGGGCGGAACTGCTCAGCGCCGGCGAGCGCGAACGCCTGATCAACGAGGTGATGGACGAGACCTTCGGCATGGGGCCGCTGGAGCAACTGATGCGCGATCCGGAAATCTCGGACATCCTGATCAACGGCCCCAAGACGATCTACGTCGAGCGCCGGGGCCGGCTGTCCCGCTCGCCGGTGGTGTTCCTGGACGAGAAGCACGTCCTGCAGGTCGTGCAGCGGATCGTGGGTCGCATCGGGCGGCGGATCGACGAGACCAGCCCGACCGTGGACGGACGGCTGCCGGACGGCAGCCGCTTGAACGCCGTCATTCACCCCATCGCCTTGGAGGGGCCGCTGGTTTCGATCCGCCGCTTCGGCGCCAAGCCGCTGCTGGCGGAGAGCTTGTTGGCCAACCATTCGCTGACCAAGGAGATGCTCGACTTCCTGGCCGCCTGTGTGGAAGCCCGCATCAACGTCGTGATCTCCGGAGGAACGGGCAGCGGCAAGACCACGCTGCTGAACGCGCTCTCCCGGTACATCCCGGCCGACGAGCGGGTGGCCACTATCGAGGACGCCGCGGAATTGCGTCTGCAGCAGCCGCACGTGGTGCGGATGGAGACGCGGCCGGCCAACGTGGAAGGCCACGGAGAGATCACGACCCGCGATCTGGTCAAGAACGCCCTGCGCATGCGCCCGGACCGGATTGTGGTCGGCGAGTGCCGCGGGGCCGAGGCCCTGGACATGCTCCAGGCCATGAACACGGGCCACGAGGGCAGCCTGACCACGATCCACGCCAACACGCCGCGGGACGCCCTCAGCCGCCTGGAAATGATGGTCGGCATGGCCGGCTTCGAGGTCCCGATCTGGGTGATCCGCAAGCAAGTGGCCTCCGCCATCAACGTCATCGTCCAGGCGTCGCGGTTGATCGGCGGCGTGCGGAAAATCACGAAGATCTCCGAGATCACCGGCATGGAAGGCGACGTGATCAGCATGCAGGACATCTTCGAGTTCCGCCAGACCGGGTTGGACCGCAACCGGGTGGCGCAAGGTCATTTTGCAGCCACGGGGATCCGGCCGGTGCTGCTGGCCAAACTGCAGGCCTGCGGCGTGCCGCTGCCCGTGGAAATGTTTGAACGCAGGGTTTTACAGGCATAGATGGCAGTGCCGCTTTCAGGCGGCCGCGGCCGCCGGAGCCTGCCGCGCGAACGAGGCATTCCGATGTCGATCTGGATGGTGGCGATTGCGTTTCTGGCGGGGTTCTCCTTGATCTTTGCGCTGAACTTCATGCTGGCCGACGTGGGCGAGGCGCGCCGTCTGCGGGCGCGGCGGCGGCTGGAGGAAGAGGCCCGCCTGCGGCAGTGGGCGCAGGCCCGCGCCTCGTTGGCCTACAAGGATTTGTATCAAGCCGCCGCGGACGGTTCGGCAGAAGTGCAGATCCGGCCCACGTTGCGGGAACGGTTTATGACCCTGATCAACGAATCGGGCGTCACGATGCGACCCAAGGGCCTGCTGGCGGCCTGCGCCTGCTGCGGCGTCCTCGTTTTCCTCCCGTGCGTCTTGCTGTGGCAGAAATGGGGCCTGGGCACGATGTTCGGTTTGGTTGCCGCGCCGCTGCCCCTGGTCTATGTGGCGTTCCTGCGCGTCGAGCGCCGGGGAAAGCTGTTGGCTCAATTGCCCAGCGCCTTTGAGTTGATGAGCCGCACCTTGCGTTCGGGGCAGACCATCGCCCAGGCCTTGCACGCCGTGGCCGACGAGTTCAGCGCGCCGATTTCCGAGGAATTCGGGCTGTGTTACGAGCAGCAGAACCTGGGGTTGTCGCCCGAAGCCGCGATGCGGGAATTGGCCCGGCGCACGGGCCTGCTGGAACTGCGGATCTTCGTCATGGCCGTAATGATTCACCGGCAGACGGGCGGCAACATGTCTGAACTGCTGGACAAACTGAGCCGCGTCGTGCGCGACCGGGGCCGGATCCGGGGCGCGATCAAGGCCCTCACGGCCGAAGGCCTGCTGCAAGCCTATGTCTTGCTGGCCCTGCCTCCGGGGCTGTTGGCCGTCATGTGGGTCACCAACCGGCCCTATGCCCAGGTGCTGTTCGAACATTCCTGGCTGTTGGTAACGGCCGGCGCATCGATGACGCTGGGCGCGTACTGGATGCGGCGGATTGTGAATTTCGACTTCTGAAAGGGGATGCGGACCATGACGCCGGCCTTGTGCATCGGGTTCGCCGCGGTGACGTTCGCGATCTTGCTGCTCATGCTCGTTCTTGGCCCGCGGCACGAGCCCCTGCCCGATCGGTTGCGGGATCTGTCCGCCGACCGCCCGCCGCCCCCGCCGGACCCGCGGCGGGTGTCCCTGGTCGAGAACCCAGTCGACCGTTTGACCGAGCGCCGCGTCCGGGAGGAAGAGAAGAAGCGCCGGTTGCGGGAACGCATGGTCCAGGCGGGATTCTACGGGGCCGCGGCGAGTTCCCTGTTTCTCTTCGTGCGTCTGCTGCTGATCGTCGGCGCCATCGGTTTGGGTTTTCTGGTCAGCGGCCTGAGCCAAGTGCCCTTGCCCCAAGCGTTGCTGGCCGGCATGGCCTGCGGGATCGGCGCCACGATCGCCCCCGGTTTCTGGCTGGACATGCTCAAACGCAACCGGCAGACCCAGGTCCGCCGCTCGCTGCCCGACGCCCTGGACGTGCTGGTGGTCTGTCTGCAGGGCGGCTTGAGCGTCATGTCCGCCATCTCCCGCGTGTCGCGGGAGCTGGCCGTGGCGCATCCTTTGCTGGCCGTGGAACTGAAAGTCGCCGAACGTCAGATGCAGATGGGTCAGACTGCGGGGGAAGCCGTGCGCGGGATCGCCGACCGCTTCGACTTGGAGGAACTGCGCGGCATGGCCTCGGTCCTGAGCCAGGCGGAACGCATCGGGTCGAGTGTCGCCAGCGCCCTGGACGTGTTTGCCGAGACGATGCGGCTCAAGCGCAGCCAGCGGGCGGAGGAACTTGCCCACAAGGCCGCCGTCAAGATGCTCTTCCCCACCTTGCTGTGCATTTTCCCGGCCATCTTTGTCGTGATTCTGGGGCCGGCCGCAATCCAAGTCTACGAAGTGATGATCCAAGGAGTTATGCGCAATGTCGCCCACTAATCCCCGCCTCACTGCGGCAACGTCGTGCATCAACCGGCAAAACCCCCGAGCGGCGGCCGCCATCGAAATGGCGCTGGTCCTCCCCGTCCTCTTCCTCCTCACCTTCGGCTGCATCGAGTTCGGCCGGGCGGTCATGGTCTGCAATGTCCTGACGTCCGCAGCGCGCGAAGGCGCCCGCAGCGGCGTGCTGCCCAACGGGACGAACATCAACGTCACCACCGCCGTGACGGAAGAATTGGCGGCCCATCAACTTCCCACCGCCAGCGCGACGATTACCGTCCGCGTCAACGGCGCGGTCGCCAACGCGTCGACGGCCAATACGGGCAACCGGATCAGCGTCACGGTGACGATGCCCTACAGCGCCGTGAGCTGGCTGCCGACGCCGCTCCGCCTGGGGTCGCACCAACTGACGGGGGTCGCCGTGATGCGGCGCGAGTAGACGGCTCAAATCCCCGCTCTGCAGGAGTTCGATCACCATGACTATCGCACGAAAAAAACAACTGTCGTCGCGGCGAGGCGCGATCCTCGTCCTGTTCGCGTTTCTCCTGTTTGCCCTGGTCGCCGTCGCGGCCTTTGCCGTCGACCTCGGCTGGATCGCCCTGGCCCGCAACCAGATCCAGCGCGCTGCCGACGCGGCGGCCATGGCCGGAGCCGGTGAACTGTGCAGCGGGACGGCGACCTCGCGCGACCGAGTGCGAGAATACGTGAATCTGAACCCCGTCGGCGGGCCGGATGAATACGCCACGCTGGCGGACAGCGACATTGTGTTCGGATTGTGGAACCCCAACAACGGCACGTTCACGCCCAATCCCGCCGGCGGCAACGCGGTGCAGATCACGCTCCGCAAACGTCTGCCCCTGTTCTTCGCCCGTCTGCTGGGCTGGCCCCACATCGACCTGGAAGCCAGCGCGGTCGGCCTGGCCAACCCTCGCGACGTCGCTTTCGTCATCGACCTGTCCGCGTCCATGAGCAACGACACCGAGATCTGGGCCACCCAAGCCATCAACAACGCCTACCCGGACTATCCGGGCATCGGCACCGACCTGATGGCGGACGTTTTCCAGGACTTCGGCTATGGAGCTTATCCCGGCGTGCTGCGCCACGTCGCGCAAGGGCTGGCCGGAGCGCCGGCCGGCGATACGGCCTATAGTTGGCTGGCCAACACATATCTGCTGAACAACAATTCGGTCCCCACCGCCTACCGGGTCGCCAGCGGCGACTCCAGCGCCGCCCGCAAGACGAAAGCCTACAAGTGGATCATCGACTACCAGCTCGCCCAGATCATGCCCGCGGCCCTGCCGGCTCCGAATTCTTCCCAGAACCTGGCTTACTACACGGCCTATCTGGACTACATCATCAAACCCTACAACAAACTGCCGCCGAACCAGAACTCGTACCGGCTCGACAACGGAGGCAATCCGTACAGCGACGCCTGGCCGGATCTGGACAGTTCATCTTACAGCGGTTTCTTCAACAAGCTCGGATATCTCACCTACGTCCAGTTCATGATGGATTACGGGAGAGACCGGAATGTCACAGGAACGGTCAAGGTTCCTCTCTCCCAGCACAGCCCGCACTGTCCTTGGAACGTAAACAACGATCCGACGAGCCCCGGATACGGACTGACCTTCCCGCCCCGCGAGCAGCCGACCCATGCCGTGCGTTTGGCCGTGATGGCGGCCATCGACCGGATCGCCGAAATCAACGCCGAAGTCTCGGAGGAGGCCAAGGATCACGTCGCCATCTTTACGTTTGACACGGCCGCCGGCTGTGAGATCAGGTATCCGCTCAGCGTTTCCGGGTGCGATTACAACGCGGTGAAGAATTCCTTGCGAGGGCTGCAAGCCGTCGGAGGCGGCCCGGCCTCCACGGCCAGCGAGAACGGCATCATCCTGGCCCGCAATCACCTGGACCCGGCCCAGAACCCTTCGGGCGCCCGCCTGGCCGCCAGGAAGCTTATGATTTTCTTGTCGGACGGGATCCCCAATCTCAATCAGAGCAGCGCGACGACCATCAACAACTATAAGAAAGCCCACCCCGAGGGCGAGTGGTTCACGTCCGGCGATTATGTCAACGAGCGGAACGCGGTGCTCATGCAGACCTTGCAGTTGCAGAACCTGGGCTGGCGGATCTTCCCCGTCGGCGTGGGCTTGGGGGCGGACCGCAACCTGATGGACCGCATGGCCCGCATGGCAGGTACGGCCGTCCGCGACCCCAACAACCCCGACGGCCCCAAGATCAGTGCGTACGCGGAAGGCAATCCGGCCGATTATGAGGATCTGATGACCTCCATCTTCAACTCGATCGTCAGCGCCCCCTTCGTCCGCTTGGCCAAGTGACGCTTTCCCGTAGCCGCGTCTCTCGGAGACTCACAACGCCAACAGGAGCAACACCATGAAAGAGAAAAGTTCGCGTCGCTGGATTTGCTGGGGTATCGTCGCAGTTCTCGTTGCCGCGTGGTCGGCATCGAACGCTCGGGCCGGGGACGCCGCGCCGATCACCACGAGATCGCTGCTGGCCGAGATGACCGATTTGGCGGGCATGGCCGAATTTCCCTCGCCGGCCTACACGTGCAAGCAGTTCTCGTCCTACGACCGAGCAGCCAAATCGCCGTCGGAGAACTGGTTCGCCAACGGCGACTGCGGCCAGTACCTCCGCATCGAGGAGCGGGACGGGCGAAAGGAGCACGTGATGATGGATACGGACGGTCCCGGCGCGATCGTCCGCATCTGGTCGGCCAACCCGGCGGGGACGCTGCGTATCTACATCAACGGAGCGGAGCAACCGGCGCTGGAAGCCAAGATGGACGTGCTGCTGGGCGGCAAGTACCCGGGCCTCCCGCGTCCCATCGCAGGCGAATACAGCAAGGGCTGGAACCTGTACTTCCCAATCCCCTACGCCAAGCACTGCAAGGTGACCAGCGACGCGGGGAATTTCTACTATCACGTCAACTATCGGACCTACCCCCTGGGCACGGTGGTCGAGTCGTTTGCGGCGGACCAGATCGTGCGACTGAAATCCGACATCGAGGCGGCCATCGCGCGGATGAACGAGCCCGGCAAGCCGGCCGGGGCAGCGGGCGCGGAGGACAAGCCGTTTGAAACCCAAGTCCAGCCGGGGCAAGCGGCCGTGCTGGCGAGTTTGTCCGGGCCGCAGGCGATCAGTCGCGTGCGCTTCCAGTGGTCGCCCTCGGACGATCGCGACGAACCGGCGCTGCGGTCCACGGTTCTGGAGATGACGTTTGACGGCGACACCACCGTCGTAGCCCCGTTGGGCGACTTCTTCGGGACCGCGCCGGGGCTGAACCCTTACGAGTCGCTGCCGCTGAGCGTGTCGAAGGAAGGCCACCTGGAATCGCGCTGGTTCATGCCGCTGAAAACCTCGGCCGAAATCCGGGTTCGCAACCTCGGCGGTTCGCCCGTCACAGTGCAGGGCGACATCGTCAGCCAGCCTTACACCTGGACCGACGCCACGATGCTGTTCCACGCCAAGTGGCGATCCGAGTTCGATGTGCCGACGGAGCCGAAGATCGACTGGAACTACTTGACGGCCGAGGGCCAAGGCGTGTTCGCAGGCGTGGCGTTCGCGATCGACAACCCTGTCAAGGCCTGGTGGGGCGAGGGCGATGAGAAAATCTACGTCGACGGCGAGACGTTTCCCAGCCACTTCGGCACGGGCACCGAAGACTACTACGGCTACGCCTGGTGCTTCCCCGGACTGTTCACGCACGCCTACCACAATCAGACGCGGTGCGACGGGCCGGGCAACTTCGGCCGGACCAGCGTCAACCGTTGGCACATCCTGGACCGCATCCCGTTTACGAAGGACTTCCGGTTTGACATGGAACTGTGGCACTGGAAGAAGTGCCAGGTCAATCTGGCAGTGATCGACTACTGGTACGCGAAGCCGGGCGCCAAGGACACGTTCCAGCCGCTCGCGGCCGCCGACCTCGTCTTGCGCCCGATGGAGGCATACCAATCGCCGAAAGTGAAGGGGGCCATCGAGGGCGAGGCCATGAAGATCCTCCAGAAAGCGGGCACGGCCGAGCCGCAGGAATGGGACGGAACCAGCGGCGGCTATCACCTGTGGTGGCGCGGCGGCCAGAAACCCGGTGACACGCTGACGCTCGGCTTCCCTGTCGAGCAGGCCGGCAAGTACAAGGTCACCGCCCAGTTCCTGAAGGCCGTGGACTATGGCATCGCCCAGGTGGCGATCAACGGCCTGGCGGCGGGCGATCCGATCGACTTCTTCAACAACGGCGTGATTGTGACTGGTCCGGTCGAACTGGGGACGTTCGATCTGAAGCCGGGCGAAAACACGATCGCCTTCACGATCACCGGCGCCAACGCCAAGGCCGTGCGTTCGTATATGGTGGGATTGGACTACCTGCTGCTGGCGCCGGTGCCGTAGCCAGGGCGGTCGCCGTCCGTGCCATGACTTCGGGGGAAATCCCAGGACCGTTGTCGGCCACGTACAATTCGACGCCCGCGTCGATCTGCCGAGCGCCGATGGTGACCACCGCGTCCGCGCGCCCTTGCATGGCCTCGGCCGCGTTCCGAGCCGGATTGCGCAGGACCCGCGCCATGCGCTCCGGGTCCAACGTCAGCTGCAACTCGGCCGGCACGTCCAACTGCAGAACGACGCCCAACATTCGCAGATCCACGCGCAACAACCGCAGGGGCTTTCCCAACAACTTGGCGAACGTCCCGCTCAGCGGCTGGACGCGAACGTTGCCACAGCAGAACTCGAAGCTGTCGTTCAGCCAGCAGAATCCGCACGCTCTCCGGGTAGTGCTGGGCGAAGGACCGCAGACCGCGGAAGTCGGCTGAGTTGAGTGTCGCCGAGTTCTTGATCTCAAGGGCGTAGCAACGCGGTCCACAATCACTTCTCGATCCATCAGAAAAAGGCCGGAGCAGCTGACAGAAAACCGCGAGGCCCGAAAAGGAAAAACCTCCGGCCGGGATCAGCAAAAAATTGGGGTACGTATTCCATAATGGGTCGCACCATTGAACCCGACGCGTGTCCTGTTGGCTTCGGCTCGGCTACGCTACCATCGTATGCATGGCGGGACTGCCGCCGGATGCGCTCGGGCTCGCCACTCAGACACCCTGACGGAGATTCAACGATGCAAAATCATATTTTGGCGATCGTCGCGTTTCTCGGGCTATGGACCGCTTCTGCCGCAGGCTGGGAGGATCAGGCGTTTGTGAATCCTCCGCCGGAGGCTCGCGTGCGGGCGTATTGGTGGTGGTTGAACGGGAATGTCACCAAGGCGGCCATCACGCGAGATCTGGAGGAAATGGCGGCCAAGGGATTTGGCGGGGCGCTGATTTGCGACGCTGGCGGGGCAGCGCAGGATGGCAACGACCAGGTGCCGCACGGGCCGGATTTCTTCTCGCCGAAATGGCGCGAACTGTACCAGCACGCCCTCCGCGAAGCCGGCCGCCTGGGGCTGGAAATGAGCCTGAATATCCAGAGCGGCTGGAACCTCGGCGGGCCGATGATCCCGCCCGAAGACGCGCCGAAGAAACTGGTCTGGTCCGAACTGCAGGTCACGGGTCCGGCACAGATTGAGCGGCAGTTGCCCCTGCCCCAGCATCGTCCGGAATTGTATCGCGACGTGGCCGTCGTGGCGTATCCGCTGAAGCGGGACGCGGTCCCGGACAAGGTACCGGTCACGGTCAGCGCCAGTTCCGGCCAATTGGAACATCCGGCGTCCCACGCCTGTGACGGCAGCAGCGAAACGGTTTGGGTTTCCAGCGGAGCCACCGAGGGCAAAGGCCCCACGCGCCAGCGGCCGGAGTGGCTGGAACTCCGTTTCGAAAAACCCGTCGCCGTCGCCGGCTTCTCCATCCAAGGCCGGCCGGGCTACGGGCCCACGGAAGGCGAATTGCTGGCGTCCGACGACGGGACCACTTGGCGCAGCGTCCAGGCGTTCACGGTCAAGGGCAGTCAACAGCCCAAGGCGAGTTTCGACGCGGTCCGCGCGGCGCATTTCAGGCTGATGTTCTACAACGCCGCCGACCCGCGTTTCCCCCAATCTCCGCGAAACGTGCAGGTGGCCGAGGTGCAACTGGTCGGCGACGGTGGAATCGTGCTGAACGTCGCCGAGGCCCGGCGTCGGCCGATCCAGATGTGGGCGCAAAAAGCGTTGCACAAGCCGCTCAGCTTCTCCGCGCCGGACACGACGCCGCTGTTGGAGGAATTGCCGGCTGAACCCGGCGAGGAAGACACGCGGGCGGCGGACGTCATCGAACTTACCGCGCAGCTGGATGCGGCCGGCACGTTGCGCTGGGACGCGCCGGCGGGCCAATGGCAGATCCTCCGCTTTGGCTGCACGCTGAACGACCACTGCCGCGTGTCGACCTGCAGCGAAGGCTGGGACGGCTACGCGCTCGATCCGTTTGACAAGCAGGCGTTCGCCAAGTACTGGCAGCAGGTGGTCGAACCGCTGATCGAGGACGCCGGACCGCTGGCGGGGACGGCGCTCAAGTACCTGCACACGGACAGTTGGGAGGTCGAAGTCGCGAACTGGACGCCGGCGCTCCGCGAGGAATTCCTCGCTCGACGCGGTTACGATCTGATTCCGTTTCTGCCGGTCATCGCCGGACGCATCGTGGACAGCCGGCCGATCAGCAACCGGTTCCTGCACGACTTCCGCAAGACGATGGGCGATCTGGCCGTGGACAACCACTATCGCCCGTTTTCCGAGTGGGCGCATCGGCACGGACTGCTGTTGCACCCGGAATCCGGCGGACCGCACGCGGTGCCGGTCGATTCACTGCGCTGCCTGGGCATGAACGACGCCCCGATGTCCGAGTTCTGGGCCTGGTCGTGGCGGCACCGAGTCGGCGACACCAACCGCTTCTTCGTAAAACAGCCCGCGTCGGCCGCCCACACCTACGGCCGGCAGGCCGTGCTGGCCGAGGGCTTTACGACGATCGGACCGCACTGGCAGGAGACGTTGTGGGACAATTTGAAACCCGCCTTCGATCAAGCGGCCTGCGAGGGGCTGAACCGCCTGGTCTGGCACGCCTTCGTCTGTTCGCCGGCCGAGATGGGCTTGCCCGGCCAGCAGTATTTTGCCGGCACGCACCTCAATCCGAACTCCAGGTGGTGGCCAAAGTCAAGCCCCTTTTTTGCCTACTTGAATCGCTGCCAGTTCCTGTTGCTGCAAGGCCGGTTCGTGGCCGACGCGGTCTACTACTACGGCGACCACGTGCCGAACTTTGCTCAACTCAAGCGGTCCGATCCGGCCCGCGTCCTGCCGGGCTACGACTATGACGTGGCGACGGAAGAAGTCGTACTGACGCGGATGAGCGTCCGCGACGGCCAGATCGTGTTGCCGGACGGGATGAGCTACCGCGTGCTGGCGCTGCCGGAACGCGCCGCGATCTCGGTGAGCGTCTTGCGCAAAGTCAAGGAGTTGGTCGCCGCCGGCGCAACCGTGATCGGGGCAAAGCCGCAGCACGCGACCGGACTGCAGGATTTTCTAGACTGCGACGCCGAAGTCACACGCTTGGCCAACGAACTGTGGGGCGACGCCCCCGATCAGGCCGGCGGCGAGCACCGCTGCGGACAAGGCCGGGTCATCTGGGGCCAGACGGCTCGCGAAGTGCTGCAGGCCGACGGAATCCAGCCGGATTTTGAGTTCACGGGCGGCGACGCGGAGACGGTGCTGGATTACATCCACCGCCGCGACGGCGAGGCCGAAATCTATTTCGTCGCCAACCGCGGCAACCGCGAGGAGGAGGCGAGTTGCACGTTCCGCGTATCTGGGAAACTGCCCGAGCTGTTCGACCCGCTCACCGGCCAGACGCGGCCGCTGCCAGTGTACTCCCAGGCCGACGGACGCACGACCGTCCCCCGTTTCGTCGTTCGGGACGATACAATGGTGCCGATGGAAGGCACGTAGCACAACGACCCGGACGAACCATCGATTGCAGCCGAGATCCAAAGCCGTTCGTGGCGGGCCGGTTCGGTAGGGGCTCCGGTGGGAACGGTTTCCCTCGTGCGGGCACGTTGTCCATGCGGCGGGCTGCGGATAAGATGTGGTGATCGGCGCACCTACAAGCTTGACGGAGGGCACGATGGACCGGGACACTTTCGACGGGACAATCCGAGCATTCAAAAACCGCACTCCATTTCGACCGTTTACGGTGGCGATGGTGAATGGCGACCGGCTGGAGGTCGACCATCCGGACGCGTTGGCGGTTCGGGACGGCGTGGCCTTGTTCGCAGCTCCGGGCGGCGTACCGGTGGTACTTGACCACGAGGGCGTGAGCCAGGTCGTCGGGGATCTGGCGCAGCAGGCTTCGTCGTGAGCAGGAGGCCGCGAGGCTACCGCCGCTGGCACGTTCGAGATCCAGGCCGGGCTTCTGGGCGCTCGTCTGCTTCAGATCGCCGGCGACGGGCGGTATGATACAGCCTGAATTTGCCCGTGGTTTGATCCTGCCTGAATTTCTACCTGAAGAGAAAGCGAAGCACCATGTACCGTCGATGTGCCCTGACCGCGTTGATCGTCGTTTTGTTTGCCGGGGCCGATTGGACCCGATTTCGTGGTCCTGACGGAACGGGACTCGCCGATGGCACCGGTTTGCCGACCCGCTGGAGTGCCGCGGAGAACGTCGTCTGGAGGACGCCTTTGCCGGGATTTGGGGCGTCCAGCCCGGTCACGCTGGGCGACAGGGCTTTCCTCACGTGTTATGCCGGATACGGTCTGGACCAGGACAACCCGGGCGATCAGAGCAGCCTGAAGCTGCACGTGCTGTGCCTGGATCTGGCCACGGGCAAGATCGTATGGGACAACAGCCTGGCAGCGGAATCGCCGGAAACGCCGTACGACGGCGGGCGCGTCAGCCTGCACGGATATGCCTCGGCGACGCCCGTCACGGACGGACAAGGCTTGTACGTCTTTTTCGGCAAATCCGGCGTGCTGAAGTACTCGCTTGATGGACACTTGCTGTGGAAGGTGAGCGTCGGCGCCGAGGTGGACAAGCACGGATGGGGCTCGGGAGCATCGCCGATCCTGCACGGGGACTTGCTGGTCGTCAACGCCAGTTGCGAAAGCCAGTCGATTCGCGCGCTGAACAAGGCGACCGGCGAGGAAGTCTGGCAAGTGGGCGGGATCGTCGATTCGTGGAGCACGCCGCTGGTCGTCACCACGGCCGCAGGCGGCAAGGAGTTGGTGGTCATCGAGAGGACCAAGGTCCTGGGTCTGGACCCGGCCACGGGCAGCCAGCTTTGGGTGTGTACCAAGGACTCCGACTACGTCTGCCCCTCGGTCATTGCCCACGACGGCGTGGCCTACCTGATCAACAGCCGCATGAAGGCCATGATGCTGGCCATCCGCACCGGCGGACGCGGTGACGTCACCAACTCGCACGTGTTGTGGACGCTGCCCAAGTGGACCACGCGCGTGTGTACGCCGGTCTACCACGAGGGTCACCTGTATGCCATCGACTTCAACGGAACCGCGCTGTGCGTCGATGCCAAGTCCGGCCGGGAAGTTTACCGCGAGCGGCTCGATCTCAGCGGCAGCGGCGACAAACTCTACGCTTCGGTGGTCGCGGGCGATGGCAAACTGTACGGCGTCTCGCGTCTGGACGGCGTTGTCGTGCTGGCCTTGACGCCCGAATTCAAGCTGCTGGCGCACAACCACCTGGCTGACGACAGCGTCTTCAACGCCACCCCCGTGATCAGCGGCAACCGGCTGCTGATCCGCAGCGACAAGGCGCTGTACTGCATCGGCCGGTAGCGATCGGTCAGCACTTAGAACCGCTGGCCAAACCGAAATCGGAGACCTTGGGCCGGCGGTTTCGGCGCTCTTCAGAAGCCCGCGCCGAACGGGGAGACCCGCGCCGAACGGGGAGCGGGGTCAGCGCCCCGCGCCGAATGGAGTGAGAACGTGGCCGGGAGTGGTTGACGGTTGCACGGTCGCAGAAGCCGGGCTTTTCGGAAAGGCCGGGCTTCTTTCCAGGCAAGTCAGGCTGCTTCAGGGCGCCAGCAGCGTCTCGCTGACTCGGCCCATGATCGCCGCGGAGGCGAGATAGGCGCGCTCTTCGTGCGTCTTGCCGATCTCGCAACAGACGTTGGACTGCTCCAGTCGCCCGGCATCCTCGCCCAGACTCGCCGGCCAGCAGAATCCGGTGTAGCCCAGCGCCTGGGCCCGTGAGCAGCGGTCCAACCGCGGATAGAATCGCAGCACCGGATCGCAGGTGTTGTACTGCAGACAAAGACGTTCGACGGCAGACCAGGCCTGGCCGTGATAATGGCCTGACAACCACCAGTGGTTGTCCATGGCCGCAGCCAGCATGGCCACGCGCACCGTGTGCGCCGGCCGGACGCTCGCCTCGGTCAACTTCAGGGAGCCCAACGCGCCGCCCTCCGCCAGGTGCAGGGCGCCGGAGATGATGCGAGTGCCGAAGCTGTAGCCCAACAGCCCCAAGGGCGTGTCTGGATTCAGCCGCGACAGGAAGCAGGCCAAGTAGTAGCTTTCCGTGGGGGTGCGCGTGGCTTTGACTCGAGCGTCGCGCATCGGCTTGGGGCCTCTAAGTTTATCGCTGGGCCACGACCAGACCACAAAACGGATCGGACGCGGGTCCGCAGCATGGCGGGTCAGGGCACGATACGCAGCCAGCCCTCGACCGCCGGCCTCCCCGTACTCGACGCGATTGCCGTGAACATAGACGACGGTAATGGTCCCCGGCTGTTCGGCCGCCGACCACTCGGACCAGTCGGTCTCCTGCCAGCCGCCGTCCCGGTCGTACCGCCGCAACGGGAAGTCGGGCTCCGCCTGCGGGCTTCCACACAGGCAGCCCAGATGCCGCGTGCTGATCATCCACACGGAATCGTCCGCTCGGGCGGAAACGTCATTCGCGGCAGCACCACCGAGACCGGGTTTCTGCGCCGCCGGCGACGCCGTGGTTAGCGACTCTGCCAGATTTGACGAAGGCAGGGCCGTGAGCAGTAAAAACAACACGCTGGGCGCAATCGCAGTTCGCTTCATGGCGGTCCGACTTGGGTGGAATGTGGCACGAGAGCCCGGAGCGTACGGACCGATCGTCCGTACAAACTACTCTAGCTCACTTCCCACCGCAGGCGTTGCAGAAAGAAAACGACGCTGAAAAAACGCAACCCGTTCATTTGCACATCAACAGCGGCAAGCTAGATTTGTCAGGCCCGCAGAGGGGCCTGTGGTCTGTAACGTTTACATCGAAGGAGAGGACTGTCATGAAGCGATTGTTTTATGTGGCCGGCGCCGGTCTGCTGGTGGTCAGCTTGGCGGGGTGCAACCGCGGCTGGCCGAGCTGTTTCTGCAACAACAACTTGTGGAACAACGACGAGTGCTGCGAAGTGACCGAGGACGGCGAGTGCTGCGAGTCGAGCGAGTACTACGGAGCCTCCAGCCCTGCGATCCAGTACGTTCCGTCGCCTGCGCCGACGAAGGTGGACGAACTGCCCTTGCCCGGCCCGGACACCAGCAAGAGTTGAGATCGCTGGCGAAGCGTGCTGGCTCTTCCGTAGCATGGCTCTCCGAGCCGTGCTGATTTTTCTTCCACCGGAGGTACTTCCATGCGGACGTCGCCTTTGCACTGGGCTCTAATGACGTGGCTGCTCGGCAGCAACGTCGCGCTGGCTCAATTTGAACCGCAGAAGCCGGTCGCGGGCATCCGCTTGGACAAGCCGATGACCCAACGCTGGCAAGTCGGCGTCAAGATTACGGCGGTCGGCGGTCCCTGTGTGGGGCTGCGAGGCACGATTCCCGTACCGGCGGAGTGGCCTGAACAACAGGTGCTCGTCGTTGACGAGGAGATCTCCCCCCTGGTCCACGGCGTCCGATATCGGGACCTGGGCGGCGTGCGGCAAATGCAGTATTCCGTTCCGCAATTGCCGCCCGGCGAAGTGGCGACGGCGTTGGTGACCTTCGAGATCACCCGCAGCTCGACCCTGCCGCCGGAGAACACGGCCCAGTACCGGATTCCCAAGAACCTCCCTGTCGCGGTCCGGTTTGACTTGGGCGTCAGTCCTTCGATCGAATGTCGCCATCCGGCGATCCGAGCGAAGGCGAAGGAGCTGGTCGCCGGAAAAGAATCGGCTTGGGACCAGGTCCAGGCCGTCTACGATTGGGTTCGCGACAACGCGAAACACCAAGAGGGCCAACTCAAAGGCGCCGCGGCCACCTTGCGGGACGGTCACGGCAATCGCGACGACTTGACGTGCTTGTTCATCGCACTCTGCCGCGCCGGCGGAGTCCCGGCCCGCACCGTGTTCGTAGCCGACAACTGCTACGCCGAATTCTACCTGGAGGACCAGGAAGGAAAGGGCTGCTGGTTTCCTTGCCAGGTGGCCGGCACGCGCGAATTCGGCGGCATGTCGGACCATCGCCCGATTCTGCAAAAAGGCGACCACATCCGAGTGCCCGACGAACACAAAGACCCGCAGCGTTTCGTGGCCGAGTTCCTCACCGGCCAGGGCGGACGGGGCGGACGGCCTCAAGTTGAATTTGTCCGCAAACTACTGCCGGCAAATTGACCTCACGCCGCCGGCTCGCCGGCGGCATCTGCGATCTCCCGGCCCCGCCATGTTGCGAAAAACCCGCGAGGTGTCCGTGGAGGCAGGAGCCGCCACGGTGAAAACATGGGCGAACAGCTGCCTTGCGGACTGGGCAAGCGACAAATGACAGTTGGCGCATGACGAATGCCAACTCCCCCCACCCCTCATTTTGCACCCTCCGAGGCTGTGAAAAAATTGGGACAGGCGCCTCGCAGCCCCCTGTTTTTCCAGGGATTGGCGCGGTGCCAGCTCGGAGCCAGTCCCGTTTTTTCACGGCCTCTCCGCGTTCAAATTCAGCCCAGCCACCTTCTTGACCGGGGGAGCCCGATCTACAATGATCGCTGGCGGATCACCTACATGCGGTTTCGATTACTCACCTACAACATTCACAAGGGCATCGGCGGGATCGACCGCCGATACCGGCCGGAACGGATCGTCGAGACGGTCGCGCACTGCCAGCCGGACATTGTCCTGCTGCAGGAGGTCGATGACGGCGCGCCTCGGTCGAACCACCATCGCCAGGTCGATTGGTTGGGCGACGCGCTCGGCTTGCCGCACCGGGCGTACCAGGCCAACGTCAGCCTGAGGCAGGGCGGCAACTACGGCAACGCGATCCTCAGCCGGTTCCCGCTGCACGATGTGCGGGACCTGGACTTGACCGTGCCGCTGAAGAAGCGCCGCCAGGCGCTCGTCGCTCATTGCCGCCTGTCCTTCGACGGCCACATCCGCACGATGCTGGTGTTCAATTTCCATCTGGGGCTGGCCGGTTACGAACGCAACATTCAACTGCGGCGGTTCCTGAACAGCGAAGCGTTGAAATACCTGCACCACAACACGCCCATCGTCGCCGCGGGGGATTTCAACGACGTCTGGGGCACGCTGGGCCGGAGGCTGTTGTTGCCGGTGGGATTTCAGTCGGCAGCCAAACGGATCAAGACCTTTCCGGCCATCCTGCCGATCCGCCCGCTGGACCGAATCTTCTTTCGCGGCGACCTGACACTCGATCACAGCTTTGCGTCCCGCACCAAGACCGCCCAGCTAGCCTCCGACCACCTGCCGATGGTGGCCGACTTCGTGCTCACGAACGGCGCCTTGAGGCCCGAGACGCCTGCCGAGCCGGGAAAGTAGGCCGGAACAAGTCCGCGCGGTTCCGGCAGGAATTCTCGCGGTTCTCCGGCGATTGACCGTGCCGGAACGGCCCGGACTTGTTCCGGCGTACCTATTGCCGTCCCGGATCGCGGAAGTCACGAACCGCCGCATTCCGCGAGCCGTTTGTAGCAGTACCACTCGGCGGTCTGGGAGAGTTGCGTCCGTAGTTGCTCGACGACATCCGCATCCACGTCGATGCTCTCGTAATCCACGTTCTGGATGGGGCACGAGCCGACGCACTGCAGGCGGGTGTAGTAGCCGCACTGCTGGCAATCGGCGGACTTGAAGGAGTTGTCGCGGTATATCGCCCAGGCGGCGTCATCGCGCCACACGCGGAGCAGCTCCTCCGGACGGTCGGCAGGAAACTCGCCCGCCAGGAAGGGCCGGCGGATCGCAGCCGGTGAGTCCAAATCGGGAGCGGGCGAGTACGAGCACCCGTAGACCAGGAAGGTGCCCCGCCCCACGTCGTAGTCCAAATTGGTGGCCTCGCGTCCTGCGGCGCAGGCCCCGCGTTTGCGCACGATCGGGTCGGGATGAATCCGGGACTCGAAGTCGGTGGCCAGCGTCGTGGTCATCCGCACGCCCAACTGTTCGCTGGCTTCTACCATCGCTTCCAGCACCCGCCGAAATTCGGCGGCCGTCACCATCTCGTCTTTCACCGACGGATCGCGCACTTGAGGACGCAGCGGGATCACCGTGACGCTCTCCGCGTCCACCGCGCGGGCGATTTCCGCCAGATCGCGGATTTGATCCTTGTTCCGCCGTGTCAGGACGGCGGTCAGTCGCAGGCGGATGGCCGGACTCTTTTGCTTCAGGTATCGCAGGTTGCCCATGATCCGGTCAAACAAATCGGGGCGATACCGGTTGTGCGTTTCCCGGTTGCCGTCTACGGAACAGATCAGCCACAGATTCTGCCGCTCGGCCAGTCCGTCCAAAACCTGTTGACTAAGCAGTCCGTTGGTGGCCACCGAGACGTACACATCGCGGGCGCGGAATTCGTCCAGGATGGCAAAGAAGTCGGGGTGCGTGGTCGGCTCGCCGCCGGTCAGCCGGACCTCCATCAAGCCGCTGTGGCCCAGGAACGCCGCCATCGGCAGCACGGCCTCGGCCGGCACGTGCGGCAGGCCCGGCCGGGATTTGAGGAAGCAGTAGGGACACCGCAGATTGCAGTTGCGCGTGATCTGGAAGTAAATGCGGCGCGGGAACCGAGTACTGGTTTCTCGGGTCGTTCCCGTGAACACCGTGACGCCCGGCCCGTCAGACCGCTCGATGCCGTCGGCGGTCCCGGCCGTCCGCCGGTTCGCCGTCGCCGCCGCCCGCGCGAACTCGTCCGTCGTGACGGCGGTCAGTCGTCCGGCAGCCGTGTCGAAGCAGGCGTAGGCGTCGAAGATCGGATCTTCGCGGTAGTATCTCAACTGTCCCACCGAACAAAGGGCCTCCACAATGTCCTTTACCGTCACATGCCCCCGATGCAACCGGAGCCACACTTTTGAGGATAAGCACGAAGGATTTGAGACAAAATGCCTTTGTGGACAGCGGTTGAAGCTCTCCCGCTCGCTCTCGCTTCCTCCCACGGCCCAACCTAGCCCAGATTCAACTGAGGCAAAACAAGGTCCAGACCCAATTCCTCGAGTTGACCTCCGAGGGCGACCTTGAAAGTGCCGCTTGGTGTTGTTCCATGTTCGTACAAAGGTTCCTTAAGCATCGAAGCGGAAGTAACCCCCCCAACCATATCGTTCACCGTCTTTGCGTGGGACGGTGACGGCCGAACCAACGGGACACTCCTTAGACTAAATGAAGAGCAGTTCTTTCAACTTAGAGATATCCTCAGTAAAGCAGATCCACTATTTCAGGCGTCCACGAATTAGTATGAAGGAGTGATTTAGGCATCCAAAGAAAGGATCGCAATGAGCAGCATCTACTTGCTGATCGCCTTATTGTTCGCAATATGGCGGCTCAGCAAAAAGAATGACTGATGCAATTCAACGATAGATAGCCGATGCAATTCAACGGTGAATAACCGATGTAGACCAATACAAGCACGCCTCGCAGTTGTCTGCGAGGCGTTTTGTTGCGCCAGCGTCGAATAGCGGGGCTTTTTCCTGCCCAACGGCCAAAAAAGACCGCCATGCGGGAATTGGAGTTTCGGAAAAGGGACGTAGTACCCCTTCTCGCCTCAGAAACGTGAATTTTGTTTTCCATTTTGTCGGT
>CAZAQY010000034.1:0-26507 GCA_964486845.1 uncultured Pirellulaceae bacterium
TCGGTCGCGCCCCACGCTAGCTGCTGGCATTTCGCAATGTTACGATCAAGGCCCGGTTGCTGGGGAATCGGAAGGGCCAGAAAAGCGATGTTGCAATAAATCGCGTGGACGGAGATCATAGCCGCACGAACCATTGCAGCTCGCCCAGATGTGCCAGCGGCCAGCTGCAGCAGGAATCCCAGCGCCGTTCCGGCATCCCCGAAATCCCAGCAAGGAGGTGTGAATATGTCGACACCGCGATTGCCCTTCCTTCTCAGCATGGTATTGACTGCGATTATTCCATTGCAGATCGGCTGCAGTTCCGGCGAGGGCAATCCGCCGGCGGCCAACATGGTGGCTCCGGGCTCGTCGCCCGGTTCCAATTCCGATGCTGAGCCCCGATCGGCCGTTACGGAGCCGGTGCAGGTCCGCGCCAGCAAGGCGTCCAGCGACACGCCGGCCCAGTCGCCGCAGCGCGCCCGCTCGCCCGAAGTTTTGCTGAAAACTTCAGACGGCGACATCCGTCTGAGGCTGGATGCGGAAAAGGCTCCGCAGACCGTCGATAATTTCCTCTCGAACTACGTTAGCCGAGGCTTTTATGACGGCACTGTGTTTCATTACGTGGAAAAAGGCTTCATGCTGGCCGGTGGCGGCTATACGGCGGATCTTCAGCCGAAAGAGACTCGAGCGTTCATCAGAAGCGAGGCGAACAACGGTCTGAAGAACAAGCGAGGTACGATCGCCATGGTCCGGCAGCCTGACCATGCGGACAGCGCTACCTCGCAATTCTTCATCAATCTGGTTGACAACCCCGGTTTGAATCGCGGCCAGACCGAAGAGACGGACAAGGACGGATACTGCGTTTTCGGCGAGGTGGTTGAGGGCATGGACGTAGTCGATCGGATCGCAGAAGTCCCGGTCACCGACCGCGGCGTTTTCCCCAAGACCCCCGTCACCCCCGTGGTCATTAATTCGGCTAAGTGGATTCGTTGAGCACCCGCTTCGTGGCCCCAGGGGGGGGATTGCCGTCGTGTGGTGGGTTCTGCCGACGACGCCCCCTATCGAGTTTGCGTGCTAGCGGCCCTTGCAAGAATCGCGATTGGCGTTACACTGAATGGCACTTCTCACGTTCAGGAGGCTAAGGCAATTCTGGGTGGCAGCAGGAGGTAGGGCCATGTCAACCGCGATCTTTTTCGTGCAGCAGTGTCCCACGTGCGGCCGACGACTTCGCGTCTGTGTGGAGTATTTGGGAAAAAAGATCCAATGCCGCCATTGTCGCGGGACGCTGGTGGCGCGCGATCCGGAAAACGATCCTTCCTGGGAAGACACACAGTCGCCGTTGACGCGCCGCGTTGAAGAGTTGCTCGGAGTATCAGGCGTTTCGGGGGCCGCGCGGCACGGTTGAATCGTGCGGGATGTCGCTGCCCATTCGGCCCGGAGCACACAGCCCGTGGTCGAGAAAGCTCTTCGTGATTGCCGCGAACACCGGCTGCTGCCGATCGAATTCGCGACTTTCCGCTTGGCACGTCAGCAGACAGGTGCGCGAGCCCACCCAGAAGCAACGGATGCGCGAAGTGACCAGAAAATCTAAACAGAAGAAATCCAGGTCGTAGCCCGTCGCGGTGACGGTCCACAGGTCCTCGCTCACGGCTTTGGACTCGATGTCCGCGTAGACCTCTTTCATCGCCTGCAGAACCTCCTTGGTTAACCGCGAGGGGTTCATTCGCGACGGGTAGAGTTGCAGTTCCCAATAGGCTCCGCTGGGACTCTGGACAGAGACGCTGCGGGGCCAGTCATCCACTTGCTCGTCGGTGACGGCCCAGTTGTCAGGGTACAAGAAACGGATCCCGAAATTCTCGTAACTTGCGGACATCGTGATTGCTCCTTGCCGAGCGGCGTTCCTATGCTAGCGGTTTTTGCCGATGGTCGCCAATCCGTTCTTGCTGAATTCTTGAACTTCTGGTAGCCTCCTGTGCCTCGTCGGCCCGGATTTGCCGTCTGATCCTGTCCCAGTGGCCCGGCAAACGCCGATGAATTCATTGATGATTCGCACCCGTCATGCTCCGTGCTGCTGCGCCGGCCATCGCCGAAGCGATCGGTGCGGCCCATTGGCCGCCTGGTCCCCTTGGGCAGCGTCCCTGATGCTCCTTGTCCTGGCGCTCAGCGGCTGCGCCTCGCTGGCTCGCAGCAGGACGGACCAAAGCGTGGTTTCCGCGCGGCAGTTGTCGTTGCGAGGAATCAACGCTGCTCAGCAGGGCCAGTTGCGCGAAGCCGAGACTTTCCTGAGTCAAGCTTGCGAGATGTGCCCGCTGGACGAGAGAATCCGGTACCATTACGCGGAGACGCTGTGGCAGTTGGGCTCCCACACGCAGGCCGTGACCCACATGGAAGAAGCCGTTCGACTGTCGGGAGGAAACGCGGGTCTGCTGGTTCGGCTGGGAGACATGTATCTGGCGGGCGGCGACCTGAAGCGAGCTGCCGAGCAGGCCGACGCAGCGATCCGGGCCGATCGACAACTGGCATCGGCTTGGGCTTTGCGAGGCGACGTGCTGCGGGAATTGGGAAACCATGACGAGGCGTTGGCCAGTTACCATCGCGCGATGAGTTATCAGTCGCATTACCCTGGGGTCCAGTTGGCGACCGCCGATATCTACGTTCGCCAAGGACGGCACGCTCGGGCGCTGGCCACGCTGCGGACTCTGGCGGATGGTTACCCCAGCGGCGAGATCCCCCAGCAGGTGCTTGTAATGCAGGGTCTGGCGCTCAGGGGGTTGGGCCGATACGAGGCCGCCGCGGAAGCACTGGCCTTGGCGACGAAGCAGGCTCCACCGACCACGGAAATCCTGGCCCACTTGGCCGAAACACAATGGTTGGCAGGGGACGCTGCCAATGCTCGCCTGACACTGCAGAACGCTCTTAGTCAGTCAACGCAAGAGCCAATGGCAGAACCGCTTACGTCGCATCTGCTGACGTTGCAGCGAAAACTGACCGGAGACATGCGACTTTAGCCAGGATCCTCGGACGAGGGATGAAGGATTTGACACGCGGATTGGCGTGACCTACCTTCCTTTGAGCGGGGGGTGATCGGCCCTCGATGACAGCCGGTTGTCAAGGAATGGAGAGCATGTCCACCGCCTTCGAATCATTTGTAGATCGACGCAGTCCCTGCAAGCCGGCACGTGCCGACCTTGGGGAACGCCGACAGTTCGCCAACAGCCATGTCGATCTGCCCCCTGAAGCGAGGCAACTAGCCAACGCCGTTGATCGCTACAAACTGCGTCATCGCCGCCGTTACATTGACTACGAAGAGATTCTGGCCGTGATCAAGGGCTTGGGATACCGCCAAACGGAACAGACGACGGAATAGAGAGCGCCGTTTTGGCGTCATGCTCCCCGCCGGGAAGCAGATTCGCGTTCCGGCCCAGAGGGTCACGTCTTCCGCCCCCTTGGCACGCAAGTTATCCGCTCGATCCACCTGCCAGCCGGCTGATGTGCTCCCGTGTCACCGGCGCAATCACTCCGCGCTGCGTGATGATCCCGGTGATGTACTGCGCTGGCGTGACGTCGAACGCCGGATTGTAGACGTCGATGCCGTCGGGCGCGGTTTGCCTCCCAAAGCCGTGCGTGATCTCGGCGGCTGAACGTTGCTCTATCGGGATGCCGTCGCCGCTGTCCAGGCTCATGTCAAACGTGCTCAGCGGGGCGGCCACGTAGAAGGGAATCCGATGAGATCGGGCCAGCACCGCCAGCGAGTACGTGCCGATCTTGTTGGCCGTGTCACCGTTGGCCGCGATGCGGTCAGCCCCGGTGATCACGAATTGGACGCGGCCTTCGCGCATGACCTGCGCCGCCATCGAGTCGCAGATCAGCGTGGCCGGGATGTGACGCTGAACTAATTCCCAAGCCGTCAGCCGCGCTCCCTGCAGCAGGGGCCGCGTTTCGTCCACAAACACGTGCAGTCGTTTGCCTTGATCCTGGGCGGTGAACAAGACCGACAGGGCCGTGCCGTATTCGGAAGCCACCAAGCCGCCGGCATTGCAGTGAGTCAGGACGCCGGCGCCGTCCGGCAACAATTCGGCGCCGTGCCGTCCGATGGCGTGACACGTCGCCCGGTCCTCGTCGTACAGGGATTGGGCTTCCGCCAGCAGGGCGTCATGGAGCCGGACGGCACCGCGCGCGGAGCGGTTCTTCTCCGCCGCGATTCTCATCCGCTCCAGGGCCCAGAACAGGTTGACCGCCGTGGGCCGGCTGCTGGCCAGAAAGCTGGATACTTCCTGGAACCGTGCCAGGAAATTTGCCTCGTCGCCGTCGCGTACCGATTGCAGCCCCAGACAGACGCCGTAGGCGGCCGCCAGACCAATGGCCGGCGCGCCCCGAACTCGCAACTCGCGAATCGCTTGCCAGACTGACTCCACGTCATGGCACTCCAACTCCACGAGTTGCATCGGCAATTGGGTCTGGTCGATCAGGACCAGGTAACCACCCGCGTCCCCAACCCAATGCAGGGCCTCGTACTTTTCCGGCCGAGGCATACTATCGCTCCCTGTGCGACTCGTAGAACGGGATTGATTCCGTTCTGCTTTCGTTGCGCCCGCAGGCCGTGTCAGGAGCCCCGCAGTCGCTGTTGCAACTCGGCATCCTTCGCGGCGATTTTGGCTGCCAGGCGCTGTTTGAATTCCGCGAGTTGCGCTCGCAGACCCTCGTCGGCGGTGGCCAGGATCTGGACGGCGAACAGGCCCGCATTGCGCGGTCCGCCCATCCCGACCGCCATACAGGCGACGGGCACATCGCCGGGCATCTGTACGGTCGCCAGCAACGAATCCAGCCCCCCCAGCTCCGGCGTCGGCACGGGCAGGCCGATGACGGGCAGCGTCGTGTGCGCGGCGACGGCGCCCGCCAGGTGGGCCGCCCCGCCCGCTGCGGCGATGATCACCTTCAAGCCGCGCTGGCCGGCGGTGGCGGCGTAGTCCGCGGCCGCGTGCGGTGTGCGGTGAGCGCTCATCACCCGGACCTCGTAGGCAACCCCGAATTCGGCCAGCGCTTCGGCGGCCTTCTGGATCTTCGGCCAATCGCTGTCACTCCCCATCAGGATGCCCACTGCGGGCTGGCGTTGATCGGCCATGCCGGTTCCCTTTCAATCTGCTTGCCTGTTTTGCCAGGAATCGGGTCACTATTTGCCCGTAACTTCTCTTCTGCCGCACTGCTCCGGTAGTACACCGGATTCAGGGTCCACAAATTGTGACGTTTTCCGGACTGGTATTCAAGATAGGCCACTCGCCCCACCGTGGCCGCCTGCGGCGTCCAGCACCCGGCATCGACCACGACGACGTTGGCGGGGAACCGATCCTGGAGCCGGGCCAGCCCCGGTCCGGTGACCGCGACGTCCGGCGTCAGGCCCCCCAGCCAATCGGCAACGTCCACGATCCGCGTTTCTGAAACCTCCGTCAGTTGATCGCCCGCGCGCTCGAAATCGGCAACAAAGAGTTGCTGGCGCTGAGCATCCAGCACGGCGCAAATGCGTGGCCCCGCATCCGGCGCCTGCCAGGCGATGACCTTCAGCGTGTTGACCGCAAACACCTCGGCTCCGACCGCATAGGCCAGCGTTTTGGCGGCGGTCACCCCCACGCGCAAGCCGGTAAACGACCCCGGACCTTGCGAGGCAGCCACCAATTGCACATCCTGCGGATGCCATCCGGCATTGCGCAACTGCTGTTGGATGGCCGGCGCGAACTCCTGCGCGGTCCGCCGCTGGTTGTCCAAACGCGTTTGGCCGAGCACGCGATCGCCTTCCAGGGCGGCTACCGAGGCGTCCAGCGTGGATGTCTCCAGCGCGAGAATCCGCAGGGGCATGGAGATTATTTCCTTTCCAGGGTCACGGCGGCCAGCACAGGTGCGGCGGGAGTCCCCAAGTCCCGGAAGACGACCTCCGCAACGGGCACATCCCGCAACGTCACGGCCAACACGTTCAAGTGCCAAGGCTCGCCGCGCAGCCCGGCTTGCACTTCATCCGCCTCCGGCCCGGCGGTCCATTCGTCGATCGTGCGTCCCGTAATCAAGGGAACGGTCTGCCGCTGACCGTCCGCGTAGACCACTTCATACTCCGCCACCGCGCCCCAAGGCCCCGTGCCGGGATCCTGCGAAGACCAGCCGTGGACGTTGCCCAGGAAAAACAGCCGCTTGCCGGCCGCACCCACCGGGATCTTGACCTCCGTGGGCCAGGCGATGTTTTGAGGGCCGCGAGGCGAGTGCAGAACGACGAAGGCACGCGCTTGGTTCTGAGCGGGATCGATGATCTGGAACGGGACGCCCGCCGCCGTCTGTTTCCCGGTCCCCAGCCCCGTGAACAGGAACTTGCCCGGCTTCGGCACGCCGAACGGCGCCGCAAAGGGATCGGTATTGGCCACCGACTCCAGCGAAAGAAACGTGCAGCGAGCCGGATCAAGCGGTTCGGCCAGCGGCCAGGCGGCCAGGCCCGGAATCGGCTTGGCTGCCGCGCCGGCCGTCTGCCGATACAACTCGACCACCGCCGGGAAGTCCCAGGGTTTCTTCTGGTCGCTGCGGACAACCAGATCCACGCCGCTGAGCGTTCCCACTAACGGCCGAGACGCGGGCAGATACATTACGATCCGCTTCGGCTTCTGCCGCGCCGGCGGCGTCAGCTGGACCGTCACGCCCTCGGCGGCCCCGGAGACGTTCAAGCTGATCTCGCCAAAGTGGGTCGGCGCACGGAGGACCTTGATCGCCTGCCCCTCGGCAAGCCACCCGTCGGGCACCGCCGCCAGCAAGTGCAATTCGTCGCCCTGCTCGTCGACCAGCATGTGCCGCAGCAGCAGGGCATAGTTCGACGCGCCGGTTACGTGCGGGATGGTATTGCTCCAGGCGAACCGGCGGGCCGGGAAGATGCCTTCGGGAAATGCGTGCGCGGCGGTAGAGTGCAGCAGGTACCAGAAGAAATCCTCGACCACTTGTTCGTGCTCGCCGCGGCGCAGCGAAGCCATCGTGGTGTAGGCCGACATGTAGGGATGAATCGCAGGGCTGCCGCCCAGCCATTGGATCGTGCCCTCGATGAATCCGCCCCCGTGGACGCGCCGCGCGTGATCGATCGTGGCGACGACCCGCGGATCGTCGGCCGCGAAGATGGGCGTGGGCCAGAGTGTCTCCGTGTTGCCCCAGTGCGTGCCGGCCTGTTCCCAACTGGGCGGGAAATGCGGCAGTCCGCTGCGGCGGCACGCGGCAGCGATCGCCGCTCGGAATTCGGCGGCCTCGTCGCGCAACTGCCGCGCCTCGCCGGCACGGCCGAGTTGTTCGGCGGCATCCGCCACGCAGAGCAACCCGCGCAGGTTCCAGAAGTCGTAACCCAGGATGTGGTGCTTGCCGTCCCACAGGAACTCGCCGTCGGCAGGCGCCGCCGGCAGCAGGCCCGCGTAAGGCGAATCGGCCGGCGCCTCGCGGCGGGCCTGCGAGATCCAATCGGCCGCGCGGCGCATCTGCGGATAAGCCCGCTGGAGCCACGCCCGATCGCCCGTGATCCGGGCATACTGCCACAGCACCCACAAGGCTTGCCCGTTGGCGTCGAACTGCTTGGTCTGCGTCTCGAAGCGGCCGTCCGGCCGTTGATGGCGAAGGTAACGATCGACCGCCTTGGCCGACGCGTCCCACAGGCCGGCTTCTTCCAGTTCCATGATCTGGTACCCGCCGTCGCGGATGTAGAAGTGGTCGTAGAAGCCTTCGCCGCCGTGCAACTCGCCGTGATCGTTGGCAATCAGCTGGCAGACGTGGGCGGCCAGCAGCGCCTCGGTCGCCTTGCGGCAGGGCACTTCGATCCGGGCGGCCCCGTCCAGCAGGCCGCGCCAGTACTGGACCGTACGCCCCAGCCACAACTCGGCGCTCTCGCCGGCCAGTGCTGCGGCCTCCGCGGGCGTCCCGCCCTTTCCCGCAGCCTCGAAAGGCAGACGCACCACGTGCTCTTGCGTCTGGCCGGGCGGCAGCGGAAAACAGAACGAATCGGCGGTCTGGTCGGCTCCCGCCGCGTGTACGATCACGTCCCCTTTGGCTTCGGCCGTCTCTTTTCCCGTGTTGGTCGCCCGGCAAGCGATCCAATTCAAGTAGTTCTCTGTTTCGACCGGCCAGTCGAACGCTTTCCGCCAATCCGACACGGCCGGCAGGGGCGTGGCCCAGAGCCGGAAATCGTAACGTACGTCTCCGTCGCGAGCGGCCAGCAGAATGACGGGCAGCCAGCCGTCGAGGAGCGTTTTGACCTGCTGTCGGCTGAGCGGAGTCAAGCCGCTCCCGAAGCGGATCTGCGCTTCGCGGCCGGCCGCCAACAGCAACCGGTTGTCGGGCGTAATGCGGGTTCCGTGAGCGTAGTCCTTCAGCCCGATCACGTTCCAGGAATTGCGGAAGTAGTCGAACGGCTCGTCGGCCGCCGGCGCAGCGGCGGGGCCGAGCAGAGCCAGAACCGCCGGCGCCCAGAAGCGCCAGCACGGGATCTTACGAGTGGATGACATGTAACACGGCCCTCCAACAACTAGCGTGACTAACGCCCACGATCTACGTTGCTTCCAATTACCATTACCAGTTTTCTTGTCTTCTGCGCGCATTTTGGAGTGCGGCGCCTTGTCGCCGCTTTGGCTCGATCGGGACGCAACGACCGTCGCTTTGGGTTCCGCTGCCTTCCTGCGGTCTCCTGAACCCAATCCGCCAGCACGCTCCAGACCGCTGGGCAAAGCGGTGACAAGGCACCGCACTCCAAAACGGAACTCAATCCGCCAGCACGCTCCAGACCGCTGGGCAAAGCGGTGACAAGGCACCGCACTCCAAAAAGCGGTTGTGGTCGCCTCACCGCGTCAAGCTCTCCCAGGCCCCGATCAGCAGGCTCGCCGCCCGGTCGATTTCTTCTTCGGACGTGAACCAGCCCACGCTGATCCGCACCGTTCCCCGCGCCTCGTCGGGATCCAGACGCATGGCGGCCAGGGTCGGCGACATCCCCGGGATGCCGCTATGGCAAGCCGAGCCCGTCGAGACGCACAGTTCGGGCAGCCGCGCGAGCATGTCGCGGGCCGCCACGTCCGGAAAATTGACGCTCAGCGTGTTCGGGAGCCGGGGCGCCTTCCGGCCGTTGACGGTCAGCTTTTCACCGATCGCTTCCGAAAGTTGTGCCAGCAGCCGATCCCTCAGCATTTCCAGTCGCCGGACGGATTCTTCCAGGCTGCGGAAAGCCAGCATGGAGGCCTGGCCCAGCCCGACGATCGAGGCCACGTTCTCGGTTCCCGGACGAAGGCCGGACTCGTGCCCAGCGCCGTGCAGGACGGGCTCCAGGCGGACGCCGCGGCGCACGTACAAGGCACCGATGCCCTTGGGCGCATACAGCTTGTGGCCGGCCACGCTCAGCAGGTCCACACCCAACTCGTCCACCAAAGCACCGATCTTGCCCACCGTCTGCGCGGCGTCGGTGTGCAGCAGAACGCGGTGCTCGCGGCAGATTTCCGAGATCTCGCGCAGCGGCTGAATCACCCCCGTCTCGTTGTTGGCGTGCATGACGCTCACCAACCGCGTATCCGGACGCAGCGCCGCTTCGACCTTGGCCGGATTGACCAGCCCTCGCGAGTCGCAGCCGACGACGGTCAGGTCAAAGCCGAGTCGCTCCAGGTACTTCGCCGGTTCCACGACCGCCGGGTGCTCGACGGCCGAGATGACCAGGTGGCCGGCCAAGCCCGGCACCCCCTGCAGCATCGTGCCGCAGATGGCCAGATTGTTGCTTTCCGTGCCCCCGGACGTGAACACGATTTCGTCGCGATCGGCCCCCAGCAGGACGGCCACCTTGCCCCGCGCGTCCTCGATCGCTTCCCGGCAGGCGTGCCCCAGACCGTAGTCGCTGGACGGATTTCCGTAATGTTCCGTGAAAAAGGGCTGCATCGCCTCGAAGACGCTGGGCGCCACGGGCGTGGTCGCGTTGTAGTCCAAATAGATGATGCGCATGTCAGGGAGTCTGGAACGGCCGCTGGCAAGGACCCGGATGCGCGCCCGCCGCGCGCACGGTATAGCCTTAGACTCTAACAGGATCTTAACGCCCGCGAAAGTAGTCCGGCCGTGTTTGCAACGCTCGAAAAACAACGGTCAGGTGTCAAGTGAGCGGCAAGGCGCTAGCCGCCGGTATTACGGCCAATTCGCGACCGGTGGCTAGCGCCATTCCGCTCACTTGTTCCTCGCACGGTGCTCAAGTCTTGTCGGGGTTGAGGGGCTGCAAGGTCAGCAACTGGCGCAATTCCGTTTTTCGACGGGCATTCCACCACGCCAGGAATTCGCTCCGCCGCTCTTCCAGCCGCCGTTGCTCCTGGATCAGCATCTCCTGCAAGTAGGCGGCTTGTTGGGCCCCGTTGGCCTGTTCCAGCCAACGCTTCAGCCGGGCCTGCGCCGAAGCGAGGTCGTTGATCTTGCCAAGTCGTTCCTGCAGGTTCTGCAGCGCCGGATAGGCTTGCGTGCGCAGGGACTCGCCGGAGGCCGGCGCGAGCAATTCGATGGCGTAACGCTGCTTTTTGCCGGCGATCCGGAAGCGGTGCATGGCGCCGAGGTCGGACAAGTCGGTCCCGGCCGCTGCGAAGAAAGCATCCATCACAGGCCGAATCCGGCTCGCGGCCCAGGGACCGAAACGGACCGGGCCGGCGTCCGCAGCTTCGCCTCGCAAGCGGACTTGGCGCAGCATTTTGGCGCACCGCCGCGGAAAACGGTCCAGCTCGAAAAGGTCCTCCCACAGCTCGACGATGGACCGTTGCGAATCCTGGCGGTGACGCTGGACTTTGTCCAGCAACGGCCGGGCCGCCGCGGCATGTTCGGTGTCGCCGGCCAGCCGCTGCAGGAACACGTCGTCGTCGCGGGCGTCGTTGGCTGCGCGGCGGATGGCCTTGAGCTGCGAATTGATCCATTTCCGGCGGCGCTTCGGCAACAGTTCCTCGTACAGCGACATGGCGGCTGCGGCGCGTCGCGCCCAAACTCGCATTTGGTGGACGTTTTCGATGTCCCGTTCGGGATGCTTGGCCGCCAGCGGCACGTAGTGCATGACCGGCTGCAAGCGCGAATCCAGGCTGCGGACGGCGACGTCCTCCAGCCACTCGTCCGATCCGGCTTCCACCCATTTCACGAACTTGGCCATAGACGACTACTCTTCCTTTCCAGCGGCTCGATGAGGTCGAAACACGGTGCGTTGGGATTGTTCGATCGTCTTTTCGGCTTCGCACGCCAGGCGATACAGGTGTTCCTGATGGCGATGCTTGCGGCCGTCCTTGCCCGGACGCAGACGTTTGTATCCGCCGTCCGGCAGCAGCCGGCGGCCCTTGACGTTGTCGCGCGAGTAGGATTTCAGCACGGCGATCAGCCGCCGGCGGCTCTCCGGATCGTCCACGGGGACCAGCAATTCCACGCGCTTGTCCAGGTTTCGCAGCATCCAGTCGGCGCTGGAGATATAGACCAGCTCGGCGCCGCCGTGGTAGAAGTAAATGATGCGGGCGTGCTCCAGGTAGCGGTCCAGGATGCTGACCACGCGGACGCGCTCGCTCAACTCCGGCACTCCCGGCCTCAGGCAGCAGATGCCGCGGACGTTCAGGTCGACGCGGACGCCGGCCTGCGAGGCCTTGTACAGGGCCTTGATCAGCTTCGGGTCGGACAGCGAATTGACCTGGGCCATGATCTGGGCCCGCTGCCCCTGCTTGCGGCGTTCGATTTCGCCGTCGATCAATTCCAGCAGCTTGTCGCGGAGACTGAAGGGCGCGGCCGCGATTCGGCGGTACTGCTGCGGCAAGGAATAGCCGCTGATGGCGTTGAAAAAGCTGGTCGCGTCGGCCGCCAGTTCCTCGTTGCAGGTCAAGAACCCCACGTCGCAATACAGCTTGGCCGTCACTTCGTTGTAGTTGCCGGTGGCGAAGTGGACGTAACGCTGGATGCCGTGCGCTTCGCGGCGGATGACAATGCACACCTTGGCGTGCGTCTTCAGGCCCTTGACGCCGTAGATCACCTGGACGCCCGCCTGCTCCAGGCTCTTGGCCCAGCCGATGTTGCGGGCTTCGTCGAAGCGGGCTTTCAGTTCGACCAGCGCCGTGACGTGTTTGCCGGACTCCGAAGCCCGCTGCAGCGCGGCCACGATGGGGCTGTTGCGGCTGGTGCGGTACAGGATGATCTTGATGGCCAGCACGCCCGGATCGCCGGCGGCCTGCTCGATCAGCCGCACGACCGGCTCGAAGCTCTCATAGGGCAGCGACAGCAGGAGGTCCTTCCGCTGGACCACGTCAAACATGCTGTCGGCCGGGTCCAAGCCGGGCGACTTCCGCGGCGGCCAGGAATCGTACTTCAGTTCGTCGAAGCCCGAAACGCCGCTCAGCCACATGAACGCGCCCAGGTCCAGCGGACCGCGGGCCGGGAAGGTGTAATCCGCGTCAACTCCCAGCGCGGATGTGAGGAACTTCAGCATCGTCGGACTGCACGATTCCGCCACTTCCAGACGCACGCAGTCGCTTTCCTTGCGGGCGTCCAGAACCTCCTCCATGCCGGCCATCAGATCGGGCGCCTGGTCTTCGCGGACGCTCAGGTCCGCGTTCCGCGTGATCCGGAAAGGCACTGCCTCTACGATCGTCTCGCCGGGGAAGAATCGGCCGATGAACAGGCTCACCAGGTCTTCCAGCAGGATGTAGCGATAACCCTCGTCCGCAGGCAGGCGAAAGAAGCGGACCGGCGAAGCACCAAACGGCAGAATGGCAAAGCGCGGCGTCTCGCCGCCGGCCTCGGGAGCCAACTGTACGCACACGTTCAACGCTTTGTTGATCAGCAGCGGGAATTCGTCCTCCGCGCGCACCGCCATCGGCGTGTACACCGGGAAGACCTCGCTGTCGAAGATCTTGAGCACCACCGCCTCCTGGTGCTCGCTCAGCTGTCCGGGCGCCATGCGCTGGATTCCGGCCTGCAACAGCCCCGGCTCCAATTGCTCCAGCAGGCAGCGGTACTGGTCCTCCACCATGCGATGAGTCCGCTGGCTGACGGCTTTCAGCTGCTGGACCGGAGTCAGGCCGGCGGGATCGCGCTTGTTGCTGCGGCGCTGGCGCAGCATCTGCAAGCCGCCCACGCGGACCATCAGGAACTCGTCCAGGTTCGAGCTGGTGATGGCGAGGAATTTCAAACGCTCCAGCAGCGGCAGGCTTTCGTCCGTCGCCTCGTCCAGCACGCGCTGGTTGAATTCCAGCCAGCTGAGTTCGCGGTTGAAGAATTTGGTTTTGGATTTGGGATCGGCCATGGGACACGTCACTCGTTCAACGTGAGGCTATAGGAATCTGTAATCGTGGCGACTGTGGAGTTCTCTCCAACCTCTCCGGCGCATTGCGCACGAGGACCGGCATGCCGTACACTTCCTTGAACAACCCCGCCTTCTGCTGCACGGCCAGTTGCTCGACGGACAGGTCGTCCGCGCCCGGCACGGAGATCACCCAACGGCCGTCTTCGCGCGCGCACTGGATGTTCTTGACCCGCTGATTGTTGTTGCGGTCCAAGGCGTCGGCCAGACGCAGGATCGCGGCCAGCTTGACGATCGTGGTGCGGCTTTCCCAGTCCAGGGCCGCGTAACTCTCGTGAATCGGCTTGGGCGACGAGCGGCGATGATAGCGGGCGATCAGGGCCGCCAACTGCACGTCCTTCTGGCTCAGCCCAAACAGGTCCCCGTTGCTGATCAAGTACATGCTGTGCTTGTGGTGGCTGCGCGCGCTGACCGCGTGGCCGACGTCGTGCAGCAAGGCCGCCACCGCCAGGATCACTTCATGGCGGTAGCCGAGCTGATGCTCCGGCTGCAGCGCCCGGAACAGCATCCGGCTCAACTCCGCGACTTGCCGGCCGTGCGGCTCGTCGAACCCGAAGCGGCGGCCGAAATCGACGGCCGAGCGGACGATCTGATGCGTGAAGTTCTCGGTCCATTCCTCCCGCGACGCCATCTCCCGGATCAGCCCGTCGCGGAGGTTGATCGGAGAGACCAGCAACTCCTCCAGCCGCAGCGCTCGAGCCAGGCGGACGTAGGTCAGCAGCGCCGGCCCGACGGATTCGGCGTCGGGCACGGCCAGGTGGAACTTGTGCAGGATCTCGTCGACCGACATGGCGACGATCTTCTCCGTGAACTTCCGCAGTTCGCCCGCGGGCACCGTGGCCAGCGAGTGCGCGTCCCAGGCCGGCAGCAACTCGCCGGTGGCAAAGCGGACGTCGCCGCCCAGGGCGATCATGATCAACGAATGGTCGGCCGGGACGCGCTTCCGCACCTGATCGACGATCCGCGCGATCTGGCTCTCCATAATGGCCCGCACCTTGCCGGTGGGGGCGTGAAACGCCTCCAGCGTCTTGCGCAACCGCAGCGCTCCCAGCCGGTAGGTGTGCGCTAAGGCCACGTCGCCGCGGTCGATCAACAACACCTCCGTGCTGCCCCCGCCGACTTCGACGATCAACGTCTTGGCTTCGGCCAGCCGCGGCTCGGACGCCAACAGCGGCAGCACGCCCAGGTACGTCACGCGGTTCACCGCGGCTTCGTCGAACGGTTCGACGTTGAAGCCCGTGGCGATGTAGATGCGTTTGAGGAAGGACAAGCGATTGACCGCCTCGCGGACCGCACTGGTGGCCACCACGTGAATCTGTTCCGGACGCGTGATGTCGTATTCGTTCAGCAGCTGGCGATAGCTCTTCAGGACCCGTACGCATTCTTCAGTCGTGGCGGGATCGATGGCCCCCATGGTGAACGTGTCCTTGCCCAAGCTCACGGCCTGGGACAGCGTCTCCAGGGTGCGGAACTGCCCCCTTTCTCCGATCTCGGCGATCGCCATCCGGATCGACGTGGCCCCGATGTCGACGACGGCTACCAGCTTCGGCGACCGCGGTTTGGCGGGCGTTGCGGGCACCGCCTGCGGTTGTGCGTTCAAATTCATGACCAGTCCCTCCGTCCGAGCAAGCAACGGTCCTTCCGTTCGCCGGGAATCGCGGCGATTCCGCCGAAGTTTGACGGTCCCTCTAAGATACTGCCGGGCAAAACGGCTCACCAGGGTTGTCGCACGATTTTGCCCGCGAGAAACCGAGGCAATGCTTCTTCATCTGGGCTACGATGCGCTGGCCATCTACGTCCACAAGGCCAACCCCGCCGAGACCATTTCGCTGGACCAGCTCGCGGAGATTTACGGCTGCGAGGGAAGGATCACCCGCTGGTCGCAAGCCGACACGGGGCGCCGTTGGGGCGACCGCGATACGATCGCGCGCGTCAGCCGCCAGGCTGGCTGCGGGACACATGCCTATTTCCGCGAAGCCGTGCTGGGAAAGGAACGCGATTTCAAACTGGGGTCCGTGGACCAAAGCGGGTCCAAGGCCGTGGTCGCGCTGGTCTCCAACACGCCAGGCGAAGAACGCCTGCAAGGAAGTGATCTCCAAAACGCTCGCACGAAAACAAGAAACAGGCAATCGTAGTACGAGCCAATGCCAGCCGCGCGCGGAGTCTTCACCCGGTCTCAGAGACGCCGGCGTTTGCCCGTTCGCTTCACGGCCCGCCGTTTCAACTCCGTCTTCTTCTTCGCGCGGGCCTTGGGCCGACCGGGACGAGGCGCGGTCAGGCTCTTGCGGCCGGAGGGCCGATCCAATCGCCGCACCAAGCGGAAATCGAGTTCGCGGCGGTCCACGTCCACGTGGGCGATTTCGACCTGGACCAGATCGCCCAGGCGATAGCTGTGGCCGTGCCGGTAGCCGGTCAGCGAATGGGTCCGCCGGTCGTAACGGTAGAAATCGTCCGCCAGGGCGTCGATGCGAATCACGCCCTCGGCCGGTAACTCAATGCCTTGCGCGAACAAGCCGAACTCCTCGACACCCGTAATCACGGCTTCCATCGACTCGCCAATCCGCTTGCTCAGAAACGCCAGCAGCTTGACCTTGATCAGCTCGCGTTCGGCCGCTTCGGCCCGCTGCTCCCGCTCCGAACAGTGCTGGCCCTGAACGGCCAGGTAGTCGAAGTCGTCCGGCGGCCGCGAGCCGCGCAGCAGGCTGTCCAGCATGCGATGGATCACCAGGTCCGGGTAGCGGCGAATGGGGGACGTGAAGTGGCAGTAATGTTTGCAGTGCAGCGCGTAGTGGCCTTCTTCCTGCGGGCCGTAGACGGCCTTCTGCATGCTCCGCAGCACGGCGTAATGCACGGCGTGCTTCCGCGGATCGCCGTTGACCTCTTCCACCACCCGCTTGATCTCGAAGCGGTTCCGCAGGCTCTCGCAGTCCATTCCCAGTTCGCGGACGAAGTCGGTCAGCGCGTGCAGCTTGCGCGGGTCCGGCGGCTCGTGGACGCGGCGCAGGAAGTTCAGCTTCTGCCCGTGCAAATGCTCGGCGACGGCTTCGTTGGCGGCCAGCATAAACTCTTCGATGATCTGGTGGCTGACCGTGTTCTCGACGACGTGCGCGCCCGAGACGCGGCCTTTCTTGTCCAAGTCGATTTTGATCTCCGGCAGCGTCAACTCGATGGCCCCACGTTCCAGGCGGCGCCGGCGGAGGATCATGGCCAGTTCGTGCATCCGCCCCAGCATGGCGAACACGCCGGTCGTGAGCTTGGACTTCCACCGCCCCGGATCGGCCAGGAATTCATCGACTTCTTCGTACGCAAAACGCCGCTTGCTGCGGATCGCCGAGTTGTGAAACTCGGCCGCCACGCGGACCCCGTCCGCCGTGAATTCGATCAGCGCGCTCTTGGCGTACCGCACCTTGTCCGGCTGCAGGCTGGCCAGGCCGTTGCAGATCAGTTCCGGCAGCATGGGCAGCACGCGGTCGGGCAAGTAGACGCTGGTGCCGCGCTCGCGGGCCTCGACGTCCAGCGGCGAACCGGCGGGCACGAAATGCGCCACGTCGGCGATGTGGACGCCCAGCCGCCAGTGGCCGTTGTCCAGTTTTTTCAGCGAGATGGCGTCGTCGAAATCGCGGGCGTCCTTGGGGTCGATGGTGACGACCGTTTCGTCGGTCAGGTCCAGTCGGTCGCCGACGGATTCGTCGAACCGCTCGGCCTGGGCGCGGGCGGTGTCCATCACGTGCAGCGGGAACCGGTCCGGCAGATTGAACTCGCGGATGATGGACAACGTATCGACGCCGGGGCTGCCGCGGGCGCCTAGGACTTCGACGATCACGCCTTCGCCCGGATGGAAATGCGCCGGAAAGCGGATCATCTCGATCACGACCTTGTCGCCTTCCATCGCGTTCTTCGCGCCCGGATCGCCGACCGGGACCGGCTCGGCCACGACGTTGCCGTCGATTTGGACGTAGGCCTGCCCGCCGCGTTCCAGGTAGACGCCCACGAACTGATTCGTCTCCCGCTGGACGATCTCGACAATCGTCCCGCTCTGTTTCGTTTCGCCGCGGCGAGCTGGCTTGAGACGCACCTTGACGACGTCGCCGGCCGAAGCGTCACCCGTTTTTCGCAGCGGGATGAAGATGTCGTGCTCGCGTCCGGCGGACGGCGGCGTGCCGACGGGGCGGACGAAGCCGTAACCCTTCGCCGAGCGGCGGAATTCGCCGGTGATCAGCCCGCGTTCCGCCTTGACGGTGCGCGACGTGGTCTCCGGGCGTTTGACCAAGCGTTTTTCGCCGTAGGAAATCTTGCCTTCCCGCGCCAGCCGCTTGATCGCCTTGCGCAGTTCTCGGGCCCACTCCTTGGGCACACCCAGTTGTTTGGCGATCACTTTGGGCTTGACCGGCTGGTAGTCCGGCGAGTTGATAAGGCGGAGGATGAGTTCCTGCAAATCGGCAAGTTCGGTTTCGTTCATCCAATTGATTGTAGTCCACACGTCAGCGGCAGGATACGGGGCGCGGGTGGCGCGACACGGGTCGCGAGGCGGGGGCGTGGGACACAAGTTGCAGGCGAGGGAGCCTTGTTTCGCGCATCGATCGCGAGCGGGTGGGAATGTGGGGCCTGTCGCTGGGCGGACTGGCCACCATGTTCTGGACACCGCTGGAGCCGCGGATCAAAGCTGCTGTGGTCGCCGGCTGGTTCAATCACCGCCCATGGTGCTGGAGGAGTTCGAGGCGGCCCAGGAGTACTATCGCCGGTTGGGAGTCGCGGACCGCATCGAGATGGACCTCCGCGAGGGCGGCCACGAGGCGCACGTGGAAAGCGGCCTGCGGTTCCTCAGCAAATGGCTGAAAGAGCGTGCGGACGAAGTCACCGCAGACGGCCCGCCCGAGGTGACGAAGACGGTTCGGATCAAGAACGCGCCCCGGAATTTCCGCCTTTCGTAGTACTATTCCGCGAGGTCTGTTTTCTTGCAGCTTTTTGGGGCTCAGCAGGTCAGCGCCGGGTGGGCATTTGTCACGCCGGAGGCCTGCCGCAACGCGGCGGGGGCATCCGGTCGCACGTCGGCCAGGGCCAACCGCAGACGCGGCCTGCTGGCCGCGACGCGTGCCAAAGGAGCCGTGGGGCGAGGCATGTTGGGGGAGGCGCCAACGTTGGCAGAGGATGATGAAAGTCCGCGGCGAGGTTGGACCGCCGTGGGCGAGGTGGCCTGGGTGCCGCCAGCGGTGAAAGCATCGCCGCTTGCCTCCGCCTCGTCCCTGCCTGCCGCCTCGCCGCGAACGATGCGCACGTCGCAGGGGGCTTCAATCCCCACCCGCACTGTGTTACCTTTGATCTTCACGACCGTGATCGTGATGTTGTCGCCGATGTGAATTCGTTCCTGCAGCTTGCGGGTCAAGACGAGCATCGCACACTCCTTTGCATCAAGTTGTCGCAGTCACGAAACCCCGTGCCTGTCGTGTCAAGATCAATGCAGACGACGTGCCAACCGGGTACGTTTGCCGGTGACCTTGCCGCAACATGCGATCAGTAAAGGAGTTCGGAGTTTCTCGAAAAACTGACCTTCGCGTTCGCACGAACCGGAACGTGAAATTTTTTCTGAAGTCGATCCGTTTCTTTCCAAAAAATGTCTCTCGCCCGTCATTTTCTCGATTTCTCCCAACCTGCCCTGTCGTCAGCGGCGGAGTACCTGATCCGGCGCTATCAGCGCGGCAGCGTGGCCGACATGAGCGACGCGATTGTCGTCCTGCCTGGACGGCGAGCGGCGCGGCGACTGTTAGAGATCCTGGTCGAGCAGGCGGAACGTCAAGGGTTGCTGTTTTCCCCGCCGGCGCTGGAAACCGTGGGGCGATTGCCCGAACACTTATATCACGCCAAACGGCCCTTTGCCGGCGACTTGGCCCAGCATCTGGCGTGGGCGCGGGTGCTGCGGAACGCGGATCGAGTCCGGTTGCTCCGCGTGCTGGCCGCGCCGACTGCGGCGGACGATATCGTCAGCTGGCTCGACCTGGGACGGTTGGTCTGGCAGCTGCACACCGAATTGGCGGCGGACGGACTGGATTTTCGAGATGTGGCTGACCGCGGCCAGGAACTGGAAACGTTCGCCGAAACGGAGCGGTGGGCGACGCTGCGTCAGCTGCAGGAGCAGTACCTTGACACTTTGGACAAGCTCCAGTTGTGGGACGTTCAGACCGCACGGTTGGTCGCCATCCAGCAGCGCGAATGCCACACCGATCGGGATGTGATCGTCCTGGGCGCGGTGGACATGACGATCACGCTTCGACAGATGCTCGCCCAGGTCGCACCGCAGGTCACCGTGCTGGTCCACGCGCCCCCGGCGTGGTCCGACCGGTTCGATGATGACGGCTGCCTGCTGCCGGACGCTTGGGCCACGGTTCCGATTCCCCTGGACGCCGGTCAAGTTTGCCTGGCCGATGGCCCCGCCGAAACGGCAGGCGCGGTGGCCCGGTGCCTGGCCGACTACGGCGGCCGGTTCCGGGCCGACGAGATTACGATCGGGCTGGCCGACGAGAAGATCACTCCGTACGTGCTGCGGCAATTGAAGGAATGCGGGATCGCGGCGCGGTCTGCCGTGGGTGTGCCCAGTTCGGAGACCGCCCCATTTCGGCTGCTGTCGGCGGTCGAGGCCTACCTGCGCAGCGGGCGGTACGCCGAATTCGCCGCACTCGTGCGTCATCCGGACATGTCCGCCTGGGTCGAGCGCGGACAGGTTCCGGCCGGCTGGCTGGAACGACTCGACGACTACTACGGCAGCCATCTGCAGGCGCGGCTGAGCGGCGATTGGCTGGGGGACGATGCCCAGGTCCGGACTGTGCGGCAGGTCCACGAGCGGGTCGAAATCCTGCTTCAGCCGCTGCGCAGTCCGAGTCGTCCCTGGGATCAATGGAATGAACCGGTGCGGCAGATGTTGTTGCAGGTGTACGGCGATCGGGCGTGGGACCGCGAGCAAGAGCCGGATCGAGTCTGCCTGGAGGCGTTCGCACAGATCAACGACGCGCTCCCGTTGGCCGGCACCAGGGTTCCGGGGGCCCTGATGCCGATGGTCGATGCCGCGACGGCGATCGAACTGACGCTGCGGCAACTGCAGACGGCCTCGGTTTCGTCTCGGTTTGATCCGCAGGCGATCGAGTTGCTGGGGTGGTTGGAACTGCCGTTGGACGACGCGCCGGCGCTGGTCGTCTGCAACTTTAACGAGGGCTGCGTCCCCTCGTCGGTCAACGCCGATGCCTTTCTGCCAAACTCGCTCCGCAGCCGGTTGGGTTTACAGGACAATGCCCGCCGGTATGCGCGGGATGCTTACGCGCTGAGCGTGCTTTTGGCCAGTCGCCGGCGACTGGACCTGATCGTGGCCCGTCACGACAGCCAAGGTGATCCGCTGACTCCCAGCCGATTGCTGTTCGCCACCGACCGGGACCAGATCGCCCCGCGGGCGCTGCGGTTTTTCGCAGCCCCGCCGCCGCAACACGAGTTGCCGCCGCTGGCGGGCCGCTTGACGCCGGGCGCTGCAGAATCGGGCTTTGTCGTTCCCCCGCCGATGCCGCTGACCGAAACGATCCGGGAGTTGCCGGTGACGGCATTCCGGGAGTACCTGGCCTGTCCGTATCGTTTCTATCTGCGCCGTGTGCTGAAGCTGCAGCCCCAGAACGATGCTGCCGAGGAGTTGGACGGCGGGCTGTTCGGCTCGCTGGTCCACGACGTGTTGCGGCAGTTCGGCCTCGGACCGTGCCGAGATTCGACGGACCCGGCGGAGATTCGCCAGTACCTGCGCGAGATGCTCGAACGCGAGGCGGCCGGCCAGTTCGGACGGCATGCGCTGGCGTCGGTGCAGGTGCAAGTGGAGCAGTTGCGGCTGCGGCTGGACGCGTTTGCCGAGAAGCAGGCCGGGCGGGCGGCGGACGGCTGGGTCATCGAGAGCATCGAGGGCCGGGAGCGGGAGCACACCGACGCCGTTCTGGACGTCGATGGCCGCCCGTTCGTGCTTCGCGGGCGCATCGACCGCATCGACGTGCAGCGGGACACGGGCCAGCGGGCGATCCTGGATTACAAGTCTTCGGACACGGCCAAGACGCCGGAGAAAGCTCATCGGCGAGGCGGGGAGTGGGTCGACCTGCAGCTGCCGCTGTACCGGCATTTGGCCCGCAGCCTGGGAATCGAGGGCCCGGTGCAGTTGGGCTACGTGCTGTTGCCGAAAGACGTCGACAAGGTCGAGTTCTGCATGGCGCAGTGGGCCGACGAAGACTTGGCCGCCGCCGACGAAGTTGCCCGCCAAGTCGTCAGGGACATTCGCGAGCAGAAGTTCTGGCCGCCGACGGATCCGGCTCCTGATTTTTCCGAAGACTTGGCAGCGATCTGCCAGGACAAGGTCTTTGAGAAAACGGTCCCCAGAAAGATCGAAGACGGTGACAGAAAGACACGGTGACAGAGAAATGCGGAATTGAAGTACTGCGTGTGCAAGAGAAAACCCGACCTCGCTCTCATGCCCTTGCCCGCGTCATTTTTCTGTCACCGTGTCTTTCTGTCGGATTTTCCTTTCTTTCTGTACGTCTGAGCCCGGATGTCCTTGCGGACTGCGGCGTCAATCGGTCCCGGCCGGCTTGTCGAGAATCGTGAGCGATGCGCGCAAGCCGGGACGCAGTAGGAGGTCCGGGTTTTCGATTTCGGCCCAGAAATCCAGGTGTCCGCTCACCGGGTTGACCTCCGAATGCACAAAGGTCACGCGGCCCTGAAATTCGGCCTGACCCGGCTGCGGCAATTCCACCTTGAGGCTGACGGACCTGCCCGTCGGATCGCTGCTCAGTCGCCGGGCGTCGAGCGAACCGATGGCCTTCAGCCGGTCGAGTCGCAAGACTCTGGCGATCGGCTGTCCGAGTTCGATCCACTCGCCTTGCTGGCGAAAGAGTTGAACGACCCGGCCGGAGACGGGGGCCGGGATTCTGCGGCGTTCGAGTTGCCGCTGGGCCCGCTGGACCTGGTTCTCCTGCACGCGCAGGGCCAGTTGCGCCGTCTCGAATTCGTACTTGGCCTGCTCCACCTGCAACTTGGTGTGTTCGGCAGCCAGCCGCAGCCGGTCGATTTCCGTTTCTGAAACGCTCTTGGGGTAACGTTTCTGCGACTCCAAACCGCGCTGTAACTCGGCCGCCGCGACTTCGGACGCCTTGACCGCCACGCGCACCTTGATGTCGTTGCTGGCGTTCCGCCGCGCGTTGTCCAACTCGATTTCGGCGCGGGCTTTTTCGAGTTTGGCATCGGTATCGTCGATTTGGGCCAGCAGGTCGCCTTCCTTGATCAGCGCCCCTTCGGCGATCGCCAATCGCTGTAACAGTCCCGCCTCTTGCGCCGGGACCTCCACTTCCTGGATCGGCGCCAGCAATACCGATTCGACCTCGATCGGCTCGGCGTCCAGTCCGGCTGGCACCAAGAGGGCGAGGAGCAACGACGATGCGGCGGCGGACATGCGGCCCGGAAACACGTGTGCCGCAAGAACACGCAGGAGAGCGCGAAAAAATCTCGTCATGATCTGTCTGGCTCCAAATGTCCCGTAGACGGACTTCGGCGAACGGTAAGGCGTTAGCCGTCCCCAGGGATGCAAGGACTGCGGGCGAAGGCTCCCCTGTTCCGCGCCGGCCGCAGCCACAACATTGGCGGGGCAGTCTAGTTGCCAACTCATCAGCCTTGCCTTACGCTGTTTCGGTTACTATAAGATGTTCGAGTTCCAGCACGCTTCCGTTCTTCACCTTTTTGAGCAAAGGGGGACATCATGAGTGAACGTCGTGAATTCTTGAAACTGCTGGCCGCAACTCCGGCCGGCGCCGCGTTGATTCCGCTGTTTGCCGAAACCGGTCCGGGCACTTTGGCTGCGGAGGTCGAGTGTGCCGCCGGCGTGTTGGGCAAACTCCCGGAGAACATCCTCTATACGAAGGAGCGCCCCGGCGTTTGGAAGGGCAAGGAAGGCAGCCACATTCCGATGATCGCCGCCGAGAAGTCGGGCGACAAGATGGTGGTGAAGTTGGAGAACAAGCACGGCATGGCTGCAGAACATTACATCGTCCGCCACACGGTGGTGGCCGGGAGCGGCGAGGTGCTGGGCGCCAAGACCTTCTCGTGGAAGGACCAGCCCATCTCGACGCACGAGATCAAGCTGCCGGCGGAAGGCAAGGAGCAGCACGTGTTCGTCCTGTCGTATTGCAATCTGCACGATCTGTGGGTGGCCCATGCGGTGTTGAAAGTGTAGGCATTCGGCGAGCAAACCAACATCGACTTTCGCGCCCGCCCCGCCGTTGCGCAGACGGCGGGGCGGCCTTGCTTTTCCGTGGCATGGATCTCCGAGCCGTGCTGCTACAGTTTCCCATCCAGGTATTGCTGGTACCGCTCCGCGACGCGGCCCGACTGGACATCGCCCTTGTGGACGAGGATCCCGACTCGCTGCTGCAGCGTTTCGCCCTTCTTGACCGCAAACGGTTTGCCGTTGCGGTCATCCGCGCGGCGCGGGCCGAGGGTGCCGTACTCGCGTGTCAGCCAGCGGTGCGGGTAGGGATTGTCACCGTGGCTGAAGATCGTCAGACCCTCGGCCTGGCCCTCGATGGTGTTCGAGTAGTCGATCCAGCGTGCCGGCTGGTTGTGGGTTCCTTTTTGGCCGATACCGCCCTCGGAGTTGATGAGCTTGCCACCCTGGTCCCCGGAAAACTGCGGGTGGATGCGGACGTAGGGCCAGGCGTAGTGGGCCGCGTCGCTGACAAACGTCACGTCGCCGTAGGATGCCGTCAGGGTGAAAGCGAGATCGATGAAATACTCGCCGCCCTCCCAGGCCACAATCCGCATCTGCCGCTGTTCGTCCAGCACCGGCACGTTCGAGTCCATCTCCCAGACCAGCTTCATTCCCAGCTTTGCGACATTGCCCTCGATCGACTGCGGCAGGAACTCGACGTGACGGACGTGGTCGCGGAAAGGCGATTGGGGATCCTTGGCGTCCGTGCGGCTGTACAAGGCGTTGTAGAAGCTGGCCTTTCGCTTTCCTGCCAGTTCTACCGTGTCGGCAAACCACACGGACCGATGGTGAGGGTAAGGATCGGTCTGCTGGATCGTCAGCAGCTTGCCGGACGGGCTGCGGACCGGGTAATAGTGCGGCAGATCCACTTGTGGGCCGTACTGGTAGACCAGCGCCTCGCGGCCGTCGATCAGGACCTGCAATTGCCCTTGGGCCTCGTCGGACCTCAATTCGATCCGGGCGGAGTCGGCGGCCAGAATGACGTTCCCGTCAATTGCCGTCGTTAGTGCGGCGAGCAGCAAGGCGGCAAGCAGAAGGCGCGTTTCACGGAATTCTCGCGGTAGAACTTGCATGACATTTCCTTTCGGTGGAGTTTCTGCCGGTTCCTTTGATGCTGACAGATCATCCCCTGGAAGAACCGGCGGGCTAACGCCCGCCGCTCGCCCAGAGCCGGCGTCTACGCCTCCTGGACGATCTTCCAGCCCATCGCGTCGGCCAGAGCAAAGACGGGCTCCTTCAGGTCGCCGTAGAAGGTGACGCGGTGCCAGCCCCAACGGTCCCATTCGGTGAACAGCTTTTCGATGTCGCCCACCGGTTCGGCGGCCAGCTTCGTGCGGCAGGCCCGATCGTCGGGATCGTTGGCTACCGCCTTCCCCTGATGGAAGATGATCTCCTTGCGATCCGGCGCGATTTCCAGCGTCGTCGTCATGTAACCGAGGGGCAGGACCGATCGGACGGAAGCGCCCTGCCGGTCCTCGGAGTGAGTGAGGATCTCGAACGGATTCGTCGCCCCCTGGGGGCCAAAGGCTCGGTTCGACGCCACGCAATGCGCGTAGATGATCTGCCGCTTGGCCGTGTCAATCACCGGATCGGAAATGTAGCCCGGCCGGCCTTGCGTCATCGCCGTGACGGCCACCATCGTCGCCGTGGACCGCACGTCGCACTCGCAGGCGCCGATCAGCCCTTCGTTGTTCAGTTCGTGGAAGCCCAGGCACGGGTAGGCGTGGATATGCCCCCCGTAGAATCCGCCCAGGCAGTTGATGGTGATCGCGTTGGCGCCGTGTTTCTTCAACACGGCTTTCTCGGCCAGGTACATGGCGGCCGAGGTTTCCAGGGTCGCGCGGTCAACGCCTTCGATCTTGGCCGCCGTCTTTTCCCAACGGTCGGCCACCGCGCGAGCCTCGTCCTTGTCAGCCGCCTTCCAAGCCTCGTTCAGTTCGGCGAACGCGACGTACTCCATCGGGATGCCCATCAACGGCTCCGCCGGTCCCGCGTTTGTGCCCCGCAGCGCCAGTATCTTCGACTCCTTCATCCGCCGCAGACACTCCTCCGGCGAGAGCGTCTTCACCGGGTCCGGCGTGCAACTCAGATCGCCCGGCGCCGGCGTGCGGGCGACACGCACGCGAGCGGTCGCGGCGGCGAAGTCGGCGGGAGTGCCGCCACGCTTGACCAATTCGAAGCAGTTCACCGCCTCCGCCATGTCTTCGATCCGCGAGGAAGCCACGAAGCCTACGTTCGGCGTCTTGGCGCGAAGGAACCCGGCCGTGTAGACAAGGAACCCGCCGCTGCCGGCATACTGGAAGTCGGCATACAAGACGGGTTTCTCCGACTTGGCGATCGTCTGCACCACGCGGTTCCAGCAATTCATCTGGTAGACGAGGTATCCGTCGACCGCGGCCGCGCGGTCATCGTCCAGAATCTTCTGAGCCTGTTCCGGGCCGTTGGCCATCGAGGACAGGAACTCGAAACCCGGACAGCGCTTCGTCAACTCGGCGCCGATCCGCTCCATGACCGGGTTGAAGTCGAAGCCCACGTTCGGCCAGTCCGGGCCGGGTTGCTTTGCGGCGTGCAGCGAGTAGATGATGCGAATTCGCATCTTGTCGCTGTCCTGCGCGGCCCTCGCCGCCGTGTGCGCGGTCAGCAGCCCAGTCGCCCCAGCGCAAGCCGCGCAGCCAGCTGCCAGAAACTTCCTCCGGTCCATCCTGCAACCGGCACATCCGGAAAACACGTCGAGTCGTCTCATGTATGAATCCTCCGTCCAATGGTGACCAAGAGTCGAAAACGGCCGTCGTCCGCGCGGACCATGATACCAAGTCGCTGAGTCTGAGCAAATTATCGGGGCCCAAAATCCCTGGCAGCTGCCCCTCCACCGTAGCCGTCACGCTCCGCGTGACGATCTGCCGCAGTTCCCAGTGTTTCGATCGG
>CAZAQY010000034.1:26607-48376 GCA_964486845.1 uncultured Pirellulaceae bacterium
TCGTAGCCGTCACGCTCCGCGTGACGATCTGCCGCAGTTCCCAGTGTTTCGATCGGGCCGTTAACCCGCTCCATCGTAGCCGTCACGCTCCGCGTGACGATCTGCCGCAGTTCCCAGTGTTTCGATCGAGGCGTTAGACCCGCGGGCACGTATGCCAACTGCAAGTGTAATCACAAGGCATGCGTGCAAACTGCAACGAATTCCCCAGTAACCAATCTCCCAGTATCCCAGTTGCAATTCGAGTAGCAGCAAGCACTTGAGGCTCAATCCAACCGTCACGCGCCATTAGGCACGAAGATTGCTTGCAACGACGTGGGGGGAGTGTCTCCGCATGCGCTCCTCTTCGGCCTGATCCGGTTAGGCCGACTGATGGTAACGATCCGCTGGGGCGGCCAGTGAAACGCCGTCGACAGCGGAGTCGCGGCACGCAGTCGGGCGTACCGAGACCGCAGAAGAGTTGGGTTCAGCAACCCGTGGTATCACCGTAACTCAGATTTAGTAGGAGGTTGGATCAACATGATGTATCGACTGATTCTTGTACTCGCCGCTGTGGCCCTGGTTGTGGTGGTCGGCGGGCAGGCATTTGCGGGACATGGCTATGCGTCCACGACGTGTGCGCCGCCCACGACGTGCGCTCCGCCCACCACGTGTGCCCCCATGACCACCTGTGCGCCGAAGACGACTTGTGCGCCCGCGACGACTTGCGAACCGGCCACGACCTGCGGTCCCAGGATTCGCGTCCGGCGGGTTGCCATGACGACGTGTGCGCCGATGACGACGTGTGCCCCGATGACGACGTGTGCGCCGACGACGACCTGTGCTCCCAAGACGACCTGCGCGCCGGTCACCACCAGCGCGCCGGCGACGACTTGCGGTCCCCGGATCGTCTGCCGTCCGCGGATTGTGCTCTGTCGGCCCGCGACCACGTGTGCTCCGCCGACCTGCTCCGCTCCCGTGACGACCAGCGCTCCGGTGGTTGTGCAGAAGGGCGAAGCGGTTCAGAAGAGCGTCATCCAGAAGGGCGAAGTGATCCAGAAGTAGGGCTGGGCGGTTGATGCCGAAACCTCGGCAAATGGCCTCGGCAATTTCCGGCAGTCTCCCGAAAGGCCGAACCTCTTGGAGGTTCGGCCTTTTTTATTGCGCCCGCGGTTTTGGCCTGCGGAGTTTTCTAACGGTAACGTATACTCACGCAGCAAGAGAGGGCTGTCAATGATGCCGGACCCGGTCAACACGGTCGACTCGAAATCGCACGTTGCATTGAATTCCTTGGCAGCGTGCGCCGGTGCGTCTGTGGCGGGCGATAGGGATGGCTCCACCGTCTCGGCGGCCACCGTGACCGCGGCGGTAGCGGTGCTGCTGGCGGCTTGGTGTGCGGCGGGTTCCTTGGGACTGATCGCTCACCCCTTGCGGCTGGCGGTGACCTATTTGTCGCTGGTGGTGGCAGCGGCGGCGATCTGGCCGTGGCAGGGTCCACGACGATGGTGGCCGCTGCTGGTCGTCCTCGGCCTGATTGCGCTCAGGGCAGTGACTCTTGCTTCCGGTTCGCTCGAACTGCTGGTGGTGACGGGGGGCGCGGCATGGCTCGCGGCGTGCGGCGGCGGAAGGCAGCGGGCGGTGCTACGAACGTGCATGCTGGCGATTCTCGCGTTTGCCGTGTTTCGTCTGGCGTGTTCGTCGATCTCGACCGTTTGGCTGTTGGGCAATTCCGTCGGCGAAATGATAGGCCAGTGCGTGGGTGCCTTGCTTGGCGTCCGCTTGAATGTCGGCGCCACGTTCGCGGGGGTGGACTTCCTGGTGCTCATGGCGGCTCTGTACGCCGGCTGGCTGCTGGCGACGGAGGGACCGAGACGGCGGCGAGGTTTGGCGGCCGCAGCCGGGATCCTGGTTGTTCATCTGTTGTATCTCGTGGTCGTTGCTTACTCGCTGGAACTGGCCGCCCTGCTGCCGGCTGTGCCGGAGCCGGCGTTCGACCACCCCTACGTGCCGCCGCCGTGGAGTTGGCCGAATGCCATACGGCAGCTCTTGCCCTGGAATTTGCCTGCGTTGGCGGGAGTGTTGCACCTGACGGTCGCCAGCGTCATGTTCCGCTGGTCGTCGTGGCGGGCGAGCGGCGGAGCTTCGGCAGAAACGATCGGCGAGTCAGGCGAATCACGCTCAAAATGGCGGCGACGGCTACTCGCCGGCAGTCCCTATCTCCTGGCATCCTTGCTGCCGATTTCGGCCACGTTGTCGCCCGTTGGTTCGGACCTGTCGGGCAAACGCTTCATCGCCAACCAGGCCGGCAACTTGAATTGGGAGTTACCCCAGCACGAGCGGTACGGTCAGGCAGCGGCAGGACAGTTCGGCATGTTGCCGCACTTGATCGAAAGCCTGGGCGGCGAACTGCGATTGTCGCCGGACTTTTCCGCACGCGACTTGTCTCAGGCGGACGTCGTCCTGCTGTTGCACCCCACCGGTCCGCTCGACGAGACCTACCAACAGCGCCTGTGGGACTTTGTACACAACGGCGGATCGCTGCTCGTCGTTGCGGAGCCGTACCAGCAACAGGGCGGCGTGCGCAGCGGGTTCGATGACGTGCTGGCGGACACGGCGATCCATGTCCGGCGCGACGTGGCTATCTCCGAGGCGGGCGGATGGCAGCACAGTTGCGATTTGCTTTTCCACGGGGCGACGTGGGGGATCGGAGCGCGGAACGGAGCCTTCTTCACCGATGCGGGGGCGTCCCTGTGGCTCGGTTGGCCCGCACGGCCCATCGTCCTGGGCCGCTGGGGCTGGAGCGATCCCGGCTCGGACGCCGTCCTGACCGGCGTTTCTCGATTCGAGGCCGGCGAGCGACTGGGCGACCTCGTGCTGGCCGCCGAGCAACGGATCGGCGTGGGGCTGGTGGCCGTGTTGCCGGATGCTTACCCATTGACGAACGAGGGTGGCGTGCGGGGCTACGAATACACGGGACGATTGCTATCCTACCTGGCCCACCGGTCCGGCAGTCCCCAAACGCCCTGGCGTCAGGCGGTGACGTCGCTGTTGGCGTTGGGCTTGCTCGTTACCACGTTCCGGCGGCCGACCCCCACGCGCGTTCTTGGCGTGGTCGTGCTGTGGGCCTTGTCGCAGACGGGCAGCGAGGCGTTCAGCCGTCATACGACCCGCGTGCTGCCGGACGGACGGCTCGTCAAGCTCGGCGGGCCGACCTCGGCGAGCCGCCTGGCGTACATCGACGCGGCCCACCTTTCCCCATCCAGCGACGCCCCTTGGGATTTTGACGGGATCAACGGACTGTCGCTGACGCTGATGCGCAGTGGGTACCTGACCTTGACGCTGCCGGAACTGAGGCGCGAGCGGCTCCAGCGGGCGGCGGTTTTTGTGTCCATCGCGCCGGCCCGGCGGTTTACTGCGGCCGAACGTAGCGAGCTGCGCGCGTTCGTCGAAGGCGGCGGGACGTTCTTCTGCCTGGTGGGTGCCGAAGAGGCGGCTGCCGGCAACACGCTGTTGGCCGATTTCGGTATTCAGGTGCCGCCGTCGCCCGTGCCGACCGTCGGCCGCTGGCGCGAACCGGATCCGCTGGGGCACGTGCGCGCCGTGTACTGGGACGCGAAACAGCACGGCGCGGGCGACCACCAAGCCAGCGTGCAGTTCTACGCCGCCTGGCCGGTCGCGGTCGGGGGAGACCGCGCCGAAATCCTGGTGTCGGCCCCCAACGGACAACCCGTCGTCGTTGCTCGCCAGGTCGGGCGAGGACGCGTCGTGGTGATCGGCGACACGGGGTTTGCCCTGAACAAGAACCTCGAGTACATCGGCGGCGAGCCGTTCGACGGGCGTTACGGCAACGCGCATTTCTGGCGGTGGCTGATCAGCCGCGTTACCAATCGCGCCGAATGGTCGCCGCCGCCACCACCGCCGGTCGAGACGGCAGGGGCCAGTCAGGAGGCGCAGTGATGAAGCGGGCTTGGATCGCGACGGCGCTGTTGGCAGGCTCCTGGCTGGTCGGGCTGGGGTATTATCAGCCCGGCAGCGCGGCTGTTTGGTGCGGGCTGGTGGTTGCCGCTGTGCTGCTGCTGGGCCATATCAGCCCAGGCTGGCCCGGGCGGTGGCAGGCGGTTCTGGCAGCGGTCCTGTTGCTGCCGTCCGTGTGGCTGGCGCCCTTACCCTACAAGGCGATTCCGATCTTGTTGGCAAGCGGTTTACTGTTGACGGTCCTGGACATTCCTCGTCGGTGGCCGCGGCACTTGGGCCAAGGCTGCGTCGCTGCGGCGGCCGTCCTCCTCGCACAGTCGCTGGCGATCGAGGCGTATGCGGCGCTCACGGCCCGCGCGCACGAACTGCCGATGCCGCTGGCACAACTGCTGGCCGCCGTGACGCGCAGCCTTGGCATCGAAACGGCGCTGGACGGCGGTTGGCTCGTGCTCGGCAGCCTGGAATCCCCGCGGCGCGTGGGGGCAACGTGGGATCTGCTCTGGGACGCCGGCAGTGTTGCTTTTCTGGCGGGCGGGCTGGTCGTGCTGGGGCTGACGATGGGGGCCGCCGGATGTCCAGGAAGCCGGTTGCGAGACTGGCTGAGCGATGCGGCTCGCCTGGTCGTGATTCAGGCGATCTGGTCGCCCCTGCGTGCGGCCTTGCTGATCGGTTTGTGGCTGCAGCGGGCGTTCAGGGCGGACAGCCTCGGAGCGCCGAACGCGGCCGATGTGTTTGTCAACGGTTGGCTGTACGTGGCGTTGCTGGCGGGACCGGCGCTGCTGGCCATCTGTGTTCTGGGCAGGCGGCGGTCGACGGAACGCCCCAGCTGTTTGTCCCCATCCAACCCGGCAACCATGGGTGCGTCCCCGCGCCGGTTGATCCCCTCCGCGCTGCTAATCGCCGCTGGGACAGGTTTGCTGGCGTTTCTCTTGTCTTGGGAACCCGTGGGGCAGCCGAAGGCGGGCCGGGTGATGGTCGTCGAACGTCATTCGACGTGGGAGCCCACCACCGTGCCCTATGGGACGACCGTCTATGGCGAGGCCGGCTCGTACAACTATGCGGCGGCTTACGACTACTGCGGCCAGTACTTCCAGATGTCGCGGCTGCTGGAGACGGAGGCGATCACGGATGCGACGTTGGCGAGGTGCGACGTGCTGGTGATCAAAACGCCCACGTCGCGGTACGCGGATGCCGAGATCGCGGCGGTGGTGCGATTTGTCGAGCGGGGCGGCTCGCTGTTGATGATCGGCGATCACACCAATGTCTTCAACATGAACACGTGTTTGAATGACGTCGCGCGCCGTTTCGGATTCACCTTCCGCAACGACCTGCTGTTCCGCGTGGGCGCGCCGTACGAGCAAGAGTACCAGCCGCCGGTCGTGGCACACCCAATCGTGCAACACGTTCCGCCCATGAATTTTGCCGTGTCCTGCTCCATCGATCCGGGCCGCAGCCTGGGGCGGATGGTGATTCGCAGTGCCGGCTTGTGGAGCCTGCCGCCGGCTTACCACGAATCCAATTATCATCCGCAGGCGGAGTACCGGCCGCACATGCAGTTTGGCGCCTGGTGCCAGATGTGGTCGACCGTCTACGGCCGTGGCCGTGTGCTGGCGTTTGCGGATTCCACGTTGTTCTCCAATTTTTGTGTGTTTCAACCGGGCAAGGCCGAGTTGCTGCGGGGCATGCTGGACTGGCTGAACCACGGCAGCGTCCTGGATCGCCGGACAGCGAGGCTCGGATTGGTGCTGCCGCTTGGCCTGTTGGCGGTTTTGCTGCTGGCGTTCGGTGCGTGGAGGGCACGAGCCCAGGCGGCCGGTTGGACGTTGTGGGTGGCGTTTGGCTATGCCGGGTGGACCGTGGCCGCTGCGGTCGCCATTGCGGAGCACCGCCGCGGACTGCCCGTGCCCGAGGTCCGCCGCGCCGCGCCCCACGTGGTGATCGACCGCACGCTGTCGGAAGTCCCGTTGTTCACGGGAGCGTTCGCCGACGACAAGGACGGGTTGGGATACGGACTGTTCGAACAGTGGATTCCGCGCATCGGCAACTGGACCTCGCGGCGGACGGGCCACGAGGCGACCATCGGCGATGCGATCGTGATCGTCTGTCCGACCCGATCCGTCGCGCCGGAGTATCAGCAGCGTCTGTTGACGTTCGTCGCGGGCGGCGGCCGGCTGTTGGTGCTTGATTCGCCGGATGTCCAGGGCTCGACGGCCAATAGCATCTTATGGCCATTTGGCCTGGAGTCCATCTCTGCCGGGGCCGAGCAGAACGCCGGCCGTCTGACGTGGAAGGACGGACTGTCGGTTCCGACGACCGAGTTGCAGGCCTGTTGCCGGATGGACGGCGGCGAGCCCATTGCGCGGATCGACCAGACCCCCGCGGCGGCTCAAGTTCGCTACGGCCGCGGCCTGGTCACGGCCATCGGTTTTGGCTCGTTGTTCAACGATGCGGCGATGGGGACCCATTGGCTGCCTGAGCCGGCGGAGGACATTTTGCAGCGCTACCAGGTTCTGTACAGACTGCTGCGAGCGTCGTTGCCGCATCGGACCAGCGACGGTTGACAAGACACTCGGCTTTTCGAAAAAGCCGGGCCTCAGCCCGATGCTCGAATTCTTGAGAATTCGGCTGCGCGCCGGGAAGCGTGGCCAGACACCAAGCTGCCGCCGGTTTGCTTCGTCGCCCGGCTTTGGTATAAGCTACAGACTGCGCGGAATAGTCAAGGTTTGACGGATACGCGGGCCGCACGGCGTTGGACTGTGTTGGGCCTGTCGAAAGGCTGTCGCCTTCGTGCGCCCAGCGACCTATGAACCATTAGGACGCGATCTCGCCCGCTACGTTCCAGTACCTGCAGCAACCGCCTGACGAAGAGTATGGTTTCGACTCACGAATCGCTTCTGCACGCCCTGATGCTCGACTCGGTCTCGGACGGTTTAATCGCCGTCGACGAGTGGGGGAGGATCACGTTCTTGAATCGGGCGGCGGAGCGACTCACGCTGTGGCAACGCGGCGAGGTGGTGGGCAAAGTGTGCGAGGAGGTGCTGGGATTCAGCGCCGACGAGGATGCGTGCTTGCTGGAGGAGACGTGCCAAAGCGCCGGGGGGACGGAACAGCAGCCGGCCTGCCTCCGCGACCGAAACGGACGCCGCTTGGCAGTTGCCGTCTCGACCACCATTTTGCGTTGGCCGGACGGACGGTTGGCCGGCAGTCTGGCGACGGTGCGTCCTCTGACCAAGGTGCAGCCGGCCGCCGATCCGGCGTCGCCCAACGGTGCTTTGGCCGACATCATCGGGCGCAGTCCGGCGATGGAAAACCTGTTTCATCTGGTGCCCCAATTCGCCCAGAGCAGCAGTACGATCTTGATCGACGGCGCCAGTGGGACAGGCAAGGAGTTGTTTGCCCGCGCGATCCACAGTCTGTCTCCCCGCCACGACCGCAGCTTCGTCGCGGTCAACTGCGGGGCGCTGCCGGACACGCTCTTGGAGTCGGAGCTGTTCGGCTACAAAGCGGGAGCGTTCACGGACGCGCGGCAGGACAAGCCAGGCCGCTTCGCCCTGGCCGACGGCGGCACGATTTTTCTGGACGAAATCGGCGACGTCTCCCCGGCGATGCAGATCAAGCTGCTCCGCGTGTTGCAGGAGCGGGTTTTCGAGCCGCTGGGGTCGGTCGAGTCGGTCAAGGTCGATGTCCGGGTGATCGCCGCGACGAACCGGGACCTCGGCGACCTGGTGCGCCGGGGCGCCTTCCGCGAGGATTTGTACTATCGGATCAACATCGTCCGCCTGCAGTTGCCGGCGCTGCGCGAGCGCCGCGAGGACATTCCACTGCTGATCGAGCATTTGATCGGCAAGTTCAACCGGCTGCAGGGCAAGAGCGTCACGGAAGTCTCGGACGACGTTTTGGCGATCTTGATGGCCTACGATTTTCCGGGCAACATCCGCGAGTTGGAAAACATCCTGGAATACGCTTTTGTCTTGTGCCGCGGCGGGCGGATCGAGTCGGAGCATCTTCCGCCGACGCTGCGGGAAAAGCCGCCGCTGACCGGCAAGCGCCTGCGGGACGGCTTGACGCTGCGCGATCTGGAGACGCTGCACATTCGCGACGCCCTGCGGCGTTGCCGAGGCAACCGGGCCGCCGCCGCCCGCGAATTGGGGATCAACCCCAGCACGCTGTTTCGCAAGCTCAAGTCGCTGCGAATCCCGCTCACGGAGGGCGATGGACGCAGTCGAAAACCCCGGTAGTGAACCATGCCCATTCTCGCGAACATCTCCTGCGACGTGGATCCCCCGCCTTGCCTGCCGGGATTGTTCCGTGTGTTCCGCGTGCTCAGCCTGATCTGCCACGAAGACATGAAACACCACCCAGCCCGGACGTGTGAGCGGCCGCGCTGTCGCCTGCTCTTCTTTTCGAGGAGCCCACCGCCAGCAGCACCTCCCGGTCCGTCCAATCCGCGTTGCGGAGCGCGTCGGGCGAGACCGGCTCTCCGGACACCTCCACCGCGACGATTCCCGCGCGCAGACCTCGGGCGTGGCTGTCAGCACGATCCGAGTCGGGGCTTCTGCAGAGCGCGTTGCTTGCACGGCAGATCCACCGGGTCAAGGGCCGCTTGCCGGCGCCGGCACTTGCGGCTCGCCTTCCGAGGGTGCCTGTCCTTCCGCCGCCGGGGCGTGGGACAACTTGGCCCCGGCCAGCAACTGGTCCAGCAGCGGCATGACGATCTGCCGGTAGACCTGTTCCAGCAGCGGGTTGGCCTTGATCCGCTGCATGGCGGCGTAGATCGACTCGCCTTCCTGCTGGGTCACCTCGGCTTCGAACGTGCGTCCCTGAGCGTCCAGCAGGACCGTCACGTAGCAAAATCCGCCGCCGTCCTTCGGGAACCGCTGGATATCGTGGAACTGAGCGGTATCGAAATCGAACGCGCCGCGGGGCGCTTCCTTGGCCGGCACCGTCGCGCGCGGCGTGGTGCCCAGCAAGGAGTGCATGGCGCCGGCCAGCGAGTTGATCGAGGCTTCATCGGCAACCTGGTTCAAGCGTTGCGACAGGGTGTCCAGCCGGGCGAATTTGTCGGCGTCGCTCAGTGCTGCGGACTCCTCGACGACCTCTTCCACCCGCTTTCGCACCATCGGGGCCGTGACGTCCGCCGGATCGCTCACGATCCGCACTTCCGGCGTGCCGTCGTCCGCCGCGTCGTCCGCCGGCGCAGCCTGCGCCAAATTGACCTGAATCGCCCGTTGCTGCCGGGCGGCCCAATCCGCCGGCCACCACGGTTCGAAAGACCAGACGAGCAGCCCGGCTCCCAACGCCGCGTGGACCGCCAGCGACGTCCCCCAACCGCATCTTCGATAGCGGATGATCGACCGGCGGATGCGCGCAGCTCGGCTCATGGCTGTCCGGACTCCGGACTTCGGCTTGGCCCCAGGCGATCGTGTGGCACGGCCTGCTTGCTGGCCGTGGCGGACGGTGCGAGGGTGTCTGCCTCCGCACCCACAAGGCCAGCAAGCAAGCCGTGCCACGCCGACGTTTTCGTCTTTCGACACCTGTGGTATTCTACCGAGTTGCCCGCGCCGACGCCAGCCATCAGCGGACCGACGCGGCGGGGCCAGATGCCGTCACCAAAGCGGTACACGCCTCTGGGCGCGGAGCGATTAATTGCCCGCCCCTGCGGTTTTGGTTAGGATATTCCAGGCGAGCTAGCCGACCAGTGCGCCCTCGCTGAACAAGTGGCGGCCGGCCATTCCACGCGCCGCTTGAGAAACGCATTTCGCTTTCCTTGCTGGGCGCGGCGAGCGGCCCGAAAACTAGTTTTTCCTCGGAGCACCCTGATGAAATCCACGCCTGTGCGATTCCTGCTCACCTTCATTCTGGCGGCGTTAACCTTGCGAAGCCTCGCGGCCGAGCCCCAATGGAGCCGCTTCCGCGGCCCGAACGGCTGCGGCGCCAGCGACGTTTCGACGATTCCTACCGCCTGGTCGGCCAAGGACTATCGTTGGCGCGTCAGCCTGCCGGGGATCGGCTACAGCTCGCCGGTGATCTGGGAGGATCGACTCTACATCACCTGCACGATCGAGGAGCAGTCGCGGCTGATCATCCTCTGCCTCAGCACGACCGACGGCAGCGTGCTGTGGAGCACCTCGGTCAACTGCAAGCCACACCCCAAATACAAGGCGAACATCGACGCCTCGACCACTCCCGCCCTGGACGTGGAGCGGCTCTATGCGGCTTGGGCGACGCCGGATGAGCACGTCGTGATCGCCCTGGACCGGATCCAGGGCCGGGAACTGTGGCGCCGCGACCTGGGGCCCTACGTGGCCGAAGACGGATTCGGCGCCTCGCCGGTTTTGGCCGGCGATGTGCTCGTCGTGGCCAACGACCAGGACGAGGGCGGGACCAGTTCCTATCTCGGCTTGGACCGGGCCACGGGCCAGACCCGCTGGACGATCGACCGCGAGTCCAAAAAAGCGTCGTTCTCCACCCCCTGCGTGTTGCAGCCAGCAGGCGGCCGGGCACAGGTGATCCTCACCAGCTGCGCGCACGGAATCACCAGTCTCGACGCAGCCACCGGCCGGAAGAATTGGGAACTGCCGGTCTTCGAGGTCCGGGCGACCGGTTCCCCGCTGGTCGCCGGCGGGATGATCTTTGCGACCAACGGAGTGGGCACGTCCGGCCGGTATCTCGTGGCGGCCCGGCCGGGGGTTCCCGAACAAGGCGCGCAGGCGGCGGAGCTGTACCGGATCAAGGAAGCGGTGCCCTACGTGCCCACGCCGGTGGCCCGCTGGCCGCTGGTCTTCCTGTGGAGCGACCGGGGCGTAGCCACCTGCATCGACGGCCCCACGGGCAAAGTCCACTGGCGCCAACGGGTCGGCGGCGAGTACCTCGCCTCGCCGATCCGCGCGGGCGATGCCATCTACGGCAATTCCAAGAGCGGCGAGATGGTGGTCCTGGCTGCGGCCGACAAGTACCAGGTCCTGGCCCGCATCGACCTGGGCGAGCCGACCAACAGCACGCCGGCCGTGGCCGATGGCGTGATGTACCTCCGCACGCTTTCGCACGTCATGGCCCTGGGCGGGAAGTGACGGCGGTTCCGAACCGGCACACGCAAGAATCATGGCATGACCTTGGGATCGGGGACCGCTTGACACGCCGCCGTCTGGCCACAAAACTCAGCCTTGTCAGCCAGTCACGAGGATTTACCAGAAGGAGAACGACATGCCGACGACGATTCCGACTGGATTGCTGACGCGCCGCGGTTTCTTGGGGGCCGCGACGGCAGGCGCGGCACTGGCGGGGTCGTCCCTGAATGCGGCTTAGGCCGCACCCGCTGACGCAGGCGGGGGCGGTGCCGGCCAGAAGACTCTGGTCATCGACTGCCACTCTTCTCCATTCCATTGCGGGTGGAGGACTATCGGCAGCGAAGTTGGCTGGTCGACGTCCCGGACCTGACCGCGGCCGAAATCGCGCCGCTGGTCAAGGCCAAGCCGCAGGCCCGCTTCCTGTTGGTCAACGGAATCGGTTTTACCGGTTCGCCGCTGGCTCCCAAGGAGGGAGACGCCGCGACCAATTGCTGGATCGAGATCTCGCGGCTCAGCGCGGTGATGCGCGACGAGATCGGCCAAATCATCGCCCGGCTGGGTGCGGGCCGGGTCGTGTTCGGCACGGGAATGCCCTTCAACTACCCTGATCCCGCCCTGGTCAAACTGGAAGTCGTCAAGGCCTCGGCGGAGGACAAGGAGAAGATCCGCTGGCGCAATGCGGCCGCGCTGCTGGGGGGCTCGGCCGTCGAGCAAGGTTCGGCGAATCAGTAAGTGTCGCGACTTGAAGGTAGCCATCACGCTCCGCGTGATGACCGCAGACAAAGACTGGACTGCCTCAACAAGGAGACCAGAGCATGCTATCTCATCCTTCGGGCGTCCGCAATTGTCTTGGCGGCATGCTTGGGAATTCGCTCAATCGTCGAAAGGACTGCGCGGCTTGCTGACTCCAGCGATGCGCTCCGGGTGAAGCACCAAATCGTCCTCGATGACTCGTGGCGGGACCGCTTCTCGGACCTGCTCGACTTCTTCCCGGCCGATCAGCAGGTTCGCAAAGAAGACGGCGAGTCCCGCGGACACGACCAGGATGAGTACGGCCGGATCGGCCAGGATATTGCCGTCGAGCGTCTCGATCAGCGTCCAAGCCCAGTTGGGCGCCTGCAGGACTGAGTAGTCATCGAATGCCGCGAACCCGAACAACCACGCCTGCAAGAGCAGCGGCAGACCGGCGCCCAGGGCCAACAGAAGCACGTGGATCAGAACCGGCAGCAGCAGGCCGAAGTACAAGTAGCGGCGCAGCCAGAGGGCGATCATCCGCCCCACGCCGAGATAAGCAGCGACGTAGCCGCAGAGCAGCACCCCAAACATTCCGATTTCCTGCGCGTGACGAAACGACATCCCCGACCGGGGCCAGATCGTCGCCAGGCAGACCAGCAGTGTCACGGCGCACAGGTTGACTACGGCGAAAACGTAACCCGTTCCCGAACCCGGATTGAACCACGTCAGAAACGCTCGGCCCAGCAAGCTCTGCGGCAGCGCTCGCTTGACCCGCGGCGAAAGCCGGGCCCACTCGCCGGTCATCAGCCCGCCCATCACCATCCAGTGCAGGCCGGAGAAACTGAGCCAGACCGCAAGCAACTCTTCGTCGTTGTAGACCAGCCAGAAATAGACCATCCATCCCGAAAACAAGACCTGCTGGGCCAGCATCGCGATCCGGATTTTCGTCGACCGATTGTCGCTGGCAAAGCTCAGTTGAGCTGCCGCCGCCAACAGGAACAAGGCCAGATACGAGCCGTAGATGGTCAGGATGAACGCCTGCACGATCCAGACTTCCGGATCGTCGAACGGCATGTCGGCGCTTTCCCCCAGGAAGATTGCCGTCCAGATGCACCACAGCAGGGTCAGCAGCGCAAGACCCAACAACAGGGCCACGGACAACAGGACTTGCACATGACGCGCCCGCGAAACGGTGGCCACCATCAGCCCCGCCGCCGACACCACCACCGACGCCAGAAACGTGTACAGCAAGACGAGCAGGATCGTGACGATGTCCACTCCGCGCAGCAGATACGTGAAAGCGATGCACGGCGACAGCGCCGAGTAGTAGACCAGCATCTGCAGCACGGCGCTGCCCAGTTTCCCGGTGACGATCTGCCGCGCAGACAGCGTCGTGATCGACAGCAATTCGTAGGTCCCATCCTCCCGTTCGCCCGCCAGCGAGCGGTAGGCGGAAAACGGCACGATCAGCAGCATGGGCACGGTCAAGATGATGAAGTACCCGACCAGCAGGGACGGGCCGCTGGGCGTGTAATAGATGCCGGGCACCTGCAGAGACACGGCGATCAGCGACCAGAGCAATCCGCACAACAGCAGCAACGCGAACGTGATCACAAACTGGCGGCTCTTTAACGCCTGCCGCGCCTCTTTGACCAGAATCGGATTAAGCCGCTCGCCGGCTCGCTCCAGCCACTGGTCGACGCGATGCCACCAGCCGCGTGGGGCGACGGAGGGGTGATCGGTCATCGGTAATAGGTTATCGGTCATCGGTCATCGGTTATCGGTCATCGGTTATCGGTCAGCGAACACCGGTCACCGATCACCCTCACTGCACCGCCCCCCGCGTGACTTGCATGAATACGTCTTCCAAGGTTTTTTCGTGCGTGGCGAATTCGGCGATGCGGAATCCGGCCAGCACCATTTGCTTGAGGAAATCGGCCTGCTCCTCGCGGCCGCCGGCGTGGGTAAACCGCACCAGTTCGCCGTGGACGGAGATGTCTTGCACGTCGCCCCGTTGGCTCAGCCACTGGTGCAAGCCGGTTCCGCCGCCGAGCACGCGCACTTGCACTTCGCTCTGGTGTTTCTGGCCCTGCTGGATTTCGGCCACCGTGCCGGTGGCCAGCAACCGGCCCTGCTCGATGATGCCCACCCGGTCGCACATCTCGCCCAGTTCCGTGAGGATGTGCGAGCTGACCAGCACGGTCTTGCCGTCGCCGGCCAGTTGGCGGATCATTTCCCGCAGTTCGATGCGGGCCCGCGGATCGAGGCCCGCCGCCGGCTCGTCGAGCACCAGCACCGACGGATCGTGGATCATCGCCCGGCCCAGGCACAGCCGCTGCTTCATGCCTTTGGAGAGGCCGCGGATCGACTTCTCTGCCAGCTTGTCCAGCCCTGTGAAGCTCATCGTGCGCCGCAATGCCTGGTGCCGCTGGCGGCCCGTCAAGCCGTAAGCCCGCGCAAAGAAGTCCAGGTACTCATAACAGTTGACGCTGGGATAGGTGCCGAACGAATCGGGCATGAAACCCAGCCGATGCCGCACGCGGTCGGGATCGTTGACGACCGAAAAACCGTCCACCAGCGCATCGCCGTAGGTCGGCAAGTCCAGCGTGGCCAGGATCCGCATGCTGGTCGTTTTGCCGGCGCCATTGGGGCCGATGTACCCGAACACCTCGCCTCGAGGCACATCAAACGAGACGTCATCGACCGCTCGCGTATCGCCAAAGTAGCGATGCAGGCGGCGGAGTTCGATGGCGGGGTGCGGGGCTGTCATGGCGGGCGTCAGTATCCTGGTTTTCAGGTCTTCGAGATGGTCTTAAGGTCGGCGAGTCAATGTCTGTCCAGTTCGTGTTGGCGATCATCACGCGGCGCGTGATGGCTACTGTGAAGATGGCTACTATAAAATCGCGACAGTCCTTGATTCGCCGATCCCAACTCGTTGCTATTCTAACGGAGCGGAAGTCTTTCCGAGAACCCGTTGCTCGAGATTTCCCCTGGTTGGTTCCGGCCACGGGTGGAGATCTGGCCGATCCCGTTGGAGCAGCCGTTGCCGGCGATTCCCGTGCCGTTGCTGCCGGGGGACGCGGATGTGATGCTGGACCTGCAACAGGCTTTGCAGGCGATCTACGATTGGTACGGCTACGATCGAGCGGCCGATCATTCCGGCGAACCGCCGTGTCCGCTGGCGCGGGAGCAGCAAGCCTGGGCTGACCAACGGCGGCGCGCCGCCGGCCTGAGGCCGTGAGCCTCGATTCACCATGTGCCGTAAACCACGTGGAAGCTGGCCTCTTCCCGAGCCCGGTCGTGCCCTAACGACACGCCCGGCGAGGTGCGGGCGATCGCCACGTAGCTTCGCGGCGGCCAAGTGCGCACGTCTCCGCCTAACGCTTGAAGGCTGCGTTCCAGGATGCCCGAAGCGAACGTCGGGTTCGGCAGATTCCGATCCACGTTGGACCAGCTTCCGTAGTACCTTCCGTTAAAGCCCAAACCGCCGTAGTAACGCGATTGGTAACCCGGAGGAAATGCGGGCCGGTTGGCGCCGAGTGCGGCCTGCAATTCCTGCTGAGCTGTCTCAGGATCGACGCTCTCCAGCCGCCGCGACTGTCCGATCGCCAAATCCTTCGCCTGCAGGACACGACCCGCGTCATCCTTGACGATCAGCGTGTCGATGGCGGCGTCCAGGTTGTTGATCGCCTGACACTCGCCGGGGGCCTGACCGGCGACGACGAGCAGACAACGGCGACTGGGCCCGGATTCCACGACCAGAAACTGCGCCGTCGATCTCGCGCCGATGTACCCGGAGACCAGATTCTGGCCTTCGCTCCAAACCAGCTGCTGCATTCCCCGCTGACCGTTGCGGCGTTCGGCTGGGTACTGGTCGATCGGGAGCACGGCCGCTCGCTCCGGGAACTTCAGGCCTCCGGACGGCGCCAAGCCGGCGTAATACGACTGCCGCGACCAGGACACGGCGTGCCCGGCCCGCTGGTCGATTTCGGTGAAACTCCGCACCCGCACGCGCACGCCCAGCCCGTCACTGAGCAGGGCGTAGGCGAACAGGGCCAAAGTGACCAGGCCGGCGCCAACCGGGACGGTCACCAACAGCAGATACAGACGCCGGCGCCGGCGCAGAAAGAAGTAGTTGATCGGCCCGATTACGATGACGAAGGCCGTGATCAGCAGCAGGAACGTGCCGACCGGCGCGCGGCCGATGCCGGGCACAATCCAGTTCCAGTAATCGTCGTTCTCTCGCTGCCAGGACATGCCGTGACGCTGGTACCACATCCAGGACTTGCCGTCCAATTCGTTCAACAGCCATGCCGCTTCGTAGCGGCCGGCCGCCAGCGGCGAGTCCGTCTGCATCGCGACTAAGCGGCCGCGGCGTAAGACGCGATATACAAACGGTTTGGAGTCCGGCGCCGGGGAGGTTTTGGATTGAGGCTGCGACGGTGGGCTCTTCACCTCCTCAGGCCACCCGGAGCTGGACTGTCGGACGGCCTTCAGGGCCGTGATTTCCTTCACATCGCGACCTGGATCGGGGGTCTTCCAGGGATTGTCAGCGAACGCCGAGTCCGCCCTACCGTTCGCGGCCGTCAATCCCACGAGCGACTCCAATTGCGCGAGTTGTTCCGCCGACAACTCCATGTCGTAGACGCACAGCGTCGGGCCGGCGGCGGCCCAGTCACAGAGGGCTTTCCACGCGGCCGGCTGATTGGCGGCTAGGCCCTTGGCATCCGCCAGCGTGATGAAGACGAGATCGAAACAGGTGAAGTCAATCCATCGCGTCGGCAGTGCGCTCGGCGGCAGCAATTCGACCCACGGCAGGTCCTGGATCAGCAGCAGCGTGCCCATGTCGTCCACCACCTCGGCCCGCGCCGGTTTCGGGGCTCCATAGGAGCGGTTCTGGTCCGCTTCGGGCAGCAGCGCCAGCAGCCCCTGCACGTCCGGCAGTTGCCGCGGCGCATTGGCGTCGCCGCGGGACGCGGGGCTGAAGGTCCGTTGCTGAATGAGCAACTCGCGGGCGTCCGGCGGAGGCGCGTCCGAATCGACGATCAAGATCGCGGGAAGCGCTTCGCTGGGATTGTTGTACGCCGGCATGCCAATCCTCATGCCCATGGAAGCCGACAAATCCTCCAACAATTGTCCATCTTCGTAGACCCACACCGCCAGCGAGCCCCAGGCGTCGGACTGGGGAACCGCGAGCACCGTTTGGCCGCGTGCCGCACCTTCCGGGATCTCGACGTAGCCTGCGACCCGGACGTTGTCTCGCGGCCGTCGCCAGGGCCGCGGCTGGAGCACCACGCGAATGCTGCGATCGGCCACGGCCGGACCAGGTGGCCAGTTGACCGCTTCGATCCGCACGGGCCGATAACCGTTGGCATCGACCCAGCGGGTGTCGATCACCAGTCGCAGCCCGCTCTTCGGCCTCGCCGGCTGCGGCCCCAAGGGCAGGTCGGAAACCGTGCCGGAATACGCCGCTAAAGCACTGGGAATCGCCGCCAGCACGACGGCCAGAAGGAGCCGGGCCGCGCACCGGGCAGCGGCCAAAAAGTAGCTGCCACACTCCGACGCTGCGAAGAAATCCACGCAGGTGGGGCTCTCCGAGACTCGCTTCGAAAACGACCCCCGCCCCCTTTTCCAAAACGGAGTGTGCCTGCTGGTTTCCATGATCGGCGTCACTCCGGCTCGTCCGGGGGAATGATTTGAGGGGGCGGCTCGGCCGTGGCGAACGGGGTCGAGGGGCCGGCGGCGGTCCCGCGCAGCAGACTGGCCGTGAAGGCGACCACGTACGCGACGCCGAATACGAAGGCGTAGCCGACAAACGCCAACAACAGGCCGGCGATCCCCACCGACACGGCGATGGCCCACACCCGGCCGCGAACGGCGAAGGTGAGAATCAAGGAGACGAAACTGCTGGCGGTCATCAATAGCAGCAGTCCGCGGATGGTAAAGCGTGGGATCAGCACGTCCGTCCGAGCCATGTTGCGTCGACTCCAAAGCGGTGACACGGCACCGCACTCCAAAATGACGGCACGCCGCGTCATTCGCGCCGCACCCCGTTCCCATCCCCGGAACCTCCGCGGTCCATGCCGGCCAGTCCGCTAAAATCGGGCTCGTTGCGGGCCTCGATTCCCAAATCGTTCAACGACGAGGCCGAGCCCAGTTCCAACTTTGGCCGCAGCAACCGTTCTTCCGCTTGCTTGTCGCCGCGCCGCGGGAACCAAATGTAAAACGCCGCGATCAACACCAACAGCAGGCAGCCGATGCCGCCGATCCAGCCGGCGATGTGGCTGGCGGAATCGTCAAACTTCACAACCCGCGGCGTCGTGGCGATCAGCAACGGGCTGACCTGCCGCTGGCGATCGTCAAACGACGACACGTAATCCGACTTGTACGGCCACAGCTTCAAATACACGCCCGCCAAGCGGACCGGCACGGCGATGTCGTCGCGTGCCGGCAAGCCGGGCGGCAATTCCCGCACGCAGCAGGTCACCGGATAGCTGTTGCGGAACACGGGCGATTCCCTCCTGCTCCCCTTCTGCTCGAAGCGGATTTCCGTATTCCCGAGCGACACGAAAACGTCGACTTGGTAGTAATGGTCGACCCCGAACCGCTCGCGAATATCGGGCTCGTCGATCGCGATCCGCTGCACGCGCAGCGCCGTCCCCAGCAGCGAAAGGAGACGGCCGTGCTGGGTCTCGGACTCCGTCAACAGCGGCGTCACGTCCGGCGGCGTCTGCGCACGCCCGAACATGTCCGCGGCTTGTGCTCGCCCGACCGCCCCCAGGAGTTGATAGAAACACTCGCGATCGTCGCCCGCCAACGGCCTGCGATTGGTCTTGCGGACCGCGTCGAACAGTCCCACGTCCATGCCCAGGCCGGCGAGGTAGACCAGGTCCGGCGTGACTCCCATGCCCGGATTCGGCTGTTCCGGCAGCCAGGCCACGCGCTCGGCCGCGAAGATCAACTCCATGTCGCCGCTCTCCAGGCCGCCCGTCTTGAGAAACAGCCCGTAGCAGCTGGCGCGTTCGTCCAGCTTGTCGGCTTGCTCCCAAGCACTTGGCACGGCCCGGCAACAGATCAGTGCCTGGTGAGGTGAATCCTCCAGTTGCAACCGCACGCGGAAATACTTGCCGTATTCCAGGCGGGCGGCCGTTTCGGGCGGCAAGTCCAGGCTTTGCACTTGCGTCACGCGGCCCTTGACGAGGAATACCTCCAAGCGATGGCCGGCGGGCCGCTCGGCCAACTCCGACCAGGCCACGCCCGTCTTGGCCCAGGCGGCGATCTTGTCCAAGCCGAAGAAGGGAATCCGGTACAGGATCTTGAACAGCGTCTCGTCTTCGTCGATGACCAGCGGCCGGCCATCGACCAATTGGCGAATGTGGCTGGCGTCAATCGAAAACAACTCCAGCATCTCGCGAGCGCTGGACAACGGCGGCGCCGGCGGCCGCACCGCATCGGCCGCCGGCCGATTCCAAGGCAGCACGGTTCCCGGCTGTTCTTCCGCCTCGGCAGAATCGGGCTTGGGTGGCGGCGTCTCGGACGGATTCGCATCGGGCGGCGCCGTGGCCACAGCGGGCGGTTGGGAATCGCTCGGCTGCGCCGCGGCTGGCGACTCGGCAGAACTTGACGCCGCCGGACACCAGACGAACGCCAAGATCCAGCTTGCCGTCACGGCAAACAGCTTTCCGATCACCGGCCCCTGACCCCTGACCCCTGGCCCCTTCTTCTTCATGGCATCTCCTCACTTCGTTCGAGGAATTCCATGTGCAGCGGAAACTCCGGGGGTGGGGCGCGCCGGGTCAGCCAGAAGAACACCAACGCCAGCCCGATCCCAAAAACGCCCGTGCCGCCCAGCAGCGCGGTCCAGAACCAGACGCTGGGAGGCTGGTCCGCAGCCCTGTTCGCGTCCGGTCGAGGCTCCCAGCGAGGGGTCTTGGCCAGGATCAACGGCGCAAGTCGCGTGTCATCCTGAGCCCGATAGGCCCAGCGTTTGAAGAAGAAACCCGTGAATTCCGCTTCCTCATTCAACTGCGGCCTCTCCCTTTCGCGTTCCAGCTTCGCCACGTCGGGAAATCCTGCGGGAATTTCCAAGCAGTAGATGACGATGGGCGACTTGGCGCCAGCCGGCTTGAGCCAGAACACGTAATAGCCGTCAATGCCGTAGAAATTCTTCGGCGCTTCCCGATAGTACCCCATCCGCACGACCCCGGAGACGGTGACCAGCTTCCCCCGATACTCGCTCGGCTGTTTGTACAATTGCAGGAAACCGACGTAGCCAATCGAAGCGCGGCGCAAGTCGGCCAGATCGCGGCGTTGGAGTTGCTCGAACAATCGAAACCAGGCATCTTTCTCGGCCGTTCGGAACACGGTGTTGTCGCGGACCGCGTCGAGAAAAACCGCGTCCAGGGTCTCCTGCAAGCTGGAAACCGCCGCCTGCTGCTCGGCGCTCAACTTGTCACCTCGGCCAAGTCCTTGGAAGGCTCCTTGCAAGCCCTCCTGCCACTCGCGTTTGAGGCAGTCGATCACTTCCAGCCAACTCCGCTTTTCTTCATCCGTCAGCGAGCCGCTGTCTTGGCTCACCGCCAGGAAGGCTTTGTTCACATAGTCCTGCCAACCGGCTTGCAGTTGCTCCTCGATCGGCGGCCACTTGGCCTGGGTGTCCGGCGGGAGTGGCTCCTCGTCACGTCCCGCTTTCAGGCCGGTCAGGAACAAGACTCGGTTTTCATCACCCAGCGACTCGAGCAGCCGCGACCATAGATCGTGCCGGGCGTGACGCAAGGGCGCCACAGTTTCCCGCGAGGGCGTGGCAGTTCCGGTATCGGGAGCCTTCGCGCCCGTCGCCCCGCCGTCCTCGCCGGGGATCAGCAACGGGCTGGCTCCCGCGCCGCCGGCGATGGCATCGGAAGGGGCGCGTAGCCGCGTGTCGACGTCTTCCTCGGCGGGAACTTGCCCGCCGCCGACCGTCCAGATCCACCGCCAGTTTTCCGGCTTGCGGGCCTGCTCCATCAACAACAGAATCAAGAACAGGCTACCCACGAGCGCAAAAATCCGGTATTGGGTGCGGCGCGACAGGTAATCCGGCGGCGGTTTCCGGCGGATTCGCCGGTCGTTCGAACTTCCTTGAAAATCCAGTGGCATCGTTTCGTCTCGTTTTCCTTGCATTGTAGCAAATCAGATTGCGGAAGAGACAAGCCAAGTGGGTCGCGCCATTCCCTGCAATGGTTCGTACCGGCAGCACCGAGCTATTTCCAGCGGGCCTGCGTTCGGCAAGCAGCCCGGAGTCCGATTCGCAGCCGCCCCTGGCATATTTTCCTCGGCTCTGGCTTCGTGATGGCCGGTCGCCAGATGGCGATCCGGGCAAATTCGGCGGGCTTGCTTGCCAAGGCTGTGGTGGCGGGGGTAGGATAAAATGACGCTTGTCGGTCTTTTTGCATCCGGTCGCCGTCGTTCGTCGCAAGTCTCTGGGAGACAAGGCTTAGCGTCTCGGCGGCAAGCAGCCCATTGCGGCCTTGGGAATAAACGGATTTGCGCGGCGCGAATGTTCGGATGCCTGGCGGGTGGCAGCACCACCTGGAACCCGGAAGTACTCGGAGCAAGGGTGTCTTGGCACTCAATCAGGCGGACTTCAACCGATTGGTCGAAGATCACGGTCCGGCTTTGTACCGGATGGCCTATCGCATGATCGGCGACCAGCACGAAGCGGAGGACATGGTCCAGGAGACCTTCCGCTCGGTCTGGAAGAGTCGTGCGCGGTACGACCCCGAGCGCGGGGACCGTGCCTGGTTGGTGGCCATCCTCCGCCGCCGGATCATCGACCGTTGGCGGAAGCATCCGCCGCCGCGCGTGTTTGCCGAGGACCATGCCCCGGAAATTGGCGTTTCCGACCGAGACCCTTTCCATGACGAGTACACCGACGAAGTCCAAGCGGCCTTGAACCAACTGCCGCCGGAGTTGCGGGAGACGCTGCTGCTGGTGGTCGTCGGCGATTTGACCCACCAAGAGGCCGCCGACCTGCTGGG
>CAZAQY010000035.1:0-47846 GCA_964486845.1 uncultured Pirellulaceae bacterium
GTTTTTCGGCATTGCTCTTGGCTGGGAAAGGAACGTGGCCGGTTACCAGGAAATAGAAAGTGCAGCCCAAGCTGTAGATGTCAGCTCGGCAGTCCACATTCAAGCTGTCGATCGACTGCTCCGGCGCGATGTAATCCGCCGTGCCCAGGCAATTCTGGCCCAGAATGGTAGCCAGCGAGTATTCGGCCTCACTGCCTCCGATCATCGCCAGCCCGAAATCCAGCACCTTGACCGCTCCGTCGGTGCGGATCAACAAGTTCTCCGGCTTCACGTCGCGATGCACCAAACCCATCTGGTGCGCGTAGTGCAGACCCGTGGCGGCCTGACAGATCACATCGCACGATTGGCGCCAGTACAGCGTGCGGCGGCGGATTTCCAGCAGTTCGCGCAGGCTGACGCCCTTGACCAATTCCATGACCATGTAGTGGATGACGCCGTAGATGTCCTCGGTGCGGTGGATGGCCCTGGTCCGGAGGATGTTGGGATGGCTCAGTTTCAGCCCCGCTTCGGCCTCCAGTTGGAAGCGGGTCAAGCGGCCCTTGTCGAAGCGAAACCGGTCGGCCAGCACCTTGATCGCCACCTCCCAGTCGGTCTGTAGTTCCTCCGCGCGGTACAGGTATCCCATGCCGCCACAACCCAGGATTTCGAGAATCTTGTAGTCGTCGATGAACAAGCCGCGACGCCGGCCCTCCAGCAGCCGATTGGCTTGATAGCGAGTCAACACCCGTTGGGTGACCAGCGCGCCGGCGGCCTGCTCCGCGGTGGTCGCCTCCACCTTCTGCACTTGCTTCAGCGCAGCGGCGAATTGAGCATCGTTGAGCAAGCGGCTCTTCTGCAGCAGGGTCAGAAAATTGTCCAGCGCCAGGGCGGCTGCCATGCGAAGTTCCTTTCTGGTGGCCCGAACTTCACGGAACCTGCCGGAGGATGCGACGATTCGACGAACCGTGGGGCCGCGGCTACTTGGGGCGCAATACCAGGAAGGTTACGCCAAACAGCAACAACAGGGCCACGCTGAGGCCTGCACCGAGCGCAAACACGCCGATCGCACCGGCTCCGTGAGCCGCCGGCCCAGGCCCGGCATGCGCCACGGCGGGCGGCGGTGCCGGCGTCTCGTCCGCTTCGGTCGCCGACGGCTCGGTCGCCGGCCTCGGCGCCTCCTTCGGTTTTTCGGCGGCCTGCTCCTTGGTTTGCCCAGGTTGCTCTGGGGGTTGCTGCTGGGCGGCATCCGGCTTCTCGGTCTTGGCCGCCAACTTGCCGTCCTCTTTGGGAGCGGCCTTTTGCCCGGCGGCTTGGGGCTGGTCTTGGGGGGCCTCATCAGCAGCCGGCTGGGTCGTCTCCGAGGGCTCGCCGCCGGCGTCGGCCGGCGCTTCCGCCACCTCCTCTCCGCCGGGGATCATCAGCTGCGGAAACAGCTGCGCCGCTCCCAACCGCGTCTCGTTGCCCTCCTCGGCGCCAAAGTCGGATGCCAGTTTGTCGGCAACCGACCACCAGTCTGTCGCGAACAGCAGATCCATGCCCGGATTCTGGTCCTTGACGGTACAGGAACAAGCGCCCGTCAGGAAGTACACGCATTCCAACAGATTGTCCCGCGTGATGCCTTTGCCCACGAACGGCGGCAAAGCCCGCCCGCGGCCGAACACGGCGAAGACCATCGGTTGGGCGGCGAACTCCTCGCTCGTCAAGTCGCTCTCCAGCGACAGCAGCGAATCCACCACCCATTTCTCCGCGGCGTCGGTCCGCGCGACTTTGACCAGTCCTATTTCCAAACGAGGAGCGGCGGGTCCCTGGCCGTCTTCCGGCGTCTCGGACATCACCGGCGGCAGGTACAACTCGACCTTGCCAGCCGCCAAGTCCGCGATCAGCGTCTTGGCCTCCTTTTCCGCCGCGGCGTTGGCCGCCTCGTCGCTGCCGGTCAGAAGAATCATCACGCCGACCTTGCCTTCGCCCAATTGCTTGACGATTTCGGTTCGAAGACGACTTTCCAACATCGCTTTCAAGACTGCCTCGTCCAAGGCCCCTTGGTACAGCTTGTGTCCGTGCGGCGTGACGACCATGTAGGTGGGAAGTTGGCGTTCCTTCTGGTCCTGCCAGGCCTTCCTGACATCAGGCGGGATTCTCTTCAGTTCCGGATCGTCGCTCACCGAGACGGGCACGAAGAAGAGATTGGCAGGCTTCTCCTCGGATCGCGACGCCGCCTCGATCAGCTTCTGAACCTGCGCCGCTTGTTCGTCCATCGGCTTGTCGTGGAACAAGTACACCTCGTACGGCGCCGGCTCCCAGCGGTACATCGCGTAGCGGTAGACCGGCGTGTCACAGGCCCACGCGAGGCCGGCCACAAGTCCGGCCAGCACGGCGGCAATGACGACAAGACGACATGAAGAGCGCTTGGTACGCTGGAAATGGGACACGCACATCGAACTCACCTCGTGTGACGGGAATCAAAACCGGTCGTCGGCTTTCCTTTACCATAGCAGTCGGACGGCGATTCGGCAATTCGCCAGCCGGAGGGACCGTGCTGCCGGTGCGTCCACGCGAGAGAATTGGCAGCGTTGGAGAAATGGCGGGGCAGTGTTTCTGGGCGATCATCACACGGAGTGTGATGGCTACTTTGACTGTTTCTTGGTGTGAGTGAGTCCGATGGCGAAAAATCCGGAAACTCGCTAGGATAGCAGCGAGATGGTCAGGCCCGTCGATTCGAGAGAAGGGAACGCGTCTATGGAGAACATCCGCGTTGTTGTGGCACGCCGGGGCGAAGCCGTCGGCCTCCAAGCACGTGTGCAGGGTTGGGTGCGGACTCGCCGTGATTCGAAGGCCGGTTTCAGCTTCCTGGAGGTGAACGACGGTTCGTGCTTGTCCAACCTGCAGGTCATCGCAGACGCCAACTTGCTCAACTACGAGTCGGAGATCAAGCGGCTGGGTCCCGGGTGCAGCGTCACGGTGGAGGGCGAGATCAAAGCCTCCGGGGGCAAAGGCCAGGCGACGGAGTTGTTGGCCGCGCGAGTCGTGGTTCACGGCTGGGCGGATGCGGAATCCTACCCGCTGCAGAAGAAGCGGCATTCGTTCGAGAAACTGCGCGAGTGGGCTCATCTCCGGCCCCGCACCAACACCTTCGGCGCCGTGGCCCGGGTGCGGAACTGCCTGTGCCGGTCGATCCACAATTTTTTCCAGGAAGAAGGCTTTCTGTACCTCCACACGCCGATCATCACCGCCAGCGATTGTGAAGGCGCCGGCGAGATGTTCCAGGTGACGACGTTGGATCTGGACAACCCGCCTCGGAACGACCGCGGCGTGGACTACGCGGCGGATTTCTTCGGCAAACGAGCGTACCTGACGGTCAGCGGCCAGTTGGAGGCGGAAATCTACGCCACGGCGATGGGCAAAGTGTACACCTTCGGCCCGACGTTCCGCGCGGAAAACTCGAATACCTCACGGCACCTGGCCGAGTTCTGGATGGTCGAGCCGGAGATGGCTTTCTTCGAGTTGACCGACAACATGGACCTGGCCGAACGATTCTTGAAGCGTCTGTGCGGCGACGTGCTGCAGCAGTGTGCCGAGGACGTGCAATTCTTCAACGAGCACATCGATACGACGGTGATGGCGACCATCGAGAAGATCGTCTCCAGCCGGTTCGTGCGGCTCCCGTACACCGAGGCCGTGGCGCTGTTGGAAAAGAGCGGCCATCCCTTCGAGTTTCCGATCGCCTGGGGCGCGGATCTGCAGTCCGAGCACGAACGGTACTTGACGGAGCAGCATTTCCAGGGGCCGGTCATTGTGTACGACTATCCCCGCACCATCAAACCGTTCTACATGCGCGTGAACGACGACGGCCGCACCGTGCGGGCGATGGACGTGCTGGCGCCCCAGGTCGGCGAAATCATCGGCGGCAGTCAGCGCGAGGAACGCCTGGACGTGCTCCGGCAGCGGATGGCCGAGCAGGGCCTGAACCCCAACGACTACTGGTGGTACTTGGACCTGCGGCGGTTCGGGACGGTGCCGCACGCCGGGTTCGGTCTGGGCTTGGAACGCGTCCTGCAGTTCGTCACGGGCATGGCCAACATCCGGGACGTCATTCCCTTTCCGCGGACGCCGGGGAACGCGGAGTTCTAGTGCGTGCGTCTGACCTCGGCGAACGGTGAGGCGTCAGCCCACTGGTTGCCAGGAACGGGAGGGATTTGACGCGCCGGTGGAAGAGCCTTTCTTGCGATCCGTTTTTTCTGTGCTATTCTGGTGCAAAGTGACTCGTAATGCGTTTCAACAACTTGTTTTAAGACGCCAAAGGAACCCCGTCATGGCCAAGAAAGCCGCCACCGCAAAGCCTCAGTCGGATGATAGCTCGAACAAGTTGGTCGAGGCCATCGTGACCGTCAGGCACCTGCAGGAATTCATTCGCGAGCACGGCGACGTCCAGAAAGCGCTGGAAGCCGTCGGGCGCGTCCACCAGCTGGTGGACCTCATCGGCGGCTTTGCCCAACTGCGGGAGGCGCTGAGGATCGTCGGTCAGCAAGACGCGCCGGCCTCCGCCGAGTAGCGAAGCACCCGCGGCCAGATGCCCGGCTTCTAAGAAAGCTGGGCTTCTGGCAAGTTCCGATTTCTCGGCGCCCCATGCCCGCTTAGGCCCCGTCCACGAACAATGTCGCCTTTCACTCCGCGAAAGGCGACAAAGCAGCGGTTTTGTTCTTGGACAAGTCCTTAAGGCTGCTTCTCCTTCCGTTGCTTGGGCACGGCCGGCACGTAGTCCCCGCGGAGATAATCGATGTTGAACTCGCCGGCACGGGCGCCGCCACAGGGGTCCAGTCGCAGGCCGGTGATGATCTGGCCTTTCCAGGCCGGGTGCTGTCCCACGTCGATCCGGTACTCGTGAAATCGCCCGTCGGGGATGACCGGGAAGCGGACCGTCTTCTGCTCGTCGAACTCCGGCGACGACTCGGTCGTCCAGAACAGCTGGCCGCCGGAGTCGGCGGTGACGCGCAGGTTCAGCCGGATGGCGAGGCAAGTGTCGCCCGCGACTCGCAACAGCGGCCGCACCAGGTACGGATCGCTGCCGGAGATGCGGCCAAAGAGCGCTCCATCCTTGGGAAACAATTCCGAGATGTCGTGAGCCGGCAGCCAGCCGTCGGCGGCATCGTCGAACTCGAAGGCAATCCGTTCGGCCAGCCAGGGCAGCCGCCGCACCGAGCGGAAGACCACGCCGTCGGCCCGGACCTTGGCGGCGCCGGACTTGGCCACGCGCACGGCCAAGTAAGCGTTGCCTGCGTCGTAACGCCAGCACGATTCGGCGCTCTGCTCGATGTCAATTCGCTCCTTCAGCGAGAGCCCGTCCAAGAAGACGGCATCCGGGCGAGTGACGTTGGAAATCAACAGGACACCTTGTTCGCCCGGGGGATAGGACACATCCACCGAGATCACGGGGCCGCGGTGGGCCGCGCCTTCGATCTTGCCGAACGTGCTGGCGTGTACCTGCCGGCCGGGCGGTCCCAGGATCGTCGTCGTGGGCTCTTGATCGCGGCCCAAGAGCTTGAAGACCGCATCCAGGATCTGGTGCGGACCGAAGATCCAGGCCGACTTCTCGCCGTCGATGGCGCTGATGCTGTCAGGCCACAAAGCCACGTTCTCGCCCTGCGGCTCCTGCTGGTGAATCGCGCTGCGAACCACCGTTTCCGCCAGTTTTCGCCACGGCAGGCTGTTGTCGTGCTCCGACAGCCGCAGCAGAGCGACCGCATACCGCAAGCCGTTCCACTGCACGGGACGGCCGAACCAGGAACCGCGGTACCAGGTGGCGCCGAACACCGGAATACTGGCGCCCAGCAGGTAAGGCTTTTCCGGGTCGCTCCACCAGTAGATGAACGGCAACCCGCGTTTGGCCCACACCACGGCGTTGTCCAGCCAGCGGCGGTCGCCGGCAAACCGGTAGGCCTCGAGGAACGCGTCCACCGCGTCGGCGGCCGCCAATACGTCCGGCGTGTGGACCGGGATTTCCCAAACCTGGGCGGCGCGCGGCACCTGGAACCGTTCCATCAAGGCCAAGGTGTCCTGCATCCGTTGGTACGCTTCCTGATCGCCCGCGATCCGCGCGTAGCGCAGGACTTCATACGCTTTCCGGGCGCAGGTGCCCAACTCCAGCGCGTCATCCGGCCCCAACTCGTAATAATCCATGCCCACAAACGGGCCGCTGTCGTGCTGTTGGTCGGCATCGAACCGCCAGCCGCCGTCCTCGCCGAGTTGGGCCAGCAGTCCGGCGGCGGCGGCCGGATTGGCAAAGGCCAGATCCGCCCGATTCGGGAACCGCTGGGCGTCCAATCGCGGCTCGCCTCCCACCAACGCCCGCACCTCCTCCGCCCGCGCACGGCACCGCCGCCGCAACTCCTCGTCCCGAATGATCAACGCTCCGGCCATCAAGTCGGCGATATAGGAACGCGGGCGGCCCGTGGCGGACAGGACCGCGTTGCCCTTGGTCGTCCACCACTGCTTGCTCTCCGGCAACCACAACGATTGCAGGTAAGCCTGCATCGAGAACTCGATCTCCCGCTCGTAGGACCCGCGCGGCAGCGGTGCGGGTTCCGGCAAGCCCTGAGCCCGCAGCCAACGCTCCATGACCTCGATCGGGCCGCGCGCCGCCGCGTCCGCCATGACCGTGGCCTGCAGCCGCAGGGGTTGGTTGGCCTTGAGTCCGTACGGCCGAGCCGCTTCGCGCTGGTTGCGGTCCACAAATTCCGGCGCCGTGGGCAGGAACAATCCGGCCAGGTGCGAGCGCTGATTCTGAAAGCGATCCGGCGAGGCAAAGACGGCCGAGGGGCGATCACGCTTGCCGTCCCAGCGCTGATGCACGTCCCACGACAAACCGACGGTGGCCGTCGGGCCCGTCAGGCCGATGGCGGGAATCGTGATCATGTTCGGATGCGCGACGTAGCGAATCCGGTCGGGATGGTCCTCGGCAATGTCCAGCGAATTGGAGGAAACCTCGTCGCCGACCAGCCATTCCAAACCTGGAAAGATCGCTTCGGTCCGATCCAAGGCGTACAGCATCGGACCGTCGAACGCCAGCAGTTGTGCCGGCTTGTCGCAAGATACCTCGTACCGCGTGGACACCTCCTTGGCCCAATCGGCCAACTCGAAAGAGGCCGTGACGGTCCAGCGATTGCCGTCGCCGTCCTGATGCATCGAGCAGAATTGCAGCTGGGCAGGGTCCGTCGCGGTGACTTGCGGCGGCTCCTCGGCGTAGACCACCTCCTCGACCCGAACGCCGGCCTTGTCGCGGTACACCAGGCGGCTCAGTTGCGGAAGCCAGGCAACCGTCTTCCACCCGGCGCCCGACGCGACGGACAGTTCAGCCGGTCCAAAGCCAAAAGCCTGCCGGCGAAAAACCAAACGCAGGACGCCGTTCTCCAAGACGGCGAATTCCTTCTCGACCCTCGCGCTCAGCCGGCCAACCTCCGCGGGCAACCTTACGGCGGCGCCGACCGTCAGCGCGCTGTCCGCCGTCAACTTGTCCGCGACGCTGTCGGCCGTGGCCGTCACGCCGGCCTTGACCCGCGGCGATTGTTCTTTCGTCAGGAACGGCGCTCGCAACACGGCCGTGCGTCCGGGCGGAATCGCAGGCAACGTTTGCCGGCTGGTTTCGGCTGCAAAAGTGAACTCGCAGACCGGATTGGCCACGATCAACTGGCCGGTGTTCTCCAACACGCACTCGATGACGGCCGGCTCGCCCACCGCAACGACGGGAGCCACGGGGCCGAAGCTGCGCAACATCCAACCGGAACGTAACTCCAACCGGGCCTGGCCTTCGACCTCGCCCGCCTGGGCCGTCACCTCGAAGCGGCAAGCCTCGCGCCGGCTGCCTCGGACTTTCCATTCGGCCCGCGTCGCGCGGTCGGGTGCCAGACGGTCGATCCGGGCTTCCGCCGGGGTCGCGGTCAGACCTGCAGGAAGCTTGATCGACACCCGAATCCCGGTCACCTCCGTGTCGCCGGCGTTCTCGATCTTGGCACGGACCAGGCAGGCCTCGCCGGGAAGATCGCGGTCCTCCTCGATTCGAATCGCACCGACCCGCAGCAAGGCTCCGACGCGGTCGACGTAAGACACATCATCCAACAACAGTTCGCCGGCCGTGCCTACGATCCGGGCTGCGAAGTGGACCCAGCGGACCTTGGGTTTCTGGGTGAAATCGTACTTGAGCCGGGCGTGGTGCCACTGTCCGTCCCCGATGTGATGCGCTGGAACCGCAAACTTGGCTCGCGCCGCTCCAGTTTTCTCCACCGCGTCGGCGTCCATCGGGATGGCGTAGATGCACAACTCGGCGTTCTGTGCCGACACCGCTTTGTACCAGAAGTCGATGCCGCCGCTGCGCTGGTTCAGCATCGCGCCGCCCTTGTCAGTGGGCGAGCCAAAGGCACGATTCAATCCGCTCTCCGTGGCCTTCGTCTCGGCCGTGCGGACGATGCGCAGTGACCGTTTCCCGGAATGGGCGTCCGAACTGACTTCCGCTCGGCTGCCGACCGGCCCCCAATCCGCGGGAAACCCTTGGGGATTCAGTTCCTCGAACGATCCGTTCGTGCAAGGGTTGGCTGCGGCGGACGCGGACAACAGGCACGAACACACGGCGGCACAGATCGACGAAAACAACATGGCACGGGTGCTCCAGCGTAAGAGTGCAAGCGGCGTGGGGCAGAGGACGATCCCTCGACTGCCTGGACCGCTGGCCGGTTTGCCGTGGCGAGGTGCAATCGCGGGTAAGTCTGCCCCCGGATGCCTTATGGTACGCGCCATGCGGCAGATCTCGCAAGCACGATTGGCGCCGTTCTTAGCCCCGGCGAGTCGTTCACCACGGGAGATTCGCATGACGGAATCTAGGCAAACCGGGGCAGCTTTGCCGATCGCGTGAACTGGACAGCATTGCAGCCCAAGGATTCGCCTTGCAAGCCCGCCCGAAATCGACTCTCGCAGCGCACAACCAAGACTGCGAGATCCAGGGCTGGCCGCGCACCGTGAACGTAAACGTATCCGACGGGGGAAGCTGCCCCGTTTCCAGGGTCTGCCGGCCGATCGCCGTGTGCCAGAAGGTCCCCGGATCCCGGAAGAAACGCGTCAGTACCACAGAGCCTGACGCGCGGGGCCGAATTCGTCAAGGTCTACTACGTCTGCAGGTGCTCGTAAAGCGAGAACAAGAACTCAACGCGATGGCGATCTGAGGCGAACGGCTGCGTGCGGTAGCAGCGATCCACGGCCCGGTCCAAAGCGGCGTGGGCCTTGACCAACTTGGCCGGCATCGTCAACGGATCGTACAGGTCCGCCAGCGTGGCTTCCGGGTACTCCGCACGCACGGCCAGCACCTTGTTTGCGGCCGCTTCAACCGCCGCGCGGCGTTTGTCGCTTGCCTGGTCCGGCCAGGGAAAGTTGTTGTAGACGAGATTGGCCGAATAGCGATACCGCGACTCGAGCCGTCCGCACACTTGCCGCACCCAGGCCATGTGCATGGCGGACGACAAGACGCCGAAGTGATACACAGTCGCACCAGGCATCAGGAAACACAGGTCGCTGGCCAACACGTCCGGCTCCATGAAGCCGATCGGAATGTACCTGCGCCGCTCGGAGGAAACCTTGGGGATCAGCAGATACGGCTCGCCGGGCATGTTCTCGACGTGGAAGCGAGTGGGCGTGGCCGCCAGCTTCCGCGTCGGAATGCTCTTGCTCGCCGCGCGGAACCGCCGCACGGCCGCCACGCGCTTGCGGGCTTCCGGCAATTGCCGCAACTTGTGGGGAGGGCAGTCGCCCAACCACAGGCACCAGCGTTCGATGCCGTTGATGAACTCCTTGGAACCGACCCAACGCCGAAAGAACGGTTTCGCGCCGGGTTCGACGGCAAGGAAGGCCACTCTCTCCTCCGGCGTGAACAGATAATTGCCGTCGTCGATCGGCTTGTTGCCGATCCCGATTGCGGGCACATCGCACAGCGGCGTCTGGCGGTTGGCCGCGACCTGGTTCGAGCCTTCGATCAGGTACGGACTGATGTTGCGGACCTTCGTTTCGCTCACCGCCTCGGCCGATTCGTAATCAAAGAGCTTCTTTCCGGACGTGTCGAACGCGGCGAACCCAACGATGACGACGTGTACGTGAGCTTTCCCGCGAGCTTCGCTTTCCCAGGCAAACGTCCGATGCCCGAAATGGATCGCAACGCCGTAGTTGCGAAACAACTCGCCCCACAGCACTGCGACTTGTTCGCCTTGACTGATCGAATTGGTGGACACGAATCCGACCACGACGCGCGTGCCCTGGATGTACTCGGCGGCTTTGAAATACCAACCCGTCACATAATCCAGCAGTCCACTGTTCCGGACGTGGCCCGCCACCAGATCCATGTCGGACCGCTGCTCGGCGTTCTGGTATTTCGCGCCCACAAATGGCGGATTGCCGAGGATGTAACTGCAGCGGCTGGGCGGCAGCAATTCTCTCCAATCCAGACGCAGGGCGTTGCCTTGGACGATCCGGGGCGACTTCTGCAACGGCAGGCGGACGAAGTACTGGCCGAACGCCTCCGACAGCCGCAGGTTCATCTGGTGGTCCATCAGCCACAGCGCCGCCTCGGCGATTCGCACGGGCCACTCATGGATCTCGATCCCGTACATCGCGTCCACGTCCACCACGGATACGTGCTGGATATCGAGCACCCGCTGGCCGTTGTCGAACAACTGCTGCAACACTTCGATTTCCAGCAATCGCAACTCGCGGTACGTCACCACCAGGAAGTTGCCGCAGCCACAGGCCGGGTCCAGGAACCGCAGTTGTCCCAGCCGTTTGTGGAACCGCTTCAGTTCAGTCTTGTTGCGGCGAACCCGGCGGAATTCGCTTCGCAGTTCGTCCAGAAACAACGCGCGGATCACGCGCAAAATGTCGCGTTCCGACGTGTAATGCCCGCCGATCTGGCGCCGCTCCTTGGGCACCATAACCGCTTGGAACAGCGAGCCGAAAACAGCGGGCGAAATCCGGCTCCAATCGAACCTCGTGCAAGCCAGCAAGGCATTCCGCATGTCACGATTGAACTCGGCAAACCCCAGTCGTTCCGCGAACAACTCGCCGTTGACGTACGGCAGATCGGCCAGCAACTCGTCCAGATTGGCCTGCCGATCGCCTCGCGGTGTGTTGAGGACCTCGAACATCCGCGCCAGGTGAATCCCCAAGTCCGAGCCGTCCGCCGCAGTTCGATTCTCCAGGTAGTAGGTGAACGCGTGCCGCTCGAAAATGCCCGTGTCTTCGGCAAACAGGCAGAACAGAACTCGCACCAGGAACCGCTCCAGCGCGTGGCCCGTGTAGCCGCCCGCCTCCAACGCATCGTGCAAATCGCCCAGGATCTGCACGGCCTTGATATTGATCGGGTCCTGATCTTCCACCGCGTGTTGTTTGTAGCCCGGAATGAAGGCGAACTCGTGGATGTGCCGGTGAAAGTCCGCCAGTTCAAACTGCCGGGTCTTGCCCTCCTCCAGGTCGTGCAGGGTGATCCGGGCAAAGTCGGAGACGATGATGTACCGAGGCAATTCGTCATCCCGGCCTTCGTTCTTCAACTGCTGGACATACTCCACCGCCTGCAAGTGCGCCAGGGCCAGACTCTTGCCGCGAGATTTGTGCTCCGCCAGCAAGACGCCTTTCCAGAACAGGTCGATGTAACCGTACGTGCCTTTCAGCGTCCTGACGGGCTCCTCGAAGCTGGCGACGACTCGGCGTCGCAAGCCAAAGACTTGAAAGAACTCGTCCCAAAACGATTTGGCCTCGGCTACCTCGCGAGTTTCCCGTTGCCGCTCTTTGGCGAATGCGATCGCCCGATGGCGGATTTCATTCCATGATAATGGCATCGTCTTAATCCATTTGTAGATCTACGCGTCCAACTCGCTCCCGAAGCGTTCTGCTACCATTTTTCTGTCACATCATGTTTCGGACGACAAGATGAACCCGCCGCCGGGATCGACTGGGTCCAGGCAGTCGATGCCGCACTCGATCCAGAGGTCGATCACGGCGTCGATCTTGACGTCGCAGTGCTTGATGCACAAGTAGCCCAGGTCTTTGTAGCCCTTCAGAACGCGGCGAAAATGCGGCGCGACCATCTCAAAATACGTCTCCGGCCGCATCAGCAACGCCGTGGCGTTGGCGACGTCGTCGGTGGTGGCCAGGATCTGGACGCCATACCGTTGCTGGGCCACCGCCGCCGGTTGCAGGTTGTACTCGACCACCCGCTCCAGCAATTCCGAAAACGCCTGCGGTTCCGCCAGCAGCGCCATCGGCGACTCCTCGTAGCCCAGCAGGTCCCGCATGTCGGAGAAGCCGTCGCGCAGGTCGAGGATCACCGCTCTTCGATCGCCGAACCGCTGCAGCGCTTTCTCCAGCGAGCCGAAGCGATGGGCCGCCGCCGCGGATTGATTGTGGCGTCTGCGACGCGAATCGCCCAGGGGGGCGGCGGCGGATCGGTGTCGCTCCAAATCGGGGGCTTGGCGCGGCGCGGCGGCGCGGATAGGAATCAGACGTTCGCCGTCAACGCGACGGGGACGCTGGAGCAGATGACGCCTGGAGTAGGAGGGTACGAACGATGACGCGGTATCACGGTTTGCCGGCTGTTTTGGGGGTAGTGTTTTTCGCCGTTTGGGCCGCGCATGCCTTGGCAGCCAATACCGAACTCGCGAAGTATGGCCCTGGCGAGGCGTGCCTGGGCGGTGTCGGGGGCGTGTACCTGCTGGCCGAACCGGGGGAACTGACGATCCAAGTCTTCAAACGGGACCGCAATCGGCGCGGGAGTACGGCGGAACTGCGGGCGATTCTGGCCGGGCCGGATCGGCGCGTGATCCTGGAGGCGACGATTCCGGACGACGGCCAGGCGCGCGGCAGCGGCTGGGGGCCGGTCCAACAGACGCGGCTGGCCACGCGAGTCGAGCGGAAGGGTGTTTATGTCTTGAACGTCACCGTGTCGCAGGACCGCTACGGCGATGAGGCGGTTTGGGGCTTCGCCACCAACTGCCCGCAGTACCTGATCGAGACGGCGCGAGGGCACAAGGACGAGCGGCACCAGGAACCGATCGTGCTGGACGGGTCCGATCGGCCGGGCGACGTGTGCTTCGTGCCCCGGAAAGGCCCGCTGACGATCGACGTTTCCGGACTGCCTGCCTCGGCAACGAAGCTGGAACTGCTGGACGCCAAAGGGACGGTTCTCCGCGAAATGGCTGTCGTTGTCGGCGGCACGTCCACGTGCAGCGTGCCGGCCGGCGTGCCGCGCGATCAGACGCCGTGGCGGTTGCACCTGCCAACTTGGCAAGCCACGGTTCAAATCGACGGCGTGACGCGCTGGGACAGCGACGACCGCTACCCCGATCTGTGCTGCTGGACGACCCGCTCCGAATCGTTCTTCCCACTGCTCGACTACCGGTGGCTGCTCACGCCCTACTCGCGGATCGTCTATGCCGGCGCCGGCGAGCGAGCCGAAGCAGCGTTTCGCGTCCACAACAACGGCAGCCAGCAGCGAATCGTACAGCTGGCGATCGAATTTCCCGGCGAGTCGTGGCCCGTCGAGTTGTCGGCAAGCCAAATCTCGCTTGGCGGGAAGCGGGCTGCGGAGGTGACCGTGCGGGGCACAGCCGCCAGTGACGGCCGGCCGCGGATCTGCCACATCCGCGCGACGCCGGTCGAAACGCCGGAGTTCACGACCTATGCGACGCTGGAAGTCCGCCCAGGTGAGGCCCCGGCCGCCAAGCCGCTGGCCATGCCGCTGGTGCTCAAGCCATACCAGCACGAGAACGCGCAGTTCGGCTATGCGCCGGATTTCCCGCTCGATAGCCAGGTCTACTTTGATCCGGAAAACCGCCCTTTCCTTGTTGCCTCGGACGGCATCGCGATCCTGCGCGAGGGCCGTTGGACGACAACCGACGTGCGTCGCAACGTGCTGCCGTCAGCCGGCGACGGTGAGCGGACGTCGTATCAGGTCTCCGGGACGAAGATCGCCTTCGACCGAAGCGGCGGGGTCTACGTCCTGGCCACGGCGGGCCGCCAAGCTGCCCTGTTGCACTCGACGGACGGCGGCCGGACATTCGCCGCTTGTCCGATTCCCAGCCGCGACGGCCAGTCGCGATCCTACGACTTCGAGCAATTCTCCGGCCACAACGAGGCCTTGAAACCGGCGGCGGGCCCCGATCCCCCGGATCGGAGCCAGTCCCCTTCTCCGCCGCCGATCGTCCGCTATGCCTTGACGGGCAGCGACCCGAAGCTGTTCTGGCGGCGGCTGCACGACCTGGAGTTGTTCGTGCCGAAGACGGCCGGCGGCCGTTTGGTCATGAGCGAGCCGATCCTGATCTCCAGCAAGTGCATTGGATTGGCCTCGCACTCCGGGATTCCCTCCAGCGCCGTCTCGCGAGGCGACAAGGTCCACGTGGTCTGGGCCGAGGCGACCGAGCCGGCCGAAAAGGTGCCCGGCGTGCCGACGTTCGTGGTCACCTACGATCGCGCGACCGGTCAACTGGGCCAGCCCGCGCTGGTGGGCTACGGCGCCCCGCCCAACGACATCCACAACTCGCCCAGCATCACCATGGACAGCCAGGGCTACCTGCACGTGCTGGCCGGCACGCACGGCCGGCCGTTCCAGTACGCCCGGTCGCTGAAGCCAAACGATGCGTCCGGCGGCTGGACGGAAGCGGAACCGGTGGGCCCGGACCTGTCGCAGACCTATATCGGCTTCGTCTGCGGCCCGGACGACACGCTGCATTTGACCTATCGGCTCTGGCACCGCAACGAGCAGCCCCATCCCCGCAGCCACTACGCCTCGCTGGCCTACAGCCGCAAGCGGCCCGGACAGCCGTGGGAGGCGCCGCGCGTGCTGGTCGTCCCGCCGTTTTCGGAATACAGCGTTTACTACCACCGCCTGACCATCGATCGGCAGGGACGGCTGTTCCTGTCATACGACTACTGGTCCACGTTGTGGTTCTACCGCAACGACCATTTCGGACGCCGCCGCAGCCTACTGACCAGTCCCGACGGTGGTCAGACGTGGCAGCTCGTGACCAGCCTGGCGGTTGCGGGAGCCAGCACGCACGGGCAGCCATGAAGTCGACCGTTGTCGAATCCGATGCGACGTTTCGCGAAAAGACGACAGAGCCCTCTTGCCGGAACGACGTTGAGGGGGCTTTGCCCGAAAGGGTCCCGTCGCCTTTTCGGGCAACGAAGCATGGTTATGGTCCAGCGAGACGGGCACCAGCCCGAAACGTCCACCGATCCTGCCCTGTTTCAACCAGAAGGGCCGCGAACCAGCCCAGGGCGGACATGCTCCGCAGATAATTCATCGGCTCGTCGCCCGCATCCGCAATCAATTGGTGTATCGGTTCACGACCAGTTCAACACCGCGCCGCTGGCGGCGCTGGTAGCCATCGCGGTGTATTTGGCCAGGTAGCCGGTCTTGTATCGCGGTTCGGGACGGGTCCAGCTCTGGCGACGCTCGTCCAACTCGGCATCCGACAGTCGCACGTTCAGCTTCCGGCCGGGGATGTCGATGTCGATCGTGTCGCCGTTGCGCAACAAGCCGATCGTGCCGCCGGCAGCCGCCTCCGGGCTGACGTGTCCGATGCAGGCTCCCGCCGTGCCGCCGCTGAACCGGCCATCGGTGATCAGGGCCACGGTTTTGGCCAGATCGGGATTGGCTTTGATGTAGCTGGTCGGCGCCAGCATCTCTTGCATGCCCGGCCCGCCCTTGGGGCCCTCGTAGCGGATGATCACGACGTCGCCGGGGCGCACCTTGCCGCCCAGGATGCCCGCGCATGCGTCCTCCTGGCTCTCGAAGATCACCGCCGGACCGGCGTGCCGCAGCATTTCCGGATCGACGCCGGCGGTCTTGACCACCGCGCCTTCTTGGGCCAAGTTCCCGTACAGAACGCTCAATCCGCCTTCGGGCGAATAAGCTTGCTCGACCGTGCGAATGCAGTCCAGCGGGTCGAACTGGTTCTTTTCCAAGTCGGCCAACACAGCCGCGCCGCCGGCTTCGGCGTTTTCCGTATAGACGCTCAACGGGCTGCGTTGGGCCGTGCTCAGCCCGTCGCGGCGGACCGTCTGGTTGCGGACGCGGATGTCGTGCTTGCGGATGTTTTGGCCCAGCGTCTTGCCGGTGACCGTCAGCGCGTCCTCGTGCAGCAGGCCGGGCTTGCCGCGCATCAACTCGCCCAGAATCGTCATGATGCCGCCCGCCGCGTGTACGTCCTCCAGATGGTAGATCCGTCCGTCCTTGCCGGCCGACGGGGCCACGCGGCAAATGTTGGGCGTGCAGAGCGACAGCGCGTCGATGTCCTTCATCGTAAACTCGACGCCCGCCTCGTGCGCGATGGCCAGGATGTGCAGCACGGTGTTCGTCGAGCCGCCCATGGCCATGTCCAGCATCATGGCGTTCTCGAACGCCGCGCGGGTCATGATGTCGCGCGGCTTGGGGCCGTCCTCCAGAGCCATCTCGACGATCCGTTTGGCGGCGGCCGCGTACAGTTTCCGGCGGTCCTTGCTGGTCGCCAGAATCGTCCCGTTCCCCGGCAAGGCGACGCCCAGCGCCTCGCACAGGCAGTTCATGCTGTTGGCGGTGAACATGCCCGAACAGCTGCCGCAGGTCGGGCAGGCGTGGTTCTCGATGTCCGTCAGGGTGTTGTCGTCCAGGCGGCCCGCCGTGTGCTGGCTGACCGCGTAGAAGGCGTTGATCAGGTCCACGGCGCGGCCGTCCGCCGTTTTGCCCGCTTCCATTGGCCCGCCGCTGACGAAGATCGTCGGGATGTTGAGGCGGCCGGCGGCCATCATCATGCCGGGGACGATCTTGTCGCAGTTGGGGATGCAGATCATGGCGTCGAAGCGGTGCGCCTCGATCATCGACTCGACGCAGTCCGCGATCAGCTCGCGGCTGGGCAGCGAGAACTTCATTCCCAGGTGTCCCATCGCGATCCCGTCGTCGATGCCGATGGTATTGAAGATGAACGGCACCCCGCCCGCGGCCCGCACCCGCTGCTTGATGTAGTACCCGACCTTGTCGAGGTGCGCGTGGCCGGGAATGATGTCGACATACGAATTGACGACAGCGATGAACGGCTTGTTCAGATCCGCGTCGCGAAAGTTGCCCGTCCCCTTCAGCAAACTGCGGTGCGGTGCTCGTTCGACGCCTTTCTTGACCAGATCGCTTCTCATGGGCTGAAATCCTGCCTTTGTGATTGGGCGTTGTGGTGTGCCGGATGGTCCAGCGGTCGGAACGATTCCGACCTGTGGACTGCGATCTCATTGTAGCAGTCCGGCCACCGCGTGAAAGGACGGGGTTGCCGGACGGCAGCGGAAATCCCCTGCCCTCAGATCGCAAATGCTCGCCCCCCTGGTTGCAGTTTGGTGTGATGCGTGAAATACCTGACCTGATGGTCTCGGCGATTCGCGACGTGGATCCCGTGGTGTTCCGCCACTATCCGATGCCCGCCGCCGATCCCGAAGTGCCTGACGAGCCGTACGCGGTGCCGATCGGCGAGGCGGCGGTGCGCAGCGCGGGCAAGGACTTGACGATCGTCGGCTACGCCCCACAGACGGCCGAGATCGCCAAGGCCGTAGTGCAGTTGAAGCAGGAGATGATCAGCTACATGAAGGTGGACGCCGCCAAGATCGCCGCCACAGCCCGCGCACTGGTGGGCGCGTAGATTCCGCGGGCGCCCGCTGAGAAGTTGGGGACAAGCCAGCAGCCCGGCCCTTCCGACAGCGCCGGGCTTCTCTTCCTCGACTTCCCCGTCCGACCTTTCGGCTCGTCGACCTTTCGACTCGTCGACTCGTCTTCAGGAAGTCAGCTGCGTCTCCAGGAACCTCGCCAACCGGTGGAAATCGCTGCCCGGCTCGATGTGCCGCACCACGGTGACCAGCGTCTGCGGGTCGACCAGCTCCTCGAACGGCACGAAGCACAATTCGAGTTGGCCTTTGATCGACACCATCACGCCGTCCAGCCCCTGTTCTTCGAGAGCGCGGAACGCGCCCACGCCCAACTGGCTGCCGAGCATGGCGTCGAAGGCGGTCGGTCGCGCGCAGCGGGCCGTGTAGCCCAATTGCACGCCGCGGAGGCGGCGCTTGCGCCCCGTCTTCTCCGCATAGCGCTTGTCGATCAACTGGACCATCCGTTCGTGCAACCGGACTTCAGCCACAGCGATGTGGCCGTGTTCGTCGCGGGACACGTCCTTGATGATCTCCATCGGCAACAGCTCGGACAAGCCCTCGGCCAGGACGATCACGCCGTACTCCTTGCCGTCCTTCTCGCGGGCCAGCATCGTCCCGACGATCAGGTCAAGCACGGCATCGACGTTCATCACCGGGCGTTTCTTCTGCTCGCCGGTCTTCTTGTCCGTGAAGGACTCCTCCGAGCGGTACTTGCCGGTGATGTCCTCGACGCTGATCACCAGGCTCGCTTCCCCGGCGATCGCCGCGCCATAGGCCAGCCAGCCGGCGCTGCGGCCCATGCACTCGACGATGAAATACGCCCGATTGGCGTCGGCGTCCTGCAGCAAGTTGAGGATCTCGGTGGCCAACGTGTCCACGGCGGTGAAGTACCCAAAGGTGAAGTCGATGCCGCGGTAATCGTTGTCAATCGTCTTGGGCAGGTGTACCACCGGGATGCGGGGCGAACCGGCGGGCAAGCGGTCCTGGAACAGCTTGAACTTGTTGGCCGTCTTCAGCGTGTCGTCGCCGCCGATGGAGATCAGGGCCTCCACGCCCAGCGAGCGCAGGCCGTCGTACACCCGCTGCAACGGCGCCCGCAACGCCGGGTCGTCCAGGTGCGAGGGATGAGAGACATTCTTGCCGGGATTGGTCCGGGCCGTTCCGATCAGAATGCCCTGCGAATTGCGCGTCCGCTTCAGAATCGGATGGTCGATTTTGATGTAGTGCTTGTCTTCGACCAACGGCTGTTCCGGGCCGAATTTTTCGAACGGCGAGTAGCCGTTCTTGACACCGATCACTTCGGTGCCGCGCCGCAGAAAGGAGACCGCGGCCGCCGAGATTACCGCGTTAGCGGCTGGGGCAGGACCGCCCGCGAACAGGATGGCGACTTTCTTGAACCTGGGCATGACTTCACCTCTTTCAGATACCGCGGCGACGGCCTGCCAATCGCAGGCTCTGTCAGGCGCGAGTCCTCCGCAATTCCGCTGCAAGAGACGCTTCGCGCCGGGCGCGCCGGAAACACGGTTTGGGACGCCAAAAGCCCACATTTTAATGCCTTTGCGCCGTTTGCCCAGGGGGCGGCAAAAAACGGGGCGAGCCTCGTTGATGCACTCATTTGCCGGGACGCATGAGCCCCCATACCGTTTTCTCATCTACACCGCGCCGGTGTCTTCTGGCATGCGTCTGGCAACAAGCAGATGAAAGAGAAAGATGCCTGTCCTTTTTCCTTCTCCCTTTTCCCTCATTTTCCAGATTTTGGAGTGCGGTGCCTTGTCACCGCTTTGGCCGACGGCTTGGAGCGCGGCGGCGGATTGGGTTCAGAAAACCCAGGAACGCCCCCGGAACACAAAGCGTGGGCGTTGTGTCGTCATCGAGCCAAAGCGGCGACAAGGCGCCGCACTCCAAAATGGATGAAAGATGCCTGTCCTTTTCCTCTTTTCCTTGCCTGTCGATGAAAGATGCCTGTCCTTTTCCTTGCCTGTCCTTTCCTCCTTTCCTTCTGCTCGATGCCGATCGTCTGGCCAGGCCACTTGACCACGGAAGCATGGCAGCAGTTGAATAGGACGTAGCAGGAGAACCGAGAAATGATGCGCATCGTTCAACTGAGCTTGGGTTTTATGTTCGCGATCCTGGCGGCCGGAATCTGGGTCGCGTCTGCCGCTGATGCACAGAAGCCGAGCGTCCTGGAATTCTTGAAGGAACGCAAGGCCGTCCGTTACCAGCGCGTCCCGCGCGAAGTGCTGGCTTTCTACTACACGTGGTACGGGCGTCCGGAGCGGCACGGGCGTTGGGTGCATTGGGGCCAGGTGGACCCGGCCGCCCATGACATCTCGCAATCGACGCACTACCCGGCCAAAGGCGCGTACGATTCGCACGACCCGGAGATCATCGACGGGCATATCGACCAGGCGAAACAACACGGGCTGACGGGCTTCATCGCTACGTGGTGGGGGCAGGGCACCTTCGACGATCGGGCCTTCGCCACCCTGTTGGAGCGTGCCGCCGGCAAAGATTTCAAAGCGACCGTGTACTGGGAGACGGCTCCCGGCAAGGGGGCGGCGCAAATCCAGCGGGCGATCGACGATCTGCTGTACGTGCTGCAGCGATACGGCTCGGCGGACGCCTTCCTGCAACTGGACGGCAAACCCGTGCTGTTCGTCTACGGCCGCGTCATGGGCGAGGTGCCCCTGACCTCGTGGCCCGCCATCATCCACGGCGTCCGCCAGCGGTACGGCCGCGATTTTCTGCTGATCGCCGACGGCTACAACGAATCCTACGCCCGGCTGTTCGACGGCGTCCACACCTACAACATCTGCGGCTGGGTCCGCGATCAGAGCCCCGAGGATCTGCGGCGGTCGAGTGCAGCCTCATTTTCCGACGCGGTAAGACTGGCCAAATCGCACGGCAAGGTCAGCTGCATTACGATCATCCCCGGATACGACGACACCAAGATCCGCAAACCGGGCCTGAAGGCCGAACGCCAAGACGGCAAGACCTATCAGGTCCTGTGGGAAGAAGCCATTCGGGCCGATCCGGACTGGGTGCTGATCACGTCCTGGAACGAATGGCACGAAGGCTCGGAGATCGAACCCAGCTGGGAGGACGGCGACAAGTACCTGCAGCTGACGAAACCCCACGCGGAACGGTTTCGGGCAAGCCCGTACAGCCGAGCGCCGGTGCCGGATTCGGCGGCCAGCCTGACGCCCGCGCAGGCTCAGTCGTTGCGCGAACTGTACCGCGGCCGGACGATCGGCGTGCTGCCGGACTATGGGCACGAGGTCGTGTTCTGGCTGGCCGACATCGGCATCCCGCTGCGGGAACTGAGCTGGCAAGACGTGCTCGATCCCCAAATGCTGGACGCGAAACGCTTGCCGATGTTGCTGTACGCCGGCGACGAGCATTACGTGCGGACGGTGCGTCAAGACGGCGACGTCGAGGCGGGGCTGCGGCGGTACCTGGAAGGCGGGGGCCTGCTGATGGCGTTCTCGCACGAGCCGTATCCGTTCTTCTACGACGAGACGGGGCAGTCGAACATCGCTGCCGGCCGGCTGGGGTTTCCGATCCTCGGCAGCGGGCGAGCACGCCGGAGCGAATCGCCGAGCCGGACCTTCGTGCGGGCCTGGGAATCACCGCCGCCGGGCGCCGAGTTGACGTTTCACGTCGACGGCCGGCGGCTGCCCGGTTTGCCGGCCACGGCGGCATTTCCGGCCAGCGGCGACCAGCGTTGGCGCCCTGCCACGGAAGCCCTGGTCGCGCCGGGGGACGTGTATCTGCCGCTGGCTCGCTTGAGCGATGCCCGGGGTCGTGTGTACGGCGACGGAATCGCGTACGTCGAGCACCGCGATTCGGAGCCCAAGGGCGGGCGCAACCTGTACGTGTGGATGCGCATGCCGGACGTGCTGGGAACCAACGAGACGCTGTTATCGATCTTCCGTTTCGCGGCCCGTCGGCTTACACTTGAGACGGAAGTGCTACGTTGAACTTATCCATCCACACCAGGAGACGAGAGATGTCGAAACAATCCGTGTCGCTTCACCGGCGGCGGTTTCTGAAAACCGCGATTCAGGCCGGCACCGTGTTCATGATGCCCCAGGTGATTCCGGGCGCCGCGCTTGGCAAGGACGGCGCCGTCGCGCCCAGCGAGCGGATCGTGGTGGGCGGGATCGGGATCGGCAACCGGGGCACTTACGACCTCGGTTGCTTTCTGCCGCAGCCGGACGTGCAATTCGTGGCGGTTTGCGACGTCAAGGGCGCCCGCCGCGAAGCCGTCAAGCGAATGGTCGACGGCAAGTACGGGAATCAGGATTGCGCTACCTATCGAGACATGCACGAACTGCTGGACCGCAACGATATCGACGCGGTGCTGATCGCCACGGGGCCGAACTGGCACGCGACGGCCTCGATTTACGCGGCGAAGGCCGGCAAGGACGTGTATTGCGAAAAGCCCTGCACGAAGAACATCTCACAAAGCCTGCTGCTGGCCGAGACGTTTCGGCGGACGGGGCGGGTGTTCCAGGCGGGCACGCAGCGTCGGAATCTGCCGCATTTCGCGTTCGCCTGCGAGCTGGCTCGGACCGGCAGACTCGGCAAGCTGCACACGGTCTATGCCCATCCGGCCGGCATGAGCGCCAGCATGAGCGGCTGGGCCCCCGCCGAGCCCGAGCCGCCCAAAGAGGAAGTGGACTGGGATTTGTACCTCGGCCCCGCTGCCTGGCGGCCGTTCAATCGCCGGTTGCTGGACGGGTTCAACTTTGAAAAAGGCGGCGGCATGGTCGGCGGCGGAGTCCTGGAGTGGGGTTCGCACTGCGTCGACCTCTGTCAGTGGGCCGCGGGCGCCGACGGCACGGCGCCGGTCGAGTACAACCCGCCGGAGAACGGCCAACTGGTCGCCCGCTACGCGGACGGCGTCAAACTCGTGCTCCGCAACGACGGCTGGCTGCCCCTGGGTTCGTGTCCGGTGCGGTTCGAAGGGGACGAGGGCTGGGTCGAGGCGGGCGACAGCGGCAAGATGGTGCTCAGTTCGCCGGCGTTGTTGGCCGGACGAAAGGTCGCCGAAATCGGCGGCTACCCGGCCACGTTCCACGTGCGGGATTTCCTCGATTGCGTCAAGTCGCGGGGGGAACCGCGCTGCAGCGCCGACATCGCCCGCTGGGCGCATATCGCCTGCCATGCGGCCAACATCACCCTCTTCCTGGGACGCAAGCTGCAGTACGACGTGACGAAACACGAGTTTGTCGGCGACGAACAAGCCAACCGTTTGCGTTCGGAGGCGCTCCGCGAACCGTGGCGGCTGTAGACTCGTTTAGCCCCAACTGAGTTTTGGAGTGCGGTGCCTTGTCACCGCTCCTCACGTTCCATGAATACCTACCTAACGACAAGGACAAGAAGCATGCTCAAGACTCGACACTTCACGATTTGCGTTGCATTGATCATTGCAGTTGTCGCCACGGCCGGCCGCTCCGCTCGCGCAGCGGACGAGAAGCAAGCGGCCGAGGACCCCCAACGCCCACTAATCGACGTGCTTCAATCCGACGCGCCGAAGGCAGAAAAGGCGATCACCTGCAAGCGGTTGGCCGTCTACGGCAGCGGGGAAGCCGTCCCGGCGTTGGCGCCGCTGCTGGCGGACGAGGAGCTGGCGTCCTGGGCCCGCATTGCCTTGGAAGCGATTCCCGATCCGGCCGCCGGCGCGGCGTTGCGCGAGGCGTTGGGCAAGTTGCAGGGCCGCTTGCTGATCGGCGTCATCAACTCGATCGGCGTCCGCCGCGATCCCAAGGCCGTGGACGGATTGACGCAGCGGCTAAAGGGTGCCGACGCCGAAGTGGCGTCAGCGGCCGCTGCGGCCCTGGGGCGGATCGGCGATGCTGCGGCGACCAAGACGCTGGAGCAAGCCTTGACCGGCGCTGCCGCCACGATCCGGTCGGCCGTCGCCGAGGGCTGCATCCTGTGCGCGGAAAGACGGCTGGCCGAAGGCAAGACCAAGGAAGCGGCGGATCTGTACGACAAAGTCCGCCAAGCCGACGTGCCCAAACAACGGATGTTGGAAGCGACGCGCGGCGCGATCCTCGCGCGTGGTTCCGCCGGAGTCCCGCTGTTGATCGAGCAACTGCGAGCGGCTGACACGGCGCTGTTCGCCGTCGCCTTGACGACCGCCCGCGAGCTTGCCGGCCCGGAGGTGGCCAAGGCACTAGTGGACGAGTTGGGCCAGGCAACTCCAGACCGGCAAGCCCTGTTGATCCTCGCCTTGGCCGACCGCGGCGACACCGAAGCGTTGCCGGCCATGCTGAAAGTAGCCCAAAGCGGTCCCGGCCAAGTGCGGATCGCGGCCATCGGCATGTTGAAGCGGTTGGGCGACGCCTCTTGCGTGCCGATCTTGCTGGAGATCGCTGTCGCTGCTGAGGAAGACGTCGCGCAGGCGGCCGTGGCGGCGCTGGAGGGACTGCCCGGCGAAGGCGTGAACGCGGATCTCGCCGCGCGTCTGGGAAAGGCCGAAGGCAAGTTGCGTCAGCTGCTGATCCAACTCGTCGGTCTGCGGCGGATCGAGGCCGTTGGGGCGCTGCTCAAAGCGGCCGACGATTCCGACGCCCAGATCCGCTCCGCCGCGTTGACGGCGTTGGGCGAGACCGCCGGCTTGGACGACCTTGCCGTGCTGATCACGCGGGTCGTGGCTCCGCAGCACGCGGAGGACGCGCCGGCAGCGCAGCAAGCGCTGCGAGCCGCCTGCATCCGCATGCCGGATGGCGAAGCGTGCGCGGGAAGACTGGCTGCGGCCATGCCCCAAGCCCCGCTGCCGGCCAAGGTCACCATCCTGGAAATCCTCAGCGCCATGGGCGGCACGCGGGCGCTGCAGACCGTCGGGGCAGCGGCCAAAGACGCCGATCCCGAACTGCAGGACGCCGCCAGCCGACTGCTGGGCGAATGGATGACGGTGGACGCGGGGCCGGTGCTGCTGGACCTGGCCAAGACGGCCACCGATGCCAAGTACGAGACGCGCGCCCTGCGCGGCTATATCCGCTTGGTCCGCCAGTTTGTGCTGCCGGACGAGCAGCGCGTGGAAATGTGCCGCAACGCGCTGGCTGCCGCCAAACGGGATGCGGAGAAGAAGCTGGTTCTGGAAGTGCTCGGCCGTTACCCGAGTATCGACGCGCTGAGGCTGGCGGTCGAAACGGCTAAGATCCCGTCGCTGAAGAACGAGGCCGCCGCCGCCGCACTGGCCATCGCCCAAAAGATCGGTGGCTCGACCGACGTCCAGAAGTTGTTGTCCCAGGTGGGGCAGGAACCGGTGAAGGTCGAGATCGTCAAGGCCGAATACGGCGCGGGCAACAAGTCCGTAGACGTGACAGCGATCCTCCGCAAGCACGCCCGCGACTTGCCGCTGATCGTCCTGCCGTCGTCCAGCTACAACACCGCCTTTGGCGGCGACCCGGCCGGCGGGGTCGTCAAGCAACTGAAGGTCCAGTACCGGATGGACGGCAAGGCAGGCGAAGCCGTGTTCCAGGAAAACGACACGATCCTGCTGCCCGTGCCGAAGTAGGCCCCGTACGCTCTGATGTTGGTTCGCGAGCGAGCGGGCAACCGTTGTGAGTATTGCGGATTGCACCAGGATGAATCGCCCTTAGCCGTCCCGGCAAGACCGCCACGGGACGGACGACTGTGGAAGTGCTCCAGTTGAATTCCGAGGATCGTCTTGAATTGCGGCGGGCGCGGCGCGAATAGGACCTCCCAAACATTGCCTGCTGGATTGCCAGCAGCCTGTCGGCGCAGTACCATGCTGAGCGGCGCTCTGATTGGGGCGTCGCGGCTGCAAAACACTTCACAAGGAGAAACCTGCCATGCGTCGACATCTGTCTGTGTTGAGTCTGTTGTCCCTGACCATCCTGGCCGGAGCCGTGCTGTCGGTTCAAGCGGAGGAAGCGAAGAAAACGCTCAGGGCCGGGATCATCGGTCTGACCACCTCGCACGTGCCCGCGTTCACCAACCTGCTGAACGATCCCAAGGCGGAGGGCGATCTGGCCGATGTCAAGATCGTTGCCGGTTTTACGGGCGGCATCGAGGACAATCCGTCCAGCTGGGACCGCCGCGAGAAGTACACCGAAGAGTTGCGGAAGAAAGGCGTCAAGATCTACGACACGATCCCGGAAATGCTCGAGAACGTGGACGCGGTTTTTCTGGAAGAGGTTGACGGCCGGCCGCATCTGGAGTGGGCTCGGCCCGTGATCGAGGCGGGCAAGCCGCTGTTCATCGACAAGCCGCTGGCCGGCTCGCTGGCCGACTGCATCGAGATCTTCCGGCTGGCCAAGGAAAAGAACGTGCCCTGCTTCTCCAGCTCGTCGCTGCGTTTCGGCTCCGAGGTGCTGGCGATCCGCAACGGCGACGTGGGCGTTGGGCAAATCAAGAGCTGCACGGCCTGGAGCCCGATGAGCGTCGAGCCGCACCACCCCGACCTGTTCTGGTACGGAATCCACGGCTGCGAAATCCTGTTCACGATCATGGGCACGGGCTGCAAGACGGTGACGCGCGAATCCCAGGAAAAAGTGGTCGGCGTTTGGGCCGACGGACGCACCGGAACGTTCGAGGCCCGCAAGGGGTACGGCGCCGACGTAGTCGGCGCCAAAGGTAACGCTGCCGTCACCAAGTACGAGGGCTACAAGCCGATGGTGATCGAGATCTGCAAGTTCTTCAAGACCGGCAAACCGCCCGTGTCGATGGAGGAAACCCTGGAGATCTACACGTTCATGGAAGCCGCCGACGAGAGCAAGCGTCAGGGCGGCAAGCCGGTCAGCATGGACGAGGTCTTCAAGAAGGCCGAGGCCGCAAACGCGGCCCGCAACAAGTAACGCGGCGGGCGGCGGCGCTGTGGCCGGTCTCCCGGCCGAGCGACCCGCCCTGACCGGAGGTCTCCAAAACTTCGGGAGACCTTCGGTCCGCGGTTACGGCGGGGTCGGAGACCCGCGCCGAACGGGGAGACCCGCGCCGAACGCGCGCCGAGCGAGTAAGCGCCCGTGCAAAGGACGCGGCGTGTTGGCAGTGCCGGCTTGAGCCGGTTTTCACCAAACCGCCTGAAGGCCACACGACAAACAGACTCTTGATCGGGCACTTGATATCACCCCTCTGAAGTCCTTTCCTTCCCCATTCATCGCAACGGAGGTTTCTCATGGCCGAATCCGACAAACTCGCCTGCCGCGCCGCTGTTCGCACAGCGGCCGCGTCCGGCATGGCCGTTCCCTATTTCGTTTCTGCCGCCGCCCTGGGCCAGGCGGGCACGCCCGGCGCTAACGACAAGCTGAACATCGTCTTGATCGGCTGCGGCGGCATGGGCCGTGGCAACTTGAACGGCTGCCGGCACCCGGACGTGGCCGTGGTCGGGGCTTGCGACGTGTGGAAGGAACGCCGCGACGCGACCGTCGCCGCGTTCCCGGAGACCTGTAAGCCGTACTCCGACTACCGCGAAGTGCTGGCTGACAAAGACGTCGACGGTGTGATCATCGCCACGCCGCCGCATTGGCACGCTCTGATCGCCATCGAGGCGGCCGAGGCCGGAAAAGACTTCTACGTGCAAAAGCCGATGACGTTGTACCTGGACGAGGCTCTGGCCGTGCGCCGCGCGGCGGAGCAGCACAAGGTGATCACGCAGGTTGGCACTCAGATCCACGCCGGCGCCAATTACCGCCGTGTCGTCGAATGGGTCCGTTCGGGCCGGTTGGGCCAGATCGCCGTCGTCCGCACCTTCCTGACCGGCAATCAGGGCATCGAGGGGATCGGCAACCCGCCCAACAGCGACCCGCCCGCGGGAATGGATTGGGACCAGTGGGTCGGCCCCGGCCCCATGCGACCGTACAACCCGTTGATCGTGGCCAACGCCCATACCAACTGTTCGTTTATGGACTACAGCGGCGGCTACACGCCCGGCATGGCGCCGCACATTATCGACCTGCCGTTTTGGGCAATGGAACTGGGCATCCCGCCCAAGACCGTCGCCTCCGGCGGGCGCTATGTCACCCGCGACGCTGGAGACGCTTACGACACCCAGCAGGTTCTCTGGCAGTATCCCAAGCTGACCGTGACCTGGATGCTCCAACTGGTCAACAGCTACGGCTTCGACCTGCAAGGCGCCGACAACGCGATCCGGCGGCGGCTGGGCGTCTATTTCCACGGCGTGGACGCGACGCTGTACGCCGATTACGGCACACACAAGGTCGTGCCCGAAGGCGATCGGCTGAAGGACCTCACGCCGCCGGAGCCGTCGATCCCGCCTTCGCCGGGCCACGAACGCGAGTGGCTCGATTCGATCAAGAGCCGGCAGCAACCCAGCTGCAACGTTTCGTACCACTACCAACTCGACGCGGCCATCGGCTTGGCCAACATCGCCTACCGGCTGGGCCGTTCGATCGAGTTTGATCCCCAGACGGAGAAGATCGCTGGCGACGCCGAGGCGGCCAAACTCGCCCGCCCTGTGTATCGCGACCCGTGGAAGTTCCCGGAAAAATACCTGGCGTCGTAAGACTCGCACGGGAAGGCAACCTTCGCGAGAACGGACGCAGTACGTTACGCCGGCTGATCCTCACGCGGAGCGTGAGGGCTACTTTCCAACGCCAACCGCTTACCAAGGAGACAAGTTCCATGTCCGATACCAAACGCATCACTCGCCGCCAGTTCGTCCGCGCCACGGCCGCCGCCGGCGTGGCGGTTCCCTATTTTGTGCCTGCCGCCGCGCTCGGCCAAGCCGGCGCGCCCGGAGCCAACGACAAGATTCACATCGGCCTGATCGGCTGCGGCGGGATGGGCCGCGGCAACCTGGGCAACTGTGCCAAGTACGACGACGTCGTGGTCACCGCCGCCTGCGACGTCTGGAAGGAACGCTGCGACGCGACGGTGGAGAAGTACAAGGCCACTGCCAAAGGATACGGCGACTATCGCGAGCTGCTTGCGCAGAAAGACGTCGACGCCGTGATCATCGCCAGCCCGCCGCACTGGCACGCCCTGATGGCCATCGATGCCTGCGAGGCCGGCAAGGACATCTATCTGCAGAAACCGATGACACTGTACCTGGGCGAAAGCCTGGCCGTGAAAGCGGCCGTGAAGAAGCACAATCGGATCTCGCAAGTCGGCACCCAGATCCACGCCGGCGAGAACTACCACAAGGTGGTCGACCACGTCCGCTCCGGCAACCTGGGCCCGATCAGCGTCGCCCGCACGTTCAACGTCTTGAACTTGGGGGCGGAAGGGATCGGCAACGACCCGGACTGCGATCCGCCGGCCGGTTTGGACTGGGAGACATGGGTCGGCCCCGGCCCGATGCGGCCGTTCAACCCGCTGGTGGTCAAGGATTCCTTCACGCATTCGTCGTTCATGGCCTACAGCGGCGGCTGGACCCCCTGCTGGGCTCCGCACATCATCGACTTGCCCATCTGGGCGCTGGATCTGGGACTGCCGGCGATGGTCGCCTCCTCCGGCGGGCGCTATGTCCTGCAGGACGCGGGCGACGTCCACGACACCCAGGAAACGCTGATCCAGTACCCCAACGTGACGCTCACCTGGATGATGTCCCAGGTCAACAGCTACGGGTTCGACCTGCAGGGCAAGCCCGGCACGGGGCGGCGGCTGGGCACCTACTTCCACGGCGTCAACGGCACGCTGTACGCCAACTACGGGACGTACAAGATCGTGCCCGAAGGCGACCTGATGAAGGACGCCCCGGAGCCGCCCAAGTCCGTGCCCGACTCGCCCGGCCAGGAGCGGGAGTGGCTGGATGCGATCAAGAGCCGCCAGCAGCCCAGCTGCAGCGTGTTCTACCACCACAAGGTGAACGTCCCCATCGTGCTGGGCAACCTGTCGCTCAAGCTGGGCCGCTCCATCCGGATCGACCCCCAGACCGAATGGATCGCCGGCGACGACGAGGCCGCCCGGTTGTCGATCCCCGAGTACCGGGCGCCCTGGAAGTTCCCCAAGCAGTACTTGAGCGTTTAGAGTGGCAGGCACGCTCCGCGTGCCGCCCGCCTCGCTACGCAGCACGCGCTCTCCGAGCCGTGCAGTTTCTTGAGTTCGTCGCCGGCCCTGACATCCGGCCGGCAGAGCCGGCGAGACAGTGCGTTCCCAGGCGGAGCCTGGAAACGAGTTGCGGAACGAGGCATCCGGACTATTTCAGCAGCCACTGCACCGCTTTGTCGGTGCGTTTCGCCGCATCCCCGCCGGCCAGGGCCAGCGCCTGTGGAGCGCCGGTGGCCTGATAGGCTGCGGCCACGACGTTCGGCGCCGTTGCCCCCTCGCCGGCAAGCCACAGCGGGGTCGCGGCGGCCAGGGCGATCATTCCGGGCAAGTCGAAGTACTTGGCGCCGCCGGGCAGGAAATCGGGCGAGTGGATGTCCGGCACATTGCCGAAGCGGAACGCGCCGGTGTCGATTGCCGCCTTGGCGACGGCGCCGTCCGCTTGAGCCAACGCGGCGGCGGCCCACGGTCCCGCCCCGTCCAGGCCGACGAGATACACCGCCGCGCCGTCTCGACGGAATTTCGCAAAGCGGACGGCGCTCAACACGTCATGCACCCGCTGGGCAAACACCGTGCGGTTGTAGCCGAAGGTGTAAGCAGCCGCTTCGCGCGGGTTCTCCACGCGACGGGTCTTTTCCAGCGGCTTGCCGTCCGCGAGGAACTCGCCCTGGTAGATCAAGTCCACGCCGATGACCGTCACGCCCGCGTCCAGCAACCGAGCGATGGCGGGCTGCGGCTGGCCCTCGGCGGTGAATAGCCCCGCCTTGCCGTCGCGGCTGAGCCAGACCGCCACGCGCGGCTCGGCCGCCTTGGGCTCCAGCACGACCACGGGCAATTCGCTGCCTTGCGACGCCGTGCGCAGCAAGCCGGCGACGATGCGGACCTTTTCGCCCTCGGTGTTGGTCATCTGCTCGAATCGCACATCCTCCGGGGCGGGCAAGCGTGCGCCGATCACCACGTCGACGGCCCCGCCCACGACTTCTTGGTACTTCTTCCATCCGGAGGCATCGCCGGGAATGACCTGTGAGAGCTGTTTACCGGCGTCCTCCGTCCACCACCGCAACAGCTGCCGCTCGAATTCGTCGCCGCCCTGAGGCTTGGGATGCGAGTCGTCCCAGACGGTCATCTCCGCGGCGTCCAAGCGCGGGTAATCTTCCTCGACGATCGGCGCCGGCAGGCCCAGACGAAAATGCTCGTTGACCCAGGCGTACATCTTCGACCGGCTGACGTAGTTGTAATTGTGCTCGAACTGCAGCAGCGGATGGTGCTGGACGTTCTTCTCGGCCCCCAGCAGCCGGTAGTGCTCCTGCAGTTGCGGGAAGCCCTTGGTGGGCATTTCCTTGGTCCAGTCGTCCGCGGACAGCAAGCACAGCGGCTTGGGGGCGAACAGCGCCGCGAACTCGACGTTTCCGGTCCCCACCCGCAACAGGCTGGCGTTCTCGCACGTGCAGCCGCCTTGCATGGCGGTCGAGACCATCACGGCCGGGATCGAGACAGCGACGCGGGGATCGAGGGGGCTCAGAATGAACGTCTGCGTGCCCCCGCCGCTGGCTCCGGTCACCGCGATCCGCTGCGGGTCCACATCCGGCAAGCCCAGGAGGAAATCCAAAGCGCGGATCGAGTCGTAGGTTTGCATCCCCATGACCGATTGCAGGTGCGCTTCGGCCGCAGGGCTGAACAAGCCCCAGTTTTCGGTGTTGTTCATCTCCGGCCGCTGCTTGGAGAACCCGTGCGCCAGACCTTGAGAAATTTGCACGCTGTCGGCATAGCCGATCATGTCGTAGTGAAACACGACGCAGCCCATCCGGGCCAGTTGCATACAGCGGGCCTGCAGCGGGCTGCGGCCGCCGTTCTCGAAACGTTCCGCGCCTTTCGCGATTTGCTTCTTCACGCCCTCGACGCCCACGTCGTAGAACCGGCCGTTGGCCCAGTGCCCGTGCGGGCAGAGCACGCCCGGCAGCTTGCCCGACTTGCCCTTGGGCCGATACAGGCTGCCCGTAACAAAGAAGCCGGGGAAGCTCTCGAAATACGCTTTCTCGACCGTATAGTCGCCCTGATCGCGGCAGCCGTGAATCACGGGATTCAGCGGCGTCTTGGTGGGCATCGGCCACAGGCCCAGCGCGACCAGCATCTGCCGCCGCACCTGTTCCGCTCGGCGATCCCATTCCTCTCGCGATTTCGCGGGAGTGAACGGAAAATAGCCGTTCAAGTCCTTGAGCTTCTCCAGACGCTGATCGGCGGGCAACTTGCCCGGCGCCAGCACGCGCAGCCCCTCGGCCTCGGCCACGGGCGCCCATGCCGACAGCAGCACGCACAATCCGGTTGACAACCCCAGCCCAAACCAGCGACGAAACCGATACCCTCTGAACATTGCCTTCATCGTGCCTACCTCCTAAACCAAGAGCCTGCAAAAACACCGCTGCACAAGGAACTAGTCTAGCGCATCGATGCACGGCTTGCCAGCGCCCACCGCCGTCGCTTCTAATAGGGGCATGAACGACGACGCACGATTCGGCTGGCAATTCGACCGCGAGCCAAAGACCTCCGCATGGGCCGATTGGCCTTTGTGTCCCCGCTGCCGTGCTCCGCGCCGGACGGCCTGCCCAACCTGCAAGGTGCCCGGGACCGACTTTGCGTTGGCCGAACTCAATCCGGCCGCTGAGTTCCTGCCGGCGCTGGACTCAACTCCGCACCATCCGGAGCACCAGCGGCGGCACGGCGGCGACGGTTGCGGCGGCGACGGTTGTGGCGGCGACGGTTGCGGCGGCGACGGTTGCGGCGGCGACGGTTGCGGCGGTGCAGGAGCCTTGACGGTCTGCGCGAGGCACGACGAGGCGATTGGTGCCGATGACGATGATCGGGGGGCCGAGTTGCCGCCGGATGATCCGTCGGCCGTGGCGGGCGATGGTCCGGAGGTGATGCTGTTGTGCCCGACTTGCGACGAAGCCTTCTCGCCGCGCTTTTACCGGCGGTGCGCCAACTGCGGCTACGATTTTGGCAGCGGGCGGGAAGCTGGGCCCGTGGAGGAACCGGTCACCAACTATCGCGTGGTGCTGGCGGTGGTGGCCGTGATCGCCGCGCTGGCCGGCTTGTGGATGTACTTGGCGTGGTTGTTCCGGGAATGAACTTGAAGGAGATGGCGATGAACGGTCGAGAACGAATCCTGGCCATGCTGGACGGCCGGCCTGTGGACCAGTTGCCGCTGATGCCGATCACGATGATGTTCGCAGGGGACCACGCCGGAGTGAAGTACGGGGCGTATGCCGGCGACTATCGCGTGTTGGCCGAGGCCCAGATGGCGACGGCGCGCGATTACCAGTTCGACTATGTGTCGGCCATCTCGGACCCGACCCGCGAAGCGGCGGATTGCGGAGCCGACATCCAATACTTTGAGAATCAGCCGCCCGCGGTCAATGAAGCGAACGCGCTCCTGGCGGACAAGGCCGTCCTGGACAAGTTGGAGATTCCTGATCCGCTGTCCGAAGGCCGGATGCTGGATCGGGTCCGCGGCGTGGCCCTGCTGAAAGAGCTGGCGGGCGAAGACAAGCTCGTCGAAGGCTGGATCGAAGGGCCGTGCGCCGAGTCGGCCGATTTGCGCGGCATCAACACGTTGATGCTGGACTTCTACGACGATCCGGATTTCGTCCGCCGGCTGTTCGACTTCGTGCTCGAAATGGAACTGCGTTTCGCCAAGGCCCAAATCGACGCGGGGGCCGACCTGATGGGCGTGGGCGACGCGGCCGCGTCGCTGATCGGCCCGGATCTGTACGAAGAGTTCGTGTGGCCCTACGAGAAGCGGCTCGTCGACGGCTTGCACGCCCTGGGCGCCAAGGTGCGGCTGCACATCTGCGGCAACACGTCCAAGATCTTGGAAGGCATGGGCCGGCTGCACTGTGGGATCGTCGATCTGGACTATTTCGTTTCCGTCGCCGACGCCCGCCGCGCGATGGGGCCGGACCAGGTGCTGCTGGGAAATATCGATCCCGTGCGCGTACTCCGCGACGGCACGCCGGAGTCGATCACGGCCGCCATCGCCGACTGCCATCGGCAGGCCGGCCCGCGCTACATCGTCGGCGCCGGCTGCGAAGTGCCTCGGGGCACGGCCCGGGAAAACGTGTTGGCCTTGACCCGTTACGCTCAAACGCACTAGATCGTAGGCCGTCGCCACGTCGACCGCCTGCTCGCGCGGAACATCATCCGGGCGATCGGAATAAGCCTGTTTGGGTGGGCCGTTTACTGCACCGGCCGCCGGCGCGGCCAGCGACATGACGAACAGGCCAAGTCGAAAGATGCGCTCCATAAGCGTCGTTCTCCTTCATTGACATCGCGACGGATGCGCATTTTGATACAGCCGTCCGGCGAAGGCAAGCTGACACCCGGAACTGAACGGGATAGCAGCAAAGGCGCCCGCGGGGAGATTCACTCCCCGCGCCGGGCTCGGCGCCACGACCTTCCCTTGGCCCTTTACCCCAGCCCCGCTGCCGCGACCGCGGCCTTCATTTTCTCCAGTCCCGTGCGGGCCGCTTCTTCGGCGGGCAGTTGCCAGTAGTTGCGGTTGAATAACTCCACGGACAACACGACCTGGCAGTGATTGCCCGCCAGATAGCGCAGGATCTCGGCCAGCGGGGCGATGCCGTCGCCGGGCCAGACACGGTCGCCGTCGCTGATGGTCTCGCGCGGCGGGTCCGCGGGATAGTCGTTCATGTGAAAGCAATGCACGGCCTGGCGCCCCAGCAGCTTCAGCACGCTGGGCGGCGTCCCCCCCTTGTACATGTGGTAGGCGTCCAGCAGCACGCAGGCGTCCGGATGCCCGGACTTGGCGGCCACGTAAAGGGCCTGACTGCCGCGGCTGAGGTTGGCCGACGAGCCCCAGATTTCCAGTTGCGGGATGATCCCCATCGTGCGGCCGAGTTCGAGGATCGCCGCGTACCGCTCGGCCGCGCCGTCCAGTTCCACGCGACTGCCCGGACGATTGGCGCCGGCGGGCGAGGCCGCGATGTGGGTGCCGCCGATCCGTGCCAGCAGGTCCATGTCGCGTTTCATCTGTTCCAGGCCGGCGCGGCGCTGATCGTCGTCGTTGACGATCCAGGCAGCAAAGCCGATGCCGCTGCAGACCTTCAGCCCCAAGTCCCGGCAGCGCTTGCGGACGTCCTGCAGCGATCCTCCCGATTCGGCAAATCTGTGGATCGCGTCCAACCAGGGCTCGATCGCCTGGTAGCCGGCTTTGGCGGTGGTTTCGATCTCGGCCACCAGCCCCAGCTTCTGCCCGCGAATCGTGCCCGTATTGAGCGCGTAGCTGAATTCGTGAGCTGCCGAGGCGGCCGCGTTCTGGTCCGCCAACGCCGGGGAAGCGCGGCCGGCAAGCAATGGCGCGCCGGCCAAGGTCGCAGCGCCGATGCCGGCTCGGGTCAGAAAGTCACGCCGGTTTGTACTCATCGTTGAAACCAACCTGAACGAACGAAGTGTGGTCGATCACGAGCCAAAACGGAAAAGAAGCCCGGCTCTTTCGGATCAGCCGGGCTTCCGGATACGTCATCCGGGCTCACGCCGGAAAACGGAAACCGCGAACGGGCGTCACTCTTCAAACGCCGCGTCAAACGCGCGGGCGCTGCGAGCGAAGTCCAGTTTCTTGACGAACTGACAGGCTTCGCGCGCGCCGAACTCGCGTTCCATCCCGGAATCCTCCCATTCCACGGACAATGGCCCCGTGTACTTGATGTCGTTCAAGGCGCGGATGATCTCCTCGAAATTGACCGCGCCGCGGCCGGGGCTGCGGAAATCCCAGCCGCGCCGGGGATCGCCAAAGTTCAAGTGGCTGGCGATGATCCCGCTGCGGCCGTTGAGCGTCGTGATGGCGTCCTTGACGTGGACGTGGTAGATCCGGTCCGGGAACGCGCGGATGAACTCGACGGGATCCACGCCCTGCCAGTGCAAGTGGCTGGGGTCGAAGTTGAAGCCGAATTCCTCGCGGTGGTCCAGCGCTTCCAACGCCCGCTCGGCCGTGTACAGGTCGTAAGCGATCTCGGTCGGGTGTGCCTCCAGCGCGAACTTCACGCCGCACTCGGCGAACACGTCCAGGATCGGATTGAAACGCTCCGCCAGCAATTCGAAACCGGCGTCGATCATCTTGGCCGAAACCGGCGGGAACGAGTAGTTCAGGTGCCAGATGCTGGAGCCGGTGAAGCCATTGACCACGCTGACGCCCAACCTCTGAGCCGCGCGGGCCGTGTCCTTCATCTCTTCGATCGCCCGCTGGGTGACCCCGGCCGGGTCGCCGTCGCCCCACACGTAATCCGGCACGATCATCTTGTGCCGCTCGTCGATGATGTCCAACACGGCTTGACCGACCAAGTGGTTGCTGATGGCGAAGCACTGCAGGTCAAAGCTTTCCAGCAACTCGCGCTTCCGGGCGCAGTAGTTTTCGTCGCTCAGGGCCTTCTTGACCTCGAAATGGTCGCCCCAACAAGCCAACTCCAACCCGTCGTAGCCGAACTCTTTCGCCTTGCGGGCCATCTCCTGAACGGGCAAATCGGCCCACTGGCCCGTGAACAACGTAACCGGTCGCGCCATGTCTGTCTCCTTGTGCGGTCTAGGTTTGCTGCCGAAAAGCTGTCAACAAGTGAGCCCCATTCTGCCGTATCGAGGGCTGGTCCGCAACTACCCCAGCGGCTCCCGGAACGCCCAATCCGCCTGGGAATCATCAGGGATACTTCGTAGAATGTCGCCTGGGGGGACGATCTATGCTGTCACCGAACTCCTGGTTATTCGGCTCCGCACTGCTGCTTCTACCTCTGATGGCGGCAGGGCCTGCCGAGGCCGCTCCGCGGGTCGATTTGGAGCTGATTACCCAGCCCGGCTTTCCGATCAACGGGGCCCAGCGGTGGCTGGCCGCCCTGAAGGACGTCCCCTTCAGCGCCGTGCGGATTCGCTCGGCCAAGCCGGGCGATCAGGTCGAAGTGCGGGAACGGGGCGCCGGGGAGACCCGCTCCTACCTGGTCATCGGTCTCTTGACGGACAAGAACACGCTGGTCCTGCCGGACGGCCAGTTTCGCATGGGCGACACGGACGGTCTGCGGAAGTGGCTGGCCAAGATCCGCGAGGGCGGCGAAACGCGGCTGCAAGAGGCCGAGGGCCCCTTCGGACTGACCGCCACTCAATTGGTCGCCGTACACGAGGCCTTGCAAGCGCCGGTGACGTTCAGCACCAAGGGGCAGGCAAGCTTTGACGTGCTGAAGCGGATTTCCGCGGGACTGGCCTTGTCGTTCCTCGCCGATGCCGAGGCTCGGCAAGCCATGCAGGGCCAGGAGGTGGTCGCCGACGAATTGCAGGGGCTGAGCGCCGGGACCGCGATGGTGGCCGTCTTGCGCCCGCTGGGGCTGGTCATGGCGCCGCAGAAGCAGGCGGACGGGACGGTCAAATTGTGGATCACCGACGTGAGACGCGCGACGAAGTCCTGGCCGGTCGGCTGGCCTGCGCAGAAGCCGTCTCGCGAAACGGCTCCTAAGCTGTTCGATTTCTTGAATGTGGAGATCAAGGATACGCCGTTGGCCGAAGCCTTGGCCGCCATCAGCGCCCGTCTCGACCTGCCGCTGTTGCTCGACCATAATGGCCTGGCACGGCACAAGATCGACCCCGCGCAGGTCAAGGTTTCGCTGCCGCCGGGCCGGACGTACTACCAGGGCATCCTGGACCGCTTGTTGAACCAGGCCCAGTTGAAGGGCGAACTGCGGATCGACGAAGCCGAAAAACCGTTCCTCTGGATTTCCACGCTCCGCAAGTGAAAGACGACCGCCATGCGACTGCACTTGCTCGGCACGGCCGGATACCATCCGAATGAGTTCCGCGATACGCCCTGCCTGATGCTGCCCGAATGCGGCGTACTGCTGGATGCGGGGACCGGGATGCATCGCCTGCGGGACCTGCTGGAAACACGCACGCTGGACGTCTTCCTCACGCACGTACACCTGGACCACGTCGTCGGTCTGACGTACCTGCTGGGCTTGTTGTTCGACAAGCCGATGGATCGCATCGACGTGTACGGAGAAGCGGAGAAGCTGCGGGCCCTGGACGAGCACCTGTTTTCCCGGTTCCTGTTTCCCGTGCGGCCGGCGTTTACGTGGCGACCGCTGGCGCAACCCGTGACCCTGCCCGGCAACGGCGTCGTGCGCTGGTTTCCGCTGGAGCATCCCGGCGGGTCGGTCGGATACCGGATCGACTGGCCGCAACGCTCGCTGGCCTACGTCACCGACGCCACCGCCGCGCCGGACGCGTCGTACATCCCCGAAATCCGCAACGTCGACCTGCTGGTCCACGAGTGCTTCTTCCCGGACGGTTGGGAAGAGCGGGCGGAGGTCACCGGTCACTCCTGCCTGACGCCGGTGGCCCGATTGGCGCGGCAAGCCGATGTGGGCCGCTTGGTCCTCGTCCACATCAATCCTCTGGCGCGCGAGGCAGATCCATTCGGAATCGAGTCCGCCCGCAAGGTCTTTCCGGAAACGCAGGTCGGTCAGGACGGCATGGTGATCGAGTTCTGATTGCCCGCTGGCCCGAAACAGAAGCTGCCAAGGCAGCCGGCTACACGGTCATGGACGAGCACCATCGCTGAACGGCACTGCGCGGTTTGCAGAAGCGGAACTCGGGTAATCCCATTCCGGGATATACGAAACAGCAGCATCGTCTTCACTTCATGATCCGGATGCAGGACGGGCGCGGCATGGAGATCGGCGGACCGGCGGACGTCAGCTTGCCGGTCGCGGGAGCGATCCGAAACACGGCCACGTTGTCGCCGGGCATGTTGGCGCACAGCAGCAGTCGGCCGTCCGAGGTGATCGCCAGATTCTGCGGCCCTTTGCCCAGGCTCGGTTCAATCCCGATCAGCGTCAGCGTGCCGTCCTCGCCGACACGATACGCGGCCAAGCTGTCGTGCCCGCGATTGGTGCCGTACAAGTAACGGCCGTCGGGCGTAATTTTCACGTCCGCACAGTAGCTCGTGCCGTCGAAATCCGGCGGCAGCGCCGGGACCGTCTGCCGCTGGACGAGCACTCCTGATTCTGCCGCGTAGTTGAACAACGTGATCGAATTGCTCAGTTCGTTGATCACGTACACGTATTTGCCGTTGGGGTGGAAGGTCAGATGCCGAGGCCCGGCGCCGGGCGGCGTTCTCACCAACGGCGGCTGGCAGGGCGTGAGCTTGGCCGCGGCGGGCTCCAGAGCGTAGCCAAGCACCTGGTCCAGCCCCAAATCGGCCGCAAAGGCAAACCGGTTGTCGGGACTGATCACGAAACAGTGCGCGTGCGGGCCTTGCTGCCGCGCGGGATCGACGCTCGATCCGGCATGTTGAAAAAACGACGTCGCCTTGCCGAGCGACCCATCTTCCCGAACCGGCAGCGACGCCACGCTGCCCGTCGAATAATTGGCGACCAGCACCGACTTGCCGGTCGCGTCGACGTCCAGGTAGCAGGCCGCCGAGCCGAGCGCCGACTGCCGGTTCAACAACTTCAACTCTCCCGCCCGGCCGGCTATCTCATAGGCGGCGACCTGCTCCGCTTCTTTGCCGCCGAACTTCAACGCGTGAATCGAATACAAGAACTGCTGATCCGGCGAGATGGCGATAAAAAACGGGTGCTCGACGCCGGTCGTCCGGTGAACCGGTTCCAGCTTGCCGGTCTTCAGGTCCAGCCGGAACGTATGGATGGCGCCGTCGTCCCCCGGCGCGAAAGCCGAGATGAAAACCAGCGGCTCTTCCGCGTTGGTCCACGCAGCGGTGAAACTTGACATCGCAGCCAGCATGACGGCAGGCAGCCATCGTATCAGGTCTTGGTCCATGTTCTACTCCAGTGCTTCAGTGGTGGTTGATCGACGACTTGACGCTGTGCGCGGGTGGTTATTGCGTCCAATCTTAAGGCAAAACGAAATCCTCGCCTCGAACGGGCCGCAACATATCAGCCCAGTAGATTATCGAATCGTTCACCTGGATGACCCGATTTTTTCACAGCCTCTCCGTGGGATGATCAGCAATAAACACTGGACAGTCATTTCTCGAACGATGCTAACGCGATTCGTTTCTGCCGTCCCCCCGCATTGTACCGTGCCGGATCATCGCCGGACAATCCGGGATGCCCGATCCTACCAATGTCGGCGGGGTCTTCTTTCAAAGCGGAACCCAGGGGACACATCTTTTTTCCGACAGCCGCACCGGCTGCGCCATGCGGGCAGGCAGGCGTCGCAAAGGGCGACTCGCAGGCGACGTGCGGTCCGACTCCGCCGCAGCGCAGTTCCGCGAAAGGCCTAGTCCCCGACCGTGTTCGCCATAACGGCGGGAACTTTTTTCATTTCCGTAAGTATTTGTGTAGTATTGGCTTACATCGCGATTTCACAATAAATTCAATTTTTGGCTGTCAGTTACCGCGGCTCGGTGGCCAATACATTTATAAAGGGTAACTCTAGGAATGAGCGTAGGTGAGGTCCGCATTCGCGTCGAGCGGGGTTCGCAGATGGGTACGTGGTTTGGGCGTCTGGCACTGGCGGTGTTCGTGGTTTTGGCCACGACCGGGTGGGGACGTCGCGCTGCGGCCTATACGGTGAGCGATCCGTTGCCCGAACCGGACGCATGGTCGTCGGCGGGGATGTCGGCGCCGGACTCCGGCGAGCCTTGGCGGCTGTGGAGTTTGGAGAATGATCCGGGCCTGCAGCCGTGGAACAGTCTGCTGCCGTACGGTGGAGCCAGCACGTCGGCGCCCACGCCGGGCGGGCCGGCAAGTGGCAGCGTGTCGGCGATCGCCGGCGCGGAACAGTTGCCGCCACCGCCAACGCTGGTAACTCGACTTTTCCTGAGGCTATCTCAGTTCATTCCCGATCCGCCTGCCTTTCGCCACTTGCGACCGCCGCGCTGCGCGCGGACAGTTCTGGTTGTGGCGTAAGCGTTTTGACGCGATGTCCTGCCTGGACGGAGCATCGCGCCTGTTCCTTGGAGGCAGAATCCTGGATCGAGTGATTGGCCCCCTGCGGGGCCAGTTGAATTGCATTTACGTTGGAGAATGAAGTCATGAACAGATACACGAAAATCGCCGCAGTCCTCGGCGTCCTGGTCTGCGGATTGATGTTCGTTTCGCACTCCCAGGCGTTTACCATTAATATGAATGATTGGGCAGTGGGCGGGACACAGGTGGACGACGACAAGGTTTACACGTTGAAAGCAAAGGACACCGCGTTCGCCGACGCGTCAGTCGATTTCTCGTTCGACCGTATTGGTGCGTATGACTTTCACAAGGTTACAGTAACGCCCGCCAGTCCTGGGCTCCACCCCGGTACGTACCAACTCGACTACGATGTGCAAATCACGGACCCCAGTCACGTCTTTGCCGCCGCGAGTTTTGGCATGGATGTGACGGGCGTTGGGATCTTCCAGTCGAAGGGAGTCAAGGATATCGTTGGTAAGGCTGGATGGAACGGTTCCATTCAACTGGTGAGCTTCGGGGGGCCAGTCTCGGGCGTTATCGCCGGAACCGAGATCTCCGTTAGGCTGGTAATCACCGTCGGCGATGACGAGCGTGTCAGCTCCTTCTCGGATACCTACGCGCAGATGGATGTCACGAAGGTGCCCGAGATCGATCCGAGTTGCGCGGCCGGGGCCCTATCATTCCTGGGCATGGGTCTCGCGATGTTGCTGGGCCGCCGCCGTCGTGGGAAGGTCGCCTGATCCGGTCGTTTGTTGTTCACTCACAATCCGCCGCGCGTCTTGAGTTTGTCTCGGGACCGCGGCGGTTTTTTTGAAGGTTGGCGTGGCTAGTCTGTCAGGCTGGCGTGGCCCAGTTGTGTGGCACGGCCTACACCGTGGAGTCAGACACCCATGAAACGGAAACCAACCCGAGCGAAGTCACGAAAACGAGGGATGGTTCTTCCTGGCTCCGATGGCGAGGGATGGGCACATGTCAGACGACACCGAAAGCCGCGTCGGCTGGTCCGGATTCTGATTCGGCTCGTCTTCGGCCTGTTCATCTGCGGCCTTCTCGCCGGGGCCGTGTGGCTCGGCCTGCGTACCCTGGGGCGGAATCCCACGAAGCTCCTGGCGCAGTCGGTCCAGGCGGAGCAGCAGGGGGACCTCGCGGGGGCTGAGAAGTTCATGCGGGAGTACTTGGCGGCTCAGCCCGGCGACAATCGGGCCATGGTTCGCCGGGGGGCGCTGCTGCTGAAGCTGGCGACAACTTCCACGGAGCGATCGCAGGCCTTGCAGGTCTTCGAGGTCGCGTTGGCGCGCGAGCCGGATCAGCCCGATTTGCGTCGCCAGGTCGGCCGGCTTGCCATGGACCTGGAAAAGTTCCGGGACGCGCGGCGGCATTGGGAAATCCTCCTGAAAGCCAATCCGCGGGACGGCGATCTGCACGAACTGGTCGGCCAGTGCTACGAGGCCGAGAACCTGGATGAGCAGGCGGCGGAGCACTATGCCGAGGCCGTTGTCCAGGCACGGCGCAAGGCGGGTCGGCTCAGGGACAGCGCGGCCAAGACGGATATTAAGGCCGCCAAGCCGGATCCTGGCGCCGCCAAGCAGGTCACCAAGCCTGCCCCGTCGCGCCCCTCGACCGTTCCCGATGATCCTCCGGGGCTCACGGCCTTCGAGCGGTATGCATATCTGCTGAGGCAGAGACTCCGCGATCCCAAGCGGGCCGACGAAGTCATGGACCAGCTCGTGGCGGCCAACCCGGAATCGTCGCGGGCCTATCTGGCGCGGGCCCGCTATCGGCGGTTGTTCGGCGTCGATGACGGGGCGGCAGACATCGCCCGAGCGCGGGAACTGGCCCCCGACGACCGAGAGATCCTGCTGGCGATTGCCCGAGACCCGGTCCCGAACAAGGCGAGCCTGGACGAGCAATCGAAGGATCTGGAGGCGGCCATCGCAGCGCACCCCGAGGACAGCCGCCTGTATTTGGCTCAGGCCAACCTGGAGGAGCAGCAGGGGGCCACCGGCCGTATGTTGGCAATCCTGCGGCGCGGCATCGAACGGGCGCCCCAGGACGACGACTTGCGCTGGCGGCTGCTGGACGTGCTGATGCAGGGCGAGCAATGGCAGGCGGCAACCGGCGTGATCGGGCAGCTGCGCAAGAGCAAGCCGGATCCGCTGTTGCCAAAACTATTGGACGCGCACGTGGAGATGATCCAATCGCAGTGGTCCGCAGCGGCTCAGGCCCTGGAGACGCTCCGTCCCAACCTGCTGCGGGCCAGCGAGCTGAGACCGCGTGCGGTGGAGGTCGACCTGCGTTTGGCGCAGTGCTACGAGCGGCTTCTGGACGACACGGCTCGGGCCGATGCGTACCGCCGGGCGGTCTCGGCGTCTCCCGGACGGCTGGCCGCGCGCCTGGGGCTGGCCGAAGCGCTGGTGGATTTGGGGAAAGCCGCAGATGCCTTGCCGATTTTCTGCGGGGCGCGGGTATTGGTTCCCGAGACGCAGGTCAGGATCCTGCAACTGTTCCTGGCCGACAGGCTGCGCGTATCGAAAGACCAGCGCCGCTGGAAGGACGTCGAACAGGAGCTGGAAGCGGCCAAGCGGATGGCCTCGGGTTCGCCCCAGTTGCCGCTGGTCGAGGCCGAGGTTCGCGTGGCGCAGGGGCAACTGAAGGCGGCGCGGAAGCTGTTGGAGCAGGCTCGGGACCGGGACCCCAAGCGGGTCGAGCTGTGGGTGGCGTTGGCCGAAGTCGCGGCGCGTCAGGAGCAGCCGCCGGCCGCGTTGCCGATCCTGGATGCGGCAGAGCAGCGCTTGGGGGACCGCGTCGAGGTGCGGTTGGCCCGGGCCAACTACTGGCTGCGGCGCGGGGGCGACGAGGCCCTTGCCGCGCTGGCAAAGCTGGAGGCGAAGGCGGAGGGTTTCTCGCGCGAGGATCTGCGCCGACTGCTGAGCGGACTCGCCTTTGCCTATGCCCAGCTGGGCGCGACGCGCGATGCCGGCCGCCTCTGGACGCAGTTGGCCCAGCAGCACCCCCAGGACCTGAGCCTGCGCATAACCATCTTCGACCGGGCGCTGCAGGCTGGGGACCAGGCTGCCGCGCAGACGGCGTTGGACGCGATCGGACGCCTCGAGGGCGAGAACGGCACTTGGACCGTCCTGTGCGGACTGCGGCTGTTGCTGGCGCAGACCAAGCGGGGCGACAAGTCAGAAGACGCGGCGCTGAGCCAAATCCGCAGGCGGGCCGACGAGCTGGGCGCGCGGCGTACGGCGTGGGCTGACCTGTCGCTGTTCCGGGCGGAACTCGGCGAGCGGACGGGGGATCTGAAGAGCGCCGTGGTACATTACAATCGAGCCCTCGAATTGGGCTGGCAGGATTCCGCCGTGATGCGCCGGGCGATCGAGCTGATGTATGCCAACCACCGCTACGGTGACGTCGAGGAGTTGCTCAAACGGTTGCCGGACCAGAGTCCCCTGACGAGCGTTTACCGGTTGTCACCGGCGGACCTGGCCCTGGAAGTGGCGAACAAGGCGGTGGCGGTCGGATCGCGCGACTTCCGCGATCACTTCTGGCTGGGCCAGGTGCTGCGGGTCATGAGTAGAAACGCGGAGGCGGAGACCGCGCTGCGAAAGGCAGTGACGTTAGCCCCCGACGAGCCGGCCCCCAGGGTCGCGCTGGTCGAGCACCTGACGCGGATGGGCATGGCGGAGCAGGCCCAAGCCGCCGTTCGGGACGCGGAGGGGCCGTTGTCGAGGCTCAAGCCGCCTTTGGCGCTGGCCCGCTGTTACGAGCTGGCCGGACGCGACGAGGAGGCGGAGAAGCTGTATCGGGCCGTGCTGGCCGAGGCCCCGAAGGCGCCCCTTGCGCTGCGGTTCATGGCCAACTGGAACTGGCGCAAGGGGCAGATTTCGGAGGCCGAGACGCAGATGCGCTCGCTGATGGCAATGCAGGACGCCGCGCCGGTCGAGGCGGCCTGGGCGCGTTTCAATTTGGCGCTGCTGCTGTCCGAGAGCGGCGACTACCGGCGGTCGCAAGAGGCGCTGAGCCTGGTCGGCGGCGCTGATGGTACCGGGCTGGATGAATTGAGCGTCGCGGGCCTCGACCAGCAGCGCGCTCGGGGGATCGTGCTGGCGCGTCAGCCGGGCAGTCTGCAACGCAAGGAGGCGATCCGGCTGCTGGAGGAGGTGGGCGGGCGCGGCCCCGCTCGGCCCGAAGATCAGGTCCTGCTGGCCGAGCTGTACCGGCAGGACGGCGACTGGCCGAAGGCCCGAGCGCAGTTGCTGAGCGTGGCGGAGCCGGTGGAACAGAAGCCGGAGTATCTCTTCCTCGTGGCTCGCGCCCTGTTGCGCCGGGAAGACACCGCCGAGGTCCCCGCGCTGTTGGCCCGTTTGCAGAAAGCCGAACCGGGCGGGGCCAAAGCGGTGGAAATCGAGGCCCGGCTGCTGCACGCGCAGGACAAGAACAATGAGGCTGCGGACTTGATCGAGAAATTCGTCCGGGGCAAGGAGCCCCGGACCCTGATCACGGGGGCCAACTTGCTGGAAGAATTGGGCCGACTGGAGGCGGCCGAGGCGATGGTCCGCCGGTATGGCGCGGAGTCCAAGGAGCCGGAGGGGATCCTGGCCCTGGCCCTGTTCCTGGTGCGCCGCGAGCGGTTCCCCGAAGCGCTGGACGTCTGCGATCGGGCCTGGCAGAAATGCGATGCCGAGACGGTCGCCGCGGTGTGCGTGGCCTTTCCGATGGGGAAGCTGACCGACGCGCAGCGGGAACGCTTGGGGAAGTGGCTGGAGGATGCGTTCCAAAAGAACCCCGATTCCCCGTCGCTGCCGTTTCGTCTGGCCTACGTCCGAGACCTTCAGGGCCGGGCCCGCGACGCGGAAAACCTGTACCGACTGAGCATCCAGCAAGGCCGGTTCAAGGCCGGTTCCTTGAACAACCTGGCCATGCTGCTGGCGCTGCAGAAGGGCCGGGCCGGCGAGGCGCGGCCTTTGATCGACAGCGCCATCGAGTTGGCCGGGCCGCAGTTCGGTTTGCTGGACACGCGCGGGGTCGTCCAGTTGGGGTTGGGCCAGCCCAGCGCGGCTGTCAGAGACCTGGAACAAGCCGTTGCCCTGGCGCCGGTCGCGCCGGTGTATTTTCACCTGTGCCAGGCCCATTTGGCAGCCGGCGACCGTCCGGCCGCGGTCGCGGCCTACCAGAAGGCGGTGGCCGCGGGACTGGATGCCGGCATGCTGCACCCCTTGGAACGTGAAACATACGAGAAGATGCGCGTCGAACTGGCGGCGAACTAGAGCCTCGGTCCGTGCGATGCGCGCGCCGTGCGCGCATCCTGGCGTGGCGAGCGGGGCGGCGTAAGATTTCAGTTCGTAGGATCTGCGCGTCGTGCGCGCGTCTCGTACGTGGGAGTTCTGATCTTGCCAGGCAATCGCGACGGTTCCTTCGACGCATCCTCTGCACCCGCGTTGCCCGTCGTGCGCTGGGTGGCGTTGACGTTGCTGCTGTTGGCGGAGATTCTGGGACTGAGCGTCCGATTCGAGTTCCTTGACGCAGCGGGGGCCGACCCGCCGTGGTGGACGGCCGTGCTGGCGCAGTCCCATGCGATCCTCAGCGTGCTGCTGTTCACCGTGGCGGGCGGGTTGTTCCTCGGTGCGGCACGGCTGCGCGACGAGTACCGGCGGCAGTTGCGGGACGCGCGCGGGCCTCAGCGATTTTGGCCCTTCTTGCTGGTGCACCTGGGCGCATTGGCGGCCTTCGCCTGGCTGACAAGCGTGGTTTGTGAACGCGGGTTCGAGACTTCACCGCACGCCGCGGGCTGGCTGATCGCGTGGCTGGTGGCGGGCCTGGCCACGTTCGCGGCCTGGGCCGCCATGGCGGTCCCGCCCGCGTTCTGGCTGCCGCTGGCGCGGCGCGGATGGAGCGCCATGACGGTGGCGGCCGGGATCGACGCCGCGGCCTGGTGGGCCGGGCTGTATACGCGGGAGCTGTGGCGCCCGTTGCACGCCTTGACGTTCCGGGTCGTGCGCAGCCTGTTGAATCTGGTGCTGCCGCAGACGGTCAGTCAGACGGCCGGTTTCCGCGTTGGCACGCCGGAGTTCTCGGTCGGCATCGACCGGGCCTGTTCCGGCTACGAGGGGATCGGCCTGATCTGCGTGTTTCTGGTGGCCTACCTGTGGTACGCGCGCCGCGAACTGCGGTTCCCCCGGGCGCTGCTGCTGTTGCCGCTGGGCACGCTCGTCATCTGGCTGGCCAATGCCTTGCGGATTGCCTTGTTGGTGATCATCGGGGTTTGGTTTTCTCCGCGGGTGGCGCTGGGCGGATTCCACTCCCAAGCCGGTTGGCTGGCCTTCGTGGCGATCAGCCTGGGGCTGGTCGCCGTGACGCAGCGGTGGTCGTTTTTTCAAGCGGCCCAGGCTGGCGGCGAGACGGGCGCGAAGCGGAATCCCGCCGCGCCGTATCTGGCGCCGCTGTTGGCCATTTTCGGGACGGCCATGATTTGCGGGGCTTTTTCCAGTTCCAGCGGCTTCGATCGGTTCTATGCCGCCCGCGTGCTGGCCGCGGCCGGCGTGCTGTGGTGTTTCCGGCGGACGTACGCCGCTTGGCGCTGGACGTGGAACTGGCCGGCGTTGGCGATCGGGGTGTTGGCGTTTGGGTTGTGGATGGCGCTGGAGTTTGCCGCGCCTCAGTCTGCGTCGTCTGGGTCCGAAGACGTGCTTGCCGCGGGGCTGCTGAGCATGCCGCGCGAGTGGGCGGCCGTCTGGCTCGTCTTTCGGATCGTCGGCGCGGTGGTGACGGTGCCGCTGGCCGAGGAACTGGCGTTCCGGGGGTATCTGCTGCGCCGGCTGGTGGCGACGGATTTCGAGCCGGTGCCGTACGACCGATTCACCTGGGTTTCGTTCCTCGCCTCGTCCGTTCTATTCGGCCTGGTACACGGTCGTTGGCTCGCCGGAACGTTGGCGGGGATGCTGTATGCCGTGGCCGTGTATCGGCGAGGGAGGTTGAGCGACGCGGTCCTCGCGCACGCCACGACGAATGCCTTGATTGCCGCATACGTGGTCACCAGCGGAAACTGGTCGCTGTGGCAGTGAGGCTACTTCAGGGTAGATACTCAGATAGTCAGACACCCAGAGACATTGACAGCGGGGGTAGATACTCAGTAGATACTCAGACACCCAGAAACATTGACAGCGAGAGCGGCGAATGGTAGATTTTGGACAGTGGGCATCGATTTGTCGGTAGCACGCTGAAGCAAGCCGAGGAGGGACG
>CAZAQY010000036.1:0-47119 GCA_964486845.1 uncultured Pirellulaceae bacterium
TTTGGCCTCTGTTTGTGAACAAGCGGCCAATGGTAGGCTGTCCTAAAGTGCAACTAGACTGCCATGGGCTTTTTGCCGGACAATCGGGACAGTGCAATTCTCCGTTTGCGCTCAAAGCGGCGGTTGTCGTTTCCGTTTTCTTTTTTTGTGGGGGTGTTCTCATGGCCCGTTCTAAATCCGGCTTCACACTTGTGGAGTTATTGGTCGTAATTGCCATTATCGGCATTCTCGTGGCGTTGTTGCTGCCGGCCATCCAAGCCGCGCGCGAGGCCGCTCGCCGGACCCAGTGCGTGAACAACCTGAAGCAGATCGGGTTGGGGCTGCACAACTATCATGACCGGTTCAAGGCTTTCCCGATGGGCGTCTTCGGACCCTGGTATCACTCGTGGATGTTGGCCATCCTTCCGGAAGTCGAACAGGAGGCCGTGTTTGATCAATTGGTGTTCAGCACTTTATCCGGATTTCCGGTTCCTGGTGCTCCCAATCGGGCGGTTCTCGAACGTTGGACGCCGGAGTTCAATTGGTGCCCGTCAAGCACGGCGGAGCGGCTTAACCGTCGGACCGAAGCGGGGAACGTCCTGTTTGCCACGGCCAGTTACATCGGGATTGCCGGCGCGAGCAACAGCGCTTCTGACCCAAGCGATCCGACAGGCCGCGGGCGTTGTGTCGCCGGCAATCAGGGCTATGCCTGTGCCAACGGCATGCTGGTTCCCAACCGCTGCGTGCGGATGAGGGACAACACCGACGGGACGAGCAACACCATCATCGTGGGCGAGAACTCCGCTTGGGGCAAGACCGCGGCGGGGCTCGACGTGGAAATCCGCAGCAGCGCCGAATGGGGCTGCTGGGGCGGGAGCGGCGCCGGTTTCGGGCCCCCGGAGGCGGACAGCGTTTATCCATGGACGACCACTCCGTGGTGTCGCAACGTGACCACGGTCCGCTATGCCGTCAACATGAGGACGCAATTGACCGGCGCTGGCGGCAACTACGTCGATGGCACAAACAATTCGCTGCACTCTGAACATCCCGGTGGCGCCAACGTGCTCCGCGTGGATGGGGCCGTGAATTTCCTGTCCGAAGCGACAGACATCAGCGAGCTGAGGAAGATCGCCATTCGCGATGACGGATCGGTCCTCTCGGGCGCTCTTCGATAACTCATCTCCTTGTAAAGGATCAACCATGAAGTCTTCCGACGCAAGCTGCCACCGAAGTTGCCCGGCGCGATGGGGAATTTGGCTGTTGTCAATTGGCCTTCTTGCGGGCTGTTTCTCCGGCAGCGGCGAACGCCGGTCCGGAACGGTTTCGGGCAAGGTAACCCTGGACGGGGCCGCGCTGGCCGCGGGCACGGTGCTGTTTATGACCGAGGACGGCCACGGGGCCACGGCGGACATCCAGCCCGACGGCTCGTACACGCTGCAATGCCGCCCGGACCAGTACAAAGTGGCCGTCTCGCCGCCTACGGCGTCCGATCCGCTGGCTGGTCCAAACGCGTCCTCACAGTCGGCGGGCGCCATTCCGGCGAAGTACCACGATGTCGCCACGAGCAGCCTGAGTACCGAGGTGAAAGAAGGAGAGAACACCTTCGATATCTCGTTGGCGAGAAGATGACGTCAAGCGGCCTCCAAACGAAAGAACACGCCTTCCGGCGTGTAAATCACCGCCACGGCGCTGGTCGGGGCGTCCGTGGAAGCGATCGTCGGAACCACGCCGACACGGGCGCCGATCTGGCATCCGACCGACTTGGCCGTGTCGATCACCTTGCCGCCGCCCATCCCGACCACAACGTCGCAGTCCTGCTGCTTCGCGACCTGCGTCAGTCGTTCGATTTCCGGGTCACTGCACTCGCCGCCGAACCGCTCGACAGCCAGCTGCAATCGTTCGCTCCAGCGCGGCAACAGCGGCGGGACAAGCGAATCCTTCGCTGTTCCGCCGGCGAGCACCAACGCTCGTGTGCGGCATTCTGCCCATCCGCTGCCGGGTCCGATGGGGTTGCTACCTTTCTTCCACGTCCAACGGCACGGTCACCGTGCTGCCGGTGGCCACGTGGGTGGCGCGGAGCTGCCAGGTGCCGGCGGGATCGTTCAGGGCAGGGTCGAACGAATAGGGTACACTTGCTTTCCGAGTGAGCAGGTTGCGCGAGTAGTGCTTCAACACGTTGCCGGCCGGGCCGAGCAGTTGGACACGCAGGCAGTGTAGGCCGGCTGGCTGGTCGGCGCCGGTCTGCAACGTGATCTCGAACGTGGCCGTCGCGCCGAGCGCGATCTTGGGCGCCCCAGGTTCGACCGCCACGGACCTCACTTCGTAAGGCAGCAGCGCGAGAATTTTCGGATCGCCCGGCACCAACTCGGTTTGGACCGTTTGCACATGGCCGAGCGCCTTCCCCGCCCGAACGTCGTAAACCCAGGCCGGCTCGGGGAAGCAGACCGTCACGGCTTGCGGCTGGACGCCTGCGGCACGCTGGTCCCGCACGATCGAGACATAATAGATCTTGTCGTCCTCGCCATCGGTGAAACGGACGACTTCGCAGGCGTCGACGTCGACCCCATCGGCCGTGATGCGAAGGTACGGCCGGATTCCGACAAGATCCAGCAGCCGTGCGGCGAGTTGGCGGACGGCTCGCGTGTCGCCCCCGGCGTGCAGGCTTTCATACCGTTCGATGGCCGTGTTGAGCAGAACCGTCCAACCTTTGCCTGCCCGATGGACCAGCACGGCGGGCGCGGTTCCGGCCGTGGCCCAGGGCTTGGCCCCGGCCGGCTCGACGTTCGTGGCGAACGCAGGCATCGGCAATTCGATCTGAAGTCCTTCGGTCTCGACGCGAATCGGCTCCTCGCCGGCCTTTTCGGGCAAGCCCTTTGAAGTGATGCCGAACAACCCGTCCAGCAGGCCCGGCTCGACAAGCCGGCAATGATCGTCGAGGATGCCGGGCGCCGTGTCGGCAATCACCAGGCCGCCGCCTTCGACGAATGCTCGAATGGCTTTGGCTTCGGCCGGGCTGACCGCCGTCGAGGCGGGCATGAGCAGGGCCTTGTACTCGCGTCTCGGAGAGACGCTGCCACGTGGGCCGGGATCTCCGAGACCGGCATGGCCAAGTTGGCCCTGCTCGATCTGCTCGTAGGAGAGCATGTCGAATTGCAGGCCCAGGTCCTCGACCAGGCGGGCGAACCCCAACTGGGCACGCGAGTGCGTCCGCCCGGTGAGCGTGCCGGCGTGGACGCTGGCCTGGCTATAGTGGATGGCAACGCCGTCCTGCTCGCGCCGCACGTGCAGCAATAGCTTGCCGATGCCGCCCATGATCTCCGCGTGCGACTCCTGCATCCAGGTGAACTGCGGCGCGGCGCGGAGGTCGGGGAACAGCAGCGCGGGGCCGGTGTTGTAGCTGGTCCAATACCAACTGCTGTTGAAGCCGTGCAGCAGCAGGTCCCAGCCCAACCGTTTGGCCGAGACCTCGTCGTAGTTGCCCGTATGGTTGTACCAGGCGCCGACAATTGCGCCGGGCTGTTTCCAACTGCGGAGATACTCGATTTGCGGCGGGCGGCACGCATAGACCTGTACCAGATCGCACGCTTGGCAGAGTTGGTAGAAGTCGTACCCGTGCCAACTGTTCAGATCAAACACGCCGTCGAATCCGACACGGGCTCCGGGGTCCGTGCGACGGATCGCATCGCGGCCGACGGCGTGTGCCTGGGTGAGCACGCGGTCCATATACAGCCGATGATCTGCCCAGCGCGGCCAGTGTTCGGGCCGGTCCTTGATGTCGTCGAACGTGGCCGGCACGACGTCGGCCCAGCCGGCAAACGCCGTACCCCAGGCGGCGTTCAAAGCGTCGAGCGATCCGTAACGCTTTTCGAGTTCGGCGCGGAATGCGGCCAGGCAGGTGGGCGACGTGCAGACGTCGACCTTCCCATGCACCAGGTAGTTCTCATCACCCAGCGTATAGGCGGGCGGACCGAACGCCGCCGCTCCGGCGGCCCGATCGGCCAGGCCGGCGGTCCAACTCTCCAGGTGTTTCGGGTCGGTGAGACAGGGCCGGCGCGGGCCGGCGGCGGCTTGCTGCGAACTGATTCGCGTGATGTAGGGGATGCTGCGCAATCCCCACCGGGCCGCGTTGCGGCACGCCGCCGCCGCGCGGACCGCGTCGCCGCCGGTCATGCCCGTGTTGTCGATCCAATCGACGCCGCCGGCAGCCAATTCGCGGTTGATGAAGTGCCGCACTGCGTGGTTTGAGCCATCGCTCCAGGCCAGGAAGTGGAAGTCGTCCGCGGTCCGGTCTGGCACGGTGAACGTCGCGATCCGCTGGTCCAGCAACCGATCGGTCTGACGGAGTCGAGCGCGCACTTCGTGCAGCAGGGCAACCGTCTGGGGCAGCTTAATTTGGAACTTCGCGGTTGTGCCGGTGGGAGTGAGGCGAAGTTCCGCGATCCGCCGGCCCAACGAGTCGGACAGCTCCAATTCGATCCGGGCGTCGGCCGGCAGCGCACTCAACGCGACGGTGCCCGCTACGGTCCCGCCCGGCGGAACGGCCGGCTCGCTGAGTGTGAGTGATTCGATGTGCGGTGCGCCGGTCCCCAGGTCGACGTGGCCCGTCGTCCAGCCGAGCGTCTTGCCGTCCTGCTTGATCCAAACGCTCACGAGCCTCGGCCCGGTGGCTGGGCCCGGCAGCGCCAATACGTGCCGGCTTTCGCCTGCGGGCAGGTCGAGTTTCCGGGCGGTCTGCTCGCGGAACCCACGCGCCGGATCATGGTCCATCACCTCGATCACGGCGCCCGGCCAGGCGCGCTCGGCATGGACCGTCACCTGGTCCTGCGTGTCGGTCCAGCCGATCCGCACGGGCGGCTCGCGGTCGGCCGCCCACAGAACGGCCGAGGCAACGAGGCTGTGGAAGTAATCGTAGTAGCCCAGCACGTCGGGGTCCTCGTGACTGAGGCCGGGCGTGAGGCACAGCCTGCCACCTGCGTAGTGCAACACCACCACTCGCCCTTTGCCGCACCGGTAGGCAGTGGCGATGGGCCGATTTTCGGCAACCATCCGATCCAGGACCGGCAGCTTTGCGGCCGGCACGACGCCAGCCGTCCAATCGGCCGGTTCCAGTTGGTCTTTCAGCTCGGCAAGGAAACCCGTGGCAGCGCCCAGCAGGATGAGCCCCGCCCCGCCGCGGACCTTCTCGGCCAACTCGCGGCGCACCTGCTCCGGCATCCGCTCCGACTGGAATCCGCTCAGGATCACGCAGTCGTTTGCGGCGCGGAGCTTGTCGGCCATCTCGAACAACACGTCGGTCTCATTCTTCCGCGGGTAGCCGTAGACGTCGTAAGAGCCGTACAGGTAGAGCGAGCCGGGGTCCAGCAGGCTGTCGGGCGCCGAGACGGAAACGGTTTGATACTCCACGTCGAGCCGCTGGGCCAACTCGACCGTCTCGCGCTGTTCCCATCGCGGGGCGATCGCCAGCAATCGAACCGGGCCGCCGGGCAACGGCTTGGCCCACGCGACGTGCGGCGTGACCACCGTGTTGGTCATCTCGTCGAAAGGCGTCGGTTGGCGCCGGATCTGGGCCGCCTTGGCGAGTTCTTCCATGCGTGCCGGCGTGATCCGAGTCGCGGGAACGGGGGCCGCCAGCCAATCGGTTTCGGCCATCAGGGCCAGGTCGCCGGCGATGGTGGGGCCGGACTCGACGAGGTACCGGCGGAGGGGCGCCGCTTCGTGTTGGGGCGTGAAGTCCCACACGCCCAACGTGATCTTGCGGCCGCCCGGCTTGCCCCGGAACGTGGTGCGCACGTTGTAGGGCCCCAGGCCGACGATGGCGGCATCGAGTTCGCCGGGCACGTAGACCACGCCGCAAGGGCCGGCCGCGGTCTTCACCGTCTGCAGCAGTTCGTCGTACAGCAGCGCCCAACGCTCCTGGGCCTTGTCCAGCACCACGCTGGCGGGCGCCTCGACGTCGCGCGCGGCGGTTGCCAGCCGTCGCTGGCGAGGTTCGTCAAACCCCTGGGGATAAGCGCTCAGACTCACCTCCAACCGTTTGGCTTCGGTTTCGGGGCCGAGTGCCACCTGCACGAGCAGCTTGTCGTCGCGGCTGCGCAGCAGGAGTCGCAGATAGACCGGTCCCTTGGGCGTGGTCCACTTGCCTTCCAGCAGCGCATCGGGGCCGAATTGGCGGACTTCGCGGAACTCGCCCGGCACGTCGTGGAGACTCGTTCCGTCCACCTGGATGCCGATGAACGACTGGTAGTACCAGTTCGGCTTGGCGGGCGACGACATGCCCAGCCCGATCAGTTTCCCTCGGGCCTGATCCCCGCGCGGCACGCATTTTCCCGGCGGCGTTCCTGCGGGGATTTCCGCCGAGTAGTCCAGTCCGTATGCGACCAGGTCGTTGGCAAAGCGGAACTCCTGCTTCAGCAACCTGCCCGCGTCGACTTTTTCCCAGCCCCCGTGAACCCTCAGCAGCGCGTCGCCGGCGTCGGCCCTCGCCGAGCTGGAAAGGAGAACGGCAACGGCAAGCAGTCCTGTGGCGATGGTTGTCTTCCGTATTCCGGGCATGTCGACTCTCCTGATCGGCTGGTGGTGAACGGGGAACGGACTCGCGCATTGTATCACATAACTCGCGGCCGCCACGGGGCGACTTGCTGGCCCCGAGCACTGCCAAGTAAAATGCACGCGGTAGCGACGTAGCCGAACTCTGGAGAGTTCGTAAGGCCCAATGCACGAAATGCCGAGTCAGCGGAGACGGAGACCCACACGTGGGAAGGCCCAGCACGCGTGCGGCTGTCTCAGCCGAACGCGCTGAATACGCCGGCTGCTGGAAGCTCACCGGCGTTCTGGGACGCGGCGGCTTTGGCACCGTCTACCGCGCGATCATCCGCTCGAACTCCGCTTCGTCGATGACTGTTACGCCGAGCTTCTTGGCTTTGTCCAACTTGCTGCCGGCCTTCTCGCCGGCCAGGACGTAGTCGGTGTTTTTCGAGACGCTGGACGTGGCGCGGCCGCCGAGTTGGGCGATCAGTGCCTCCACGTCATCGCGTCCGTACTTGGCCAAGGTCCCCGTCACGACGAACGTCTTTCCGGCCAAAGGCCCGGCGGCGGACTCCGCCGGCTTGGCTTTGGATTCCATGTTCACGCCCGCGCTTCGCAGGTCGTCGATCGCGGCCCGGCCGTGGTCGCTGTGCAGGAAGTCGTAAACGCTCCGGGCGATGATCTCGCCGATCTCGTTGATTTGGGACAGTCGCTCGACGTCGGCCGCCTCAAGCTCCGACATGTCGCGGAAGTTCTCGGCCAGCACGGCCGCTACGCGGGCGCCGACGTGGCGGATCGAGAGCGCGGCCAGCAACCGTGCCAGTCCGCGGTCCTTGCTGGCGGCGATCCCGGCCAGCAGGTTCTCCGACGACTTCTTGCCCATCCGTTCCAAGGCGACGAGCGGCTCCGGCGTCAAGCGGTACAGGTCCGCGTAGCTCCGCACCAGGCCCTTTTCGACCAATTGATCGACCAGCTTGTCGCCCAGGCCTTCGATGTCCATCGCGTTGCGGCCCGCGAAGAACCGGATGCGTTCTTTCAACTGGGCGGGACACGACAGGTTGGGGCAGCGGATATAGACGCCGCCTTCGTCTTTCACCAGCCCCGTGCCGCAAGCGGGGCACTTTTGGGGGAAACGGTAGGCGGGCAAGTCGGTTTGACGCTCGTGTTTTTCCACGCGGACGATGTGCGGGATGATCTTGCCGGCCTTCTCCACGACCACCACGTCGCCGGCGCGGATGTCCTTGCGCTCGATCTCTTCGGCGTTGTGCAGGCTGGCGCGGCTGACGGTGGTTCCGGCCAGCTGGACCGGCTCCAATTCGGCGACGGGAGTGATGGTCCCGGTCTTGCCCACCTGGACGTTGATCGCCAGCATGCGCGTCGTGGCTTCCCACTTCTCCCATTTGTAGGCGACCACCCAGCGCGGGCTTTTCGACGTGGCACCCAGCCGCTGCCGTTGGGCGAAATCGTTCACCTTCAGCACCAGTCCGTCGACCTCGAAATCCAGTTCGTGCAGCCGCTCGACGATCCGTTCGCAATGCTCCACAGCGGCGTCGAACGTGGGGAAACACTGCACCAGCGGCGTCGGCGGCAGCCCGTAGGCGGCGATCTCGCGCAAGAAATCCATGTGCTTCGTGGCTTGGACGCCCTCGCAGTGGCCCACGCCGTGGCAGAACACGCGCAGACGCCGATCGGCGCAGATCCGCGGGTCCAGCATCCGCATGGCGCCCGCTGCGAGATTACGAGTATTGGCATACAGGGGCAGCCCGGCAGCTTTCTGACGCTCGTTCAACGCGACCAGGTCTGAGTTGGTCATGTAGACTTCGCCGCGGACTTCCAGCACCCGCGGCGCCTGACCGCCGCTCAACCGCAGCGGCACATCGCCGATGGTGCGCACGTTGTGGGTGATATCATCGCCCACCACCCCGTTGCCGCGCGTCAGGGCGCGAGTCAGAAGGCCGTCCTCGTACACAATCGCCACCGCGGCCCCGTCCACTTTCAATTCCACGACCCATTCGACAGGCTCTCCCGCCAGCAACCGGCTGGTGCGACGCGCGAATTCCCGCAACTCGTCAAGGTTGTACGTGTTCTCGATCGACAGCATGGGCACGCGGTGTTCGACCTGCGTCAGTTCGGGCACGGGCTGGTCGCCGACGCGCTGCGTAGGGCTGTCCGGCGCGATCAGTTCCGGGTGCTCGGCCTCCAGGTCCCGGAGCCGCTGCAGCAAGCGGTCGTATTCGAGGTCGGTAATCTCCGGCGCGGCCTCGACATAGTACTTGCGGTCGTGGTAGCGGATTTGCTCCCGCAGTTGTTCGATCTCGGCTTGCGGTGGCTTGCTCATCGCAACGTACTCCCTCCCGGACTAGCGATCGTACAGCGAACGGAGATCTTCGAAGAAGTGGGGATAGGTCTTTTCGGTACAGCGCGGGTTCAGGATCACCACGCCGGGCGTCCGCAGACCGACCAGCGCCATGCTCATGGCCATGCGGTGATCGTTATAAGTTTCGATCTCGGCGCCGCGCAACGTCACGGGGACGATCCGCAGCCCGTCCGGCAATTCTTCGACGGCCGCGCCCAACTGGCGCAGTTCCCTCGCCAGATCGCCGATGCGGTCGGACTCCTTGTGGCGGATGTGGGCCACGCCGGTGATCGTCGTCGGACTGTCGGCGTACAGGGCCACGGCAGCCAGCGTCAAGACCGTGTCGCTGATCGCGTTCATGTCCACCGTGATCCCGTGCAGCCAGCCGCCGATGACGGTGATCGAGTTGGCGCCGTATTCCACTCGGCAGCCCATCTGGGCCAGGCAGTCGCAAAAAGCGACGTCCCCCTGCAAGGCGTCCCGCGTCAGGCCTTCGACCGTCACTTGGCCGCCGGTGATTGCCGCCGCGGCCCAGAAATAACTGGCCGCCGAAGCGTCCGGTTCGATGGCATAGTCGCGGCCTGTATAGCGGTTTCCGGAGGCGATCACGAACCGGTCCAAGCGGCTGTCATCCACGCGGATGCCAAAGGCCGACATCACGGCCAGCGTCATCCGCACGTACGGCTGCGACACCAGTTCTCCGTCGACCATCAAGCAGACGTCGTGTTGCGCATAAGGAGCCGCCATCAGCAGGCCGCTCAGGAACTGGCTGGAGACGTCGCCCCGGACCGTGGTCGAACCGCCCGGCAAGCCGTCGCCCTGGACGACGACCGGCGGGCAGCCGTTGCCGAGTTCCGAGCGCACCTCCGCTCCCAGTTGCCGGAGTCCGTCCAGCAAGTCCTGGATCGGCCGCTCCCGCATCCGCTCGACTCCGTCCAGGCGGAACCGGCCGCGCCCCAACGTGGTCAGCGCCGTGAGAAAGCGGATGGACGTCCCGCTGTTGGCCAGGAACAGGTCCGCCTCGGCCGCCGGGATCCGGCCACCGCAACCGGCGACGCGGATCTCCGTCCGCTCCTGGTTCGCGCAAACGTCCAGTCCCAGCCGTTGCAGCGAGTCGATCATCACGCGCGTGTCTTCGCTGTCCAGCGCGCCCCGCAACACGGACGAGCCGTCGGCCAAGGCGGCGCAGACGAGCGCGCGGTTGGTGATACTCTTCGACCCCGGCGGGCGAATCGAGCCCAGCAGCGGGCCGCACGGCCGGATTCCAAGGTGCTCGCGAGTCATTTGGCGATCTTCCACAAATGTCTGTCGCTGCGCACGTACATGGCGTTGCCGGCCACGGCGGGCGAGGCGTGCATGGCTTCGCCAAAGCGGTTCTCCGCCACCACCTCGCCCTGCGTGTCGCCCAGTTTGACGACCTGCATGTCACCGTCCTGGTTGACGCAATACAGGTGATCGCCGGCCAAGACCGGCGTGGGCCAATAGGTTCCTTTCAGACGCACGGCCCACAGCAACTCGCCGGTCCTGGCGTCGCCGCAGCGGACGGTGGCGTTGCTGAGAACGTAGACTCGGCCGTCATGGATCAACGGACCGGACGCACCCGGCCGGAGGCGATTCGCATCCCAGATGATTTCGGGCGCGCCGGATTCGTCGGACAGCCGCAGTGCGGTCAAGCCGCGCATGGGGACCAGCAGGCAGCCGTCGCTGAACACGGACGAGGCGATCGAGGCGGCGCATTCTGCAAGCCGCCACAACTCCGCGTACTGGTCGATGTACATTCCCGTGTGGTAGACATGGTTGGCTGTGACGAACTCGCCGTTCAGCCAGATTTTGTGGCCCGTTTGACAGCCAATGCGGAATTCGACCTCGCGGGCTTCGCTGGCGAGGAATTCGGCGCGGGCGTAGGCGATCGCGCCTTTGTGTTTGCCCAACACCGCATTCAGGTCCACCAATCCGTACTGGTCGTTCGTCGTGTGGTCGATCCACTTGACCGCGCCGGTCTTGCCCGCGTACTCGGCCGCCGGTTCCGCATCCCGTTCGGGGCCGTACGCTACGTCGTATCCGCTGTCCTTGGTGTTCTCAAGCGGCCCGATCAGCTGCCAGTGCAGAAGGAAGCCGAAATGGGCCGCCCCGTCCACGGTTTCGCCCAGTTCGCGGAGCCGTTTCGCCGCTTCGTTGATCTGGTCTACGTCACGAGCCGCCGACAACGTCCGGTGATAGGCTTCGATCGCCGCGACGGTTTGGCCGGCATCCAGCCCCTTTCTGGCCTCGGTCAAAGCGAACGCTACGCCCTCGCGGCGAAGTTCCATACCGAGGTCCTGCAGCAGTCGCGGCAGCCAGCGATGCTTGGCGTCCGGATCGACGCGGAGGATCAGGTCATAGGCCAGACTGCGAGCTTGCGGCAGGTGGGTCGTGTCAGACAGAAACGCCTCCAATCCGGCCTGCGGCAATGTGCCGCCCCGATCCAACTCCCGCTGGGCAATCGCTTCGACGGCGCCCCGCAGCCAGTTGGCCGACAGCCGGCTGGCGCCGCCCATGCCAGCCAGAATCTCCGGGATCTGCGCCGCACCCGCCTGGCCCAGTTGCCTCAAGGCGGTGACTGCCGCCGGATGCGCCGCGCCCTTCGGCCCGACGGCGTTGATCGCACTCACCAGCGGTCGGACCTCCACAGCGGCCACGGCGGTGGATACGACGAAAATAGCGGCGCCGGCGGCGACGCCCAAACGAGTACGTGCTTTGAAGGCGTTCGGCGGTGGATGTGTGCGGGACATGGGATTGTGAGGTTTGAAGGTGTTTCGGATTTCAAATTCGAGATTTCAGATTTGAGATTTGAAATTTCAGATTTCAGATTTCAGATTTCAGATTTGAGATTTGAGATTTGAGATTTGAGATTTGAGATTTGAGATTTCAGATTTCAGATTTCAGATTTGGAATTTGAGATTTGAGATTTGAAATTTCAGACCTGGGCTTGTATGCCCAACCGGAGTCGCGATGTCCAACTACCGTCACGCTTGATTCCCCACCGCCCGTTCGATGATGCGGCGGTCGAAATAGTTAATCGACATGCCCGCGTCGATCACCAGCGACTGGGCGGTGATGCCGGAGGAACGCGGGCTGAGCAGGAAAGCGGCGACGTTGGCCACCTCCTGGGTCTGCACCGCCTGCCCGCGCGGGATCACTTGCTCCGCATACAAGTACGAATCCACATAGCCTGGGATGCCCGCCGACGCGGAGGTCTTGAGCAGGCCGGGAGCGACAGCGTTGAAGCGGACGCGGGAGAACGAACTGAACGATTTGGCCAGGAACGCCAGCGACGAATCGAGCGCCGCTTTGATCGGCGCCATAAAGCCGTAATTCTCGCTGGCCATCCGCGTCGTCGAAATGGAAATCGTCACCACGGAGGCGTCGGGGTCCAGCAGGTCCTTGACCGCGTTGCACAGGCGGATCAACGAATAGCACGAAATGTCCATGGCCTGCAGGAACTGCTTCTTGCCGGTCTCGTGGAACGGCTTCATGCCGTCCGCATAGTCGGCAAAGGCAATGGAATGCACCAGCCCGTGGAACTTGCCGCCCCGAGCCGCAAGTTCGCTTCGCAGCCGTTCGATCTGCTCCTCGTACTCCACGTCGCAGACCAGGATCTCCCTGTCGCCCACCAGTTTGCCGACGCGCTGGCGGACCTCGTCATCCTGAACGACGTACACGACCTGCGCACCGGCCTGTTCCACCGTGCGCGCGATCGCGCAGGCGACGCTCTTGCGATTCGCCACGCCGAACACCAGGATTGTCTTGCCGGCCAGTTCGAGGAAGTCCATGTGCGGAAGTTGTCAGGGGTCAGTGGTCAGTTGTCAGTCGTCAGTTGTCAGTGGTCAGTTGTCAGTGGTCAGTGGGCGGTGATCGGTGATCGGTGGTCAGTGATCGGTGGTCGTTTCTCACTTCTCACTTCCCACTTCCCACTTCGTCCTACGTCGGCACTGGTACTTCGTCCATCAGTCGCTGGATGATCGACTCGGCGGCCCGGCGGCTGTCCCCCTGAATATAACCTTTCGTCACCACGCGATGCGCCAGCACCGAGGACGTCAACCGTTTGACGTCATCGGGGACCACGAATTTCCGCCCGTCGATCAACGCCGACGCCTGGGCGGCCCGGTACAAGCTGAGTCCGCCTCGCGTGCTGACGCCCACGTGCAATTCCTCGCACCGCCGAGTCACCTCCACAATGTCCAAAATGTAATCGTACAGCGATGCTTCCACCGCCACCTGCCGGACTCCCTTCTGCAGGTCCACGATCTGCTCGCAACTGAGCACCGGTTGGAGCTGTTCCACCGGCTCGCCCTCACGGTGCGTGGCCAGCACCTGCCGCTCTGCTTCCCGATCCGGATAGCCCATCGAAATCCGCAGCAGGAACCGATCCAACTGGCTTTCCGGCAAGGCGTACGTCCCCTCGAATTCGAAGGGGTTCTGTGTCGCGATGACCATGAAGGGTTTCGGCAAGCTGTAGGTCACCCCGTCCACCGAAACCTGACAGTCGCTCATGGCTTCCAACAGGGCGCTTTGCGTTCGGGGCGGGGCTCGGTTGATTTCGTCCGCCAAGACGATATTGGCAAAGATGGGGCCCCGCTTGTACTCGAATTCAGACGTCTTCGAGTTAAACAAGCTGCTGCCGACGATATCGCTGGGCAACAGGTCGGGGGTGAATTGCAGCCGGCAGAAATCGCCCGACACGCTCCGCGCAAGTGCTTTGCCCACCAACGTTTTGCCGACGCCGGGCACGTCCTCCAACAACACGTGTTCGCCGGCCAGCAAGGCCACCAGGCACATGCGGACCACTTCCGGCTTGCCCAGCACCACGCTGCGCATGTTACGTTCCAGTTCCGCGATGGCCTGCTGCAACTCGTTGGACATGAAGACTCCTGGAAGGAATCGCTTGTCGAAGCAAATCCAAAGTCGTTAGACTAAACGTTACAGCGATCATCCGCAATCGGGTAAGTTGTATCGCACTCAAGACCTACGGGGGCAAAAAGACGTTTTTCAGCCATCGGTGATCCCCCCAATCCGCAAAAGACTGCAGCCCACATTGATGCCGCCCCAGACCAGTTCGGACGCCAGCCTCGATTTTCGCCTGCTTTCCGGGCCGCAAGCCGCCAGCGATGCCGCTTTTGGCGTCTCTTCGATCGAATCCCTGGCCGTGGTCGATCTGACGTCCGACGGCCCACTGCCCGAGGTTCCGGACGAAGCGGGGCCCGCAGCAGCGGTGGCTGGGCCGCCCGCCGCCGCTGAAGAGCCGCCATCCGGCATGTTCTGGCTCGAAGGCGACGTCTTGATGTGTGCTTGTCCCGAGTGCCGGGCCCCGATGTCGGTGCGGCTGTGGTTGATGGTGGCCGACTGCTGGCGGTGCCAGACCAGCATCGAGTTGACGGAGGAACAAGAGCGCGAAGCCTTGCGGCTGCTGCAGAAGCGAGGCGCGGCCAAGCGGCGGGCACGAGCGGCCGCACCAGCTGCGTTTTCTCGGCCGATCGGCGACCGCTCGACGCCGGAAGTCAGACGGATTGGCAATCCGTCCTACCTGCCGGCAACCGCTCCGGCGAGTTCGCGTACTGAGTCCCAGACTCGCTCCGAAACCGGCAGATCCCCCCCGGTGCCGGCCGAGGGCCCGGCGATGATACCTACCACGCGGGTGGAAGCGACCTACAACGAACCGCGGCGGAGACTGGCTCGGCAACGCACTCCCGGCGCGTGGCTGTTGCGATTCCTGAAGGACAGCCCGGCGTGGCTCACCAGCCTGCTGATTCACCTGATCGTGCTGATGATCCTGGCGTTGCTGGTTCCGCCACGGGAAGAGAATTTCCAGTACATTCGACTGAACGGCATCGTCAGCGCGAATTTGCGCCGGCCCGGCCAGGAGGAAATCGCCAATCCGGCCGAGGAGGTGCATTTCGACTTGCCCGTGCCGGAGAAAGTCGACCTGCAGGACCGAAAAACCCGCGAGACCGTAATCCGCGCGGATCAAGAGGCGCGCGAACTGCGGCTGGTCGACACGGCCGACCCCAATCTGCCCGAACTGGAGCGGCTGAAGTTGGAGATCGGCCGAGCAGACGGCACCAGCGTGGCCATTGCGGCTCGCGACCCCCGTGTCCGCGTCGAGTTGATCAAGCAAGAGGGAGGCACGACGCTGACCGAGGCGGCCGTGGCCCGCGGGCTGCGCTGGATGGCCCAACAGCAGCAGCCGGACGGCCGCTGGCGGCTGGACGGCGGCGTGCGCAGCGACTCGGCCGCCACGTCGCTGGCGTTGCTGCCTTTCCTGGGCGCCGGCCAAACGCACCTGTCCGGCCGCCACAAAGACGCCGTCGCCAGCGGCCTGCGCTGGCTGGTCAGCCATCAGAAGGCCGGCGGCGACCTGCGCGCGGATTCGACCGGCAACACCGGCATGTACGCGCACGGCCAGGGAGCCATCGTGCTGTGCGAAGCTTACTTGATGACGGGTGACGAAGCCCTGCGGGAGCCGGCGCAGAAGGCCGTTGATTTCATCGTCCAGGCGCAGTATCTCGATGGCGGCTGGCGTTATCAGCCGGCCAAAGAAGTCGCCGTCCCAGCGCAACGGAGCGACACCAGCGTGGTCGGCTGGCAACTGATGGCCCTGCAGAGCGCGCGGGCCGCCAGGCTGAACGTGCCGGCCGAGGCGTTCGAGTTGTCCAGCCATTATCTGGACAGCGCTCAATCCCGGGACGGCGCCCTGTACGGATACCAACCCGGCCACCGGCCCACGCCGACGATGACGGCCGAGGCCCTGTTATGCCGCATCTATCTGGGCTGGACCAAACAGGATCCGCCCCTGATGGAAGGCATCCGCTACCTGCTGGAGACCGACCCGCCGAACCCCGACCGTCCCAACGTTTATTATTGGTACTATGGGACCCAAGCGGTACACCACGTAGGCGGGGCCGAGTGGGAGCGCTGGAATTTTCTGATGCGCGACGCACTGGTCAACACGCAAGAGAAGCAGGGTGCGCCGGCCGGCAGTTGGGCTCCGCGCGGCGAACACGCATCAGCCGGCGGCCGCCTGTACATGACGGCCCTGGCCGTCTGCACCCTGGAAGTCTACTACCGCCACCTGCCCATCTTCCGGCAGATCGATGTGAAGTAGCAAACGGTCCCCCTCTTCGTTCTCAGGCTCCGCCTGGGAACGCACGGTCTCGCCGGCTCTGCCGGCCGCGCTGGTAAGGGCCGCCGTCTTCGGCTACCATTCTCAAACGGTCCCTGGCGACACTCCGGACAACCGCTTGGCGACTGGTTGTCTGCGGCTTCTTCCTCACAACGGAGATCTGGATCATGAGCGATTGGAAGGTTCGAGGCACGGTGCACCTGATCGAAGAAACCAAGACCTTCGGGCAGAAGGGGTTCCGCAAGCGATTGGTCGTCTTGGAGCAGGACAAGGGACGGTTCACGAATTACATTCCGCTGGAATTCGTGCAGGAAGGCTGCGACGCGGTGGACGAGTTGAACGTCGGCGACGAAATCGACGTGCCCTTCCGGCTCAACGGACGCAAGTGGCAGCGCGACGCGAGCAGCGAAGTGAAGTACTTCTTGAGTGCCGAAGCGACCGGATTCAAAATCCTGCGGCAGGGCGCCAAACCGGACGGCCAAGCCCCGCTGCCTTCGGAATCGGACGCATTTGCCGACGACGGCGAGGGGATGCCCTTCTGACGACGGGGATCGTCAAGACCCCAGCCTGCTTGATTGCGCAGGCCGGAACCAGTCCGCGCAGTTCCGGCCTACGGTGTCGTGAATCATCCTGGCAACAACGTCCCTGCTACGAAACGCTCTCCAGCACTACTTCGATCACGACTTCCCCGCCGTCGCGGAGCAGCGTGACTTTGACTCGAGCGCCCACTTGGTAACGATCGAGTGCCGTGAGCAGTTCCTCCACGGATCGGACGCCCTGGCCGTCGATCGCCGCAATGACGTCGCCCAACTCGATCCGGCCGCCCTGCACTCGGCGCGTGGCCCGAAGGCCGGCTTTCGCAGCAGGGCCGTCTGGGACGATCCCCAGGATCAGAACCCCGGACAATCCCAGTTCCGCGGCCAAACGGTCCGGCGCAACCTGGACCCCCAATCCCGGCCGAATCACGCGGCCATGACGAATCAACTGGGGAACGAGCCGATTGACCTCGTCCACCGGAATCGCAAACCCGATTCCGGCGGACACGCCCGACGGACTGTAAATGGCCGTGTTGACGCCGATCAGCCGCCCTGCGCTGTCCAGCAGCGGTCCCCCGGAATTCCCCGGATTGATCGCCGCATCGGTCTGAATCATGTCCCGGATCGGACGTCGAGTCACCGACTGGATCTCCCGCCCCAGCGCACTGATGATCCCCGTCGTCAACGACTGGTCCAGGCCAAACGGATTTCCGATCGCAAAGACCTTCTGCCCGACTTGCAGATCGTGCGACGTCCCGATCGGAATCGGGTACAGGTTCTCTCGTGGGGCGTCGACCCGCAGAACCGCCAGGTCCTTGTCGGGATACGCGCCGACCAGGTGCGCTTTCCAATTGGAATGCTCGGCCATGGTCACCGTCGCGGCATCCGCGTCCTGTATGACGTGGAAGTTCGTCACGATGTGACCGTCCGCATCCCAAATGAACCCCGAACCGGTTCCCTGCGGAATTTGGAGCACGTCGAAACTGAACGCGTCCTGCCGGACCGCCAAGGTGGTGATGTGGACCACGGAAGGCGAGGCCTGACGAAAGAGCGCGATCATCGACTTCTCCTCCTCCGCCAGATCACCTCGCGGCATGATCGCACGCGGCTCGGCAGGAGGCCGCCGTCCGGGCGACCGCAGAATCCACAGCGCGACGACGGCCAAAAGGAGACCGATCAATACGCCCCACTTGGCACCGGACGAAGGCGGGCGGCGTGAGCCCGATGCAGAACTGTATGTGTCGTTCATGATCCTCATCCGGCAGATTCGCAATGCGGCTGGAAGAGCCGCCACGGATCAAGTGTACCAAATTGCCTGCTCGGCCCGCAACTTCCTTTTTCCCGGCCGAGCATCACCGATGCTGATCATTCCTTCTGTGTATCTCGGAGGCCCGTTTCATCGGGCCGTGCAGGTCGATCACCCGCCAGCCTCGGTCGCGCTGGGCCAGCAGCCAGTCGGAGTACCGATCGAGCACGTCGTTGTAGCCGTCGTACATCTGGCCGGAAGTCACCTTGTCCGCCGGGGCCGGCTTGAGGCGAATCGGCAGCGGATCAAACACCGCCGGAGTCAAATGAACGATTTTCGCGCCGCAAGCTTCGACCTTCTCCCGCAGCCGATGCATGCCGTCCTGGTACCGCTGGAACCGCTCGTCGCTCAGCGGCAAGTAGATCCCGTCGTTCATGCCGTAGCAAGCGAACACCAAGTCGGGTTTGATCTTGGCCAGCACGCGGTCCAGCCGTTCAACTCGCCAGAGAGCCTGGCGTTTTCGACGACATTATACCCCCAACACCGGCAAATGCATGGCCGCCGCACCGCGGTGTCTGGACTGCTGCAAATAAGTCCTGCGGATCTGAGCGAGTTCCTCATCGTAGCGGCCGTCGCGAAAATCGGGGAACGTCCACTCGAAAGGCTGGTAGCGGCCGTGCTTGTAGCGGGCCACCAGGTCCGCATAGACGCCGTCGCCCAGATGGATCTTCTGGCCGGCGTACTTGACGCTGGCCAGAACGATCTTGTTGTGGTCCAGGTAGCCGATGTCCAGATTCACGCGCCGTCCCCGCCCGCTGCTCAGCCGGTCCTCGATCTCGTTGCACCGCAGTTTCGCCTGGCGAATGTTCTCCGGCGGGACCAGATCGGCAAAGGTCACCAGTCGCCGCTGCAGGTCCGCTCCCATTTCCTCCAGGTAGTAGTCGGTCCGATCGAACGGCCGGTCGGGGCCGGCAAAGTCGACCTCGCCCCACACGGCCTGCACTTCCGTCATGGCGGCTTGCAACGCCTCGGCGTCCGCCCACAGGACCGCCACCAGCAGCTTGACGGGCGTCGCCGCCTGCGGCTTAGCCATACGGCTCTCCTTTGCGGTGCAAAATCTCCAGCGCGCGGGCGATGATCGCGGGTGCGATGTCGAACGCCTCGGCAATCTGTTGGGCCAACTGCCGGCCAGGGATCTCCTCCCGCCGCACCGACTGTTGATCCCGCACCTGGAAGCGGCCGCCCTGCAGATATAATTGCCGCCCGCTGCGGACCCGCGACAGGACGGGATAACGCATCATGTCCCAATCGAACGAGGCGTCCCAAGCCTGCAAGAATTCTCCCGGATCTGCGGGCTCCGTCTTGAAGGTCAGCCGATGCTTTCGCTGCCCCTGGGCCACCGTGGCCAGATCCAGCCGGCGGCCGCCGGTCTGCGGCGTCAGCACCAACTCGTTGAACTCGGTCACGATCCGCGTCCGGCTGCGGACGTCCAGCGGAATCGGATCCAGAATCAGGTAGCCGGGATCGAGCAGGTGAGGGCGGCCGTCGATCCAGACCAGCAAGGCACAATGCGTGTTCTCGCCGTATCGGCGGTCGGCCAGCAGCGGTTCGGCTTCCCAGCCCAACGAACGCACGAGGTGCAGCAACGTGGCGGCCAGTGAGAAGCAGGTGCCGCCGGCCCCGGCCCGGAAGTGATCCGCCAGCACCTCGGCCGGCAGTCGCCGCGACCGAATCGCCGCCTGCTCCTGGTCCTCCTTGATGATCTTCGTCAGATTCTCGTAGGGCAGGTGCGTAAAGGCGGTCGCCACGTCTCGCAGCCGTTCGCGCGGCGTGCGATCGGCTGAGAGGCGAAAGTGCTTGACAAAAGCCATCAGGACGTCGCGGTCCTGCGGCTGCGCCAGTGGATTGGTGTCCAACGCCCCCTCCGAATTCCTGCCCCTACGCGAAGGAGCCCGGCTTCTCCCAAAAAGCCGGGCTCCTAACCGGTGATCCCTTGCGAAAGCCTAAGAGCCAGGACGCCAGGATGCGAGATCTCAGATCTCAGATCTCAGATCTCAGATCTCAGATCTCAGATCTCAGATCTAAAATCTCCAATCTCAGATCTGAAATCCCAAATCCGAAATCCCAAATCTAGCATCCCGACCCTCACCCCAGCACTTCCCACTGGATCGGAACCCGCTTCAGGGCGTACCCAAGCTCCTTCAGGTAGTCGCCGTAGCCGGTCATCCAGTGGAAGCCCGGCATCCGCTCGGCCAATCGCAGACTGTCGCACTTGAATCGGATGTCGATCTGCGAACGGCAGATGGGCAGCAGCGGATGATCGACGATTTCGCCCGTCAGGCCGACCCAGCGCTCGGCTTTGAAGTCCGGGATGATGTTGGTGACGATCTGGCCCTTGTGCATGTCCACCTTGGGAGCGGCCCCGTAGTCGGATTCGAAGTGGGTCATGATCTTCGCGGGCTCCAGCGTCTTGCCGTCCATCTTCCGCGGTGCCGTACAATGAGCCAGCGTGATCACCCCGTCGTGCGGATACGTAGGGTCGTTCAGGAACACGGGCAAGCCGGAGATGTTGTGCAGCAGGATACCGGAAGGGATGACCACGAAATCGGACTCGCAGAACGCCAGGAACCCGGCGTCGTTCAGCGTGCTCAAGGGCATGCACGCGGTCGTCTCGGACATGGGCATGATCGTGCCCATGCAGTGATTGACCGTGATTGCGCGGCAGTCCGCCTCTTTCATCACGCGCCGGAAAACCTCTTCCAGCAGGAACGCGTTTTCCACGTACGTCTTTTCCGTCTCCAACACCGTTTGCGGCAGCGCCAGGTATTCGGCCGCCCGCTTCTTCGAGCGTTCGACGAGCGCTTGATCGCCACGGGCCTGCTTGATCAGTTCGCCCAGTTGCGGGTACTCGACGGCCCGCACGTCCAGCTTCCAGCGTTCCTGGACCAGCTTGGCAATCGCATCGTTCGGCTGGGCCCAGCCCGCCAAACCGCCGATCGCCACGATCCGGCTGCCGATCGTGTTCTTCAAGCCGCACAAGGCCCGCAGGCGCCAGAGGACCTCATCCATCCGATCGACCACCACGTCTTGGTCGTCGATGCCGGCCGTCTTGAGCGTGTCGGTGTGCTGCCGCAGGTATCGCGGGCTGACGATTTCATACCACAAGTACACCGGCCCCGATTTGTGCCGCACGAACAGGATCGTGTCCTTCTTGAAATTGCCGATCGCGTTGTAGTCGCCGGTGCCGCCGCCGGCCGCGAAGACGAGCAGCGTGTCCGCCCCGGTCACCTCCGGATGATCGGCCAACTCGCGGGCTCCCTGGACTGCGGCAATCGGCAAGAATTCGACGGGGAAATCGGCCGTCGTTTTCAGCTGGTTCAGCTCTCCCTGGATGCGTTTGACTTCCTCGCCGGCTTGGTCCTGGGTCTCGATGCCGCCCCAACTCCGCCAACTGGACTGCGGCCGGCGCTTGGGAACGCTGTAAACCAGGATCGGCTTGACCTTCAAGGGCTTCCGCGTCGGCGGCGATTCCAGTGCTCCCTCGGCGGCCGACAGCAGCGACCAGGACAAGCCTGTCATCGCGACGCCGCCCAAGGCAGTGCCGCCCAAAAAGGCTCGCCGCGACAGGCCTTGATCGGCGAGTCGCTGCGGAACGCAAGGACAACAATGAGCGTGCTGCGCGGAAGAAGCGTGGTGCTGTTCAGACATGGGTTCGGTTCCTTTTCTCGCGGGCAAGTGTCAATGACAAACCGGTGATTGCCGATCCGACAGCCCTCAAGGTAAAACATGCAAAAAGAAAATGCAACGTTGGATGCCGGACTCCCTGAAGCCACGTGCTTGGTTCACCCTTTTGCCGAATCCGCTACAATAATAGGTTCGTCGGGCGGTTGCCGCAAGACGCAACGGGGGCGGGTACCAGATGCAGTTGCACGGCTCGGAGAGCCATGCTGCGAAGAACGATGCTACGAATGGTCGAGGAGAAAAGAACATGGCGAAGACGACGCGAAACGACTTGTTGCCGGAAGTTGCCGAGTTTCTAAATGGCGGGCCGCTGCCGGGCGTGGTTGGGGGCCAGAGAGCGGCGTCAGCCAACCAAGAGACGTTCATCACCTGCGATCCAGGCACGGGCGAGCCGCTGGCCGAAGTGTTTGCGATGCAGCGCGAGGACGTGGATCGGGCCGTGCGAGCCGCTCAAGAGGCGTTCGTCAAATCGGGCTGGGCCCAGCTGTCCCCCAACGACCGCGGCGTGTTGCTGCACCGTCTGGCCGACGCGGTCGAGAAGCGGAAGAAGATCGCCGCCCAAATCGAAGCCTTGGACTGCGGCAAGGTCTATGCTCAAGCCGAAGCCGACGTGCAGAACTTGGTCGACACCGTCCGCTACTTCGCGAACATGGCGCTGCACGTCGAGCACCGTAGCGCGCTGGCCGTGGCCCGGCACGAAGCCTGGACGGTGCGCGCTCCCTGGGGGCCGTGCGGGTTCATCTTTCCCTGGAACTTTCCGATGCTGCTGGCGGGCTGGGGCATCGCGCCGGCGCTGGCGGCCGGCAACACGGTGGTCATCAAGCCCGCCGAAGACACGCCGCTGTCGACCATCTACCTGGCGCTGTTGGCGGGGGAAGTGGGCATTCCCGGCGGCGTCATCAACGTTATCCCCGGTTTGGGCGACCCGGCCGGAGCCGCGCTGGCCGCTCATCCGGGACTCAAACGCATGTCGTTCACCGGTTCGCCGGAGGTGGGCCGGTTGGTGGCCGAGGCCTGCGGCCGCAACCTGGTGCCGGTGAAACTGGAACTGGGCGGCAAGGGGGCGGCGGTGGTGTTCGAGGACGTGGATCTGCCGCAGACCGTCGAGAAGCTGGTCCAGGCCATTACGTTCCACAGCGGCCAGGTCTGCTGCGACGCCACGCGTTGGCTGATCCACAAGCCGATCTACAATCAGTTTGTGTCGGCCTGCGTCGATCGGATGCAGCAGGTGGTGGTGGGCTACCAACTGGACCGTAAGACCCAGATGGGGCCGGTGGTGAGCGAGAAACAGCGGCAGCGCGTGCTGGGCTACTTGAAGCGCGGCCAAGAGGAAGGCGCCGAAGCGGTGCTGCCCGGTGGACCCGCGCAAGTGGCCGGGCGCAATGGCTTCTACGTCAAGCCGGCCTTGCTCGCCGGTTCGCTGGACAACGTGGCGGCCCGCGAAGAGATCTTCGGTCCGGTCGCCTACCTGGCCTCCTTCGCCGATGAGGACGAAGGCATTCGGCTGGCCAACCAGACCGACTACGGCTTGGCCAACAGCGTCTGGAGCAGCGACTTGGACCGCTGCTATCGCGTGGCCGAGGCGATGGTGGCGGCCAACAACTGGATCAATGCTCACAATCTCTTTCCGCACGGCGTGCCCTACGCCGGCATCAACAAAAGTGGCCTGGGCGGCGGCGTCCTGTCCATTCACACGCTGTTCGACTACTGGCGCAGCACGTCCGTGGTGCGGCCGCTGTGAACCGGTGCCGGCGGCGGTGGATCGCCTGTTTGTGCAAGCGCGCGGCCGGCAGTTCTCGGATGTTGCGTCGTCCCGGAAGCCGGGCCTCTTCCGAAAGAATCCGGGCTTCTGGGCAGCGCGTTTGGGCCTTCCCACCCGTTTCTTCTCGGACCGGCGACTGCTATCCTGACGGGACGGCGGAGGTCGCTCCGCCGGACGGCGTGCCTGTTCGGAAGATCGCGCCGAGTCGTTTGAGTTTGAGTTGTTTCCCACTTGTGTTCCCGATCCGGAGGTTACTAGCAATGTTTCGCAAACAATGGATGGCTGCATTGGGGATTTGGGCTCTGTTGGCGGCGTACGCGATCGCGGCGCCGCCGCACAAGGCGTTGATCGTGGATGGCCAAAACGGCCACGACTGGAAGGGCACGACGCCGGTTCTGAAGAGGTTGCTGGAGGAGACCCAGCTGTTCGCGGTGGATGTGGCGACTTCGCCGCCCAAGGGGCAGGACATGAGCGGTTTCAAGCCCGACTTTGCCGCCTACAACGTCGTCGTCAGCAACTACCAAGGCGACATGTGGCCGGAGGCGACGCAAAAGGCGTTCGTCGACTACATGAACAACGGCGGCGGGTTGGTCGTGTTCCACTTTGCCTGCGCCGCCTTCCCGCAGTGGAAGGAGTACAACGAGATCATCGGCATCGGCGGCTGGGGCGGCCGAACCAAGGAGGCTGGCCCGTTGGTGCGGTGGCGCGACGGACGAGTCGTCCTGGACGCCGATGGCAAAGGGCCGCCGATCTACGCGCCCGCTCCCAAGGAGACCGATATTCGCAAGAAGCGCATCACGGGGTACGCCGACCGGGCCGGCAGCCACGGTCCGATGCAACCCTTCCAGATCGTGATCCGCGATCCGGACCACCCCATCACGAAGGGACTGCCCGAAAAGATGATGCACGTGGACGATGAACTGTATGGCTGGCTGCGCGGACCCGCCAAGAACTTGACCGTGCTGGCAACCGCCTTCGCACCCGAAGAACTGGGCGGATCGGACGAACACGAGCCGGTGCTGTTCACCGTCGGCTACGGCAAGGGCCGCACGGTCCAAGTCGCGCCGGGGCACACCGCGAAAGAACTCCACAGCGTGGCGTTCATCGCGCTGTTCCAACGTGCCGCCGAATGGGCTGCTACGGGCAAGGTGACTCAGCCCGTGCCCTCGGACGTCCCGTCGGCGGACAAGGCCAGCGTGCGCGAGTAGCCGGGGGGACGCCCAGACCGGTTGCTGAGCCAGAAGCCCGGCTCTTCAAAAAAGCCGGGCTTCTTTCTCCGTTCTCAAACCGTGCCAACCAGTTGCTATTGCCAGGCGCGTTGCCCCGTCAACGCGGTGCCATGGCGGAGCCTGCTCGTTCGGGCGGTTCTTGGGTTGTCAGAGGGGACGTGGCGCCAATAGAATGAGGACGGGTTGGGGCTGGAGTTCAATCTCAACTCCGTACCGGTTCTCGTTCCCTGGGAGGCTGCGATTTCGCGGCGAACGCTTATGGCAACGCTAAAGGACATCCTGGCAGGCAAGGATTCCAAGGTCATTTCGGTCGATCCGCGGGCGACCGTGATGGAGGCGGCGGTGCTGATGAATCAGTACCGCATCGGATTCCTAGTGGCGATGGACGGTGAACGGCCGGTGGGCGTTTTCTCCGAGCGGGACATCCTGCGGCGCGTCGTGGTGGCGAGGCTGGACCCCGGAAAGACCCTCGTCCAGGAAGTCATGACCACCGAGATGCTGGTCTGCAACCCGACGACGAGCGTCGAGGAAGCACGCAGCGTCATGAAGAACCGCCGCATCCGGCACTTGCCCGTCGTCGACAACAACGAACGCTTGGTCGGGCTCGTTTCCATCGGCGACCTGAACGCGTTCAATGCGAACGCTCAGGAACAGACGCTGCACGTCCTGCGAGAGTACATTTATGGGAGGACATAACGGCCAAGGTGGGCGATAATCACTGTCGCCCGTCAAAGTAGCCATCAGACTCCGTGTGATGATCGGCAAGAAACACGGGACAGTTTTTTTCTCGAGCGCTGCTGAGCCGTTTTCGGCCGGAAGAAAGCCGGGCTTCTGCGTCACCGCCGTCGGCCCCCTTCAACCGGCCCCCGTCTGCAACTACAATATCGCACCATGTGACTTGGCCTTGGAAAGAAACGTCTGGTCGATCATCACGGACCGGTGTCCGGGAGGAATGCGCCTGTGGAGAATACATTCCTGCCTATCCTGGCCTACTCCGGCGTGATGATCGGGTTCGTCGTCACCATCCTGATCCTGACGCAGGCGATCGGGCCCAAGCACAAGACGGTCGTGAAGAACATGCCGTACGAGTCGGGCATGGACCCGGTGGGCGACGCGCGGCAGCCGTTTGATGTCAAGTTCTACCTGGTCGCCATCCTGTTCTTGGTCTTCGACGTGGAACTGCTGCTGCTGTACCCGTGGGCGTGCAGCGCCTACGCTGCCGAGGGAGGCGTGCCTGCCGAGTTGCGGGGGCCCGTGTTCGTGGTCATGATGGTGTTCCTCGCCACGCTGGGCGTCGCCTATGTTTACGCTTGGAAAAGGGGAGTGTTCCGATGGCGCTAGGGTTGCCGGAAAACCTCTTTCTGACCCGCTTGGACGCGGCGGCCAACTGGGCGCGGACGAACAGTCTGTGGCCCATGCCGTTTGCCACGGCCTGCTGCGGCATCGAATTGATGGCCACCGCCGCGTCGCGTCACGATCTGGCGAGGTTTGGCGCGGAAGTGATGCGGTTCAGTCCCCGGCAGTGCGATCTGCTGATCGTGGCGGGCCGCGTGGTGATGAAGATGCTGCCGGTGCTGCAGCGGATTTGGCTGCAGATGCCGGAGCCCAAGTGGTGCATGTCGATGGGGGCGTGCGCTTGCAGCGGAGGCGTGTTCGACACGTACGCGGTGGTCCAGGGAGTGGACCGGTTCATTCCGGTCGATATGTACGTGCCGGGCTGCCCGCCGCGGCCGGAACAATTGCTGAGGGCGGTCATCGACCTGCAGGATAAGATCCGCCAGACGGGCACGCTGAGTGGCAGAGAGTTCAAGCAGCGGACGCAGGCAGAGGGACCGCGGCCGCTGGAGCCGGACGAGGTGCGGCGAATCCGCGAGGCGTTGGGGTGAGGACGGGGACCATGTTCGATCAGACTCCGCTCCGCCAGCGACTGGGGCCAAGCGGCTACACGACGTCGCAGTTTCGCGACAACTTTCGCCTGCACGTGGCGCCGGAGCGGGTCTACGATTGTTTGCAGTGCCTGCAGCAGGCTTGCGGCTTCGACATGCTGATCGATCTCAGCGCCGTGGACTACCTGGACTATCCCGGCGCCAAGGACCGGTTCGGCGTGATCTACGCGTTGCTGAACACCAGCAGCGGCCAGCGGGTGTACGTCAAGACGGCCGTGAACGAACCGGAGTTGCGGCTGCCCAGCGTGGTCTCGTTGTGGAAAGGCGCCGACTGGATGGAACGCGAAGTGTACGATATGTTCGGCATCGAGTTCACCGGCCACCCGGATTTGCGCCGGATCTTGCTGCCGGACGAGTTCACGGCCTTTCCGTTGCGCAAGGATTACCCGTTGCGCGGCCGCGGCGAGCGGCACAATTTCCCGGTGATTACGCGAGCGGAGAGTTAGGAAAGCAGTCATGCCCTTCGAAGTTCACGATCTGGCTGAAGCCGATCCGTCCACCAAGGAGTACTTGTGGACGCTGAACTTCGGGCCGCAGCACCCCGCGACGCACACCACGCTGCGGCTGATCCTGACGCTGGACGGGGAAACGGTCGTCAAGGCGGTTCCGGACATCGGGTTCCTGCACAGCGGGTTTGAGAAGCTGGGCGAGCACTTGAACTTCAATCAGTACGTGACGATCGTCGACCGGATGAACTACATCTCGCCGCTGGCCAACGAGATTGCCTGGCATCACGCGGTCGAGAAACTGCTGGGCATCGAGCTGACGCCCCGCTGCAAGTACCTGCGGACGATTCTGGCGGAGTTGATGCGGCTGCACGACCATCTGCTGAACGTCGGCGCGGCCGGACTGGACCTGGGCGCGTTCACGGCCTTCCTGTATGCGTTCCAACAGCGGGAGCTGATTTACGATATCGTCGAGTTCGCCTCGGGCCAGCGGTTCCACACCAGCTATACGCGCGTGGGCGGGTTGTTGTACGAAGTGAACGACGAGTGGGTTGGCAAGGTGCGGAGTTTTGTGAAAGGATTTGGCAAGACCCATGACGACATTCACAAGCTGCTGACCCGCAACCGCATTTTCATGGAGCGGACGAAAGGCATCGGCGTGCTGTCCCGCGAGCAGGCGATCAATCTGAGCTGCACCGGTCCCTTGGCGCGGGCCAGCGGCGTGGTTCGGGATGTCCGCAAAGACGATCCGTACCTGGCGTACGGCGATTTGGACTTTCGAGTGATCTGCGCCCAGGCCGGCGACTGCTACGCCCGCTACCTGGTGCGGATGGAAGAGATGCGGGAGAGCATCAAGATCATCGAGCAGGCGGTGGAAAACATCCCCTCCGGGCCCCTGAATGTGGACCGGGAAGGCAAAACGGTCCTGCCCGGCAAGAGCGAAGTGTATCGCAGCATCGAGGGACTGATTCATCATTTCGAGTTGGTGATGCCCAACCGCGGCTTGCCGGCGCCGACCGACGAGGTGTACGCGGCCACGGAATCGCCCAACGGCGAACTGGGATTCTACATCGTCGCCAACGGCACCGACCGGGCGTATCGGGTGCGGACGCGCCCGCCCTCGTTCATTCATTTCGCGGTGTTCCCACACATTATCGTGGGGCACCAGATCAGCGACGTCGTGGCGATTCTGAGCAGCTTGAACATTATCGCGGCAGAGTTGGACCGATGAGCGTGCTGAGCGACCAGATGCGAGCAGCCATCCGCGAGGAACTGGCCAAGTATCCCGACAAGCGGGCGGCGGCGCTCCCGGCACTGCACATCACCCAAGACGCGCTGCGGCACGTGCCGCTGGAGGCGATCTGCGAGATCGCGGACATCCTGGACCTGCACCCGGCCGAGGTCCACGATGTGATGAGTTTCTACGGGTTTTTCCGCGACGAGAAGCAGCCGCTGGGCAGGCACCGCGTCTGGGTCTGCCGCAGTTTGTCGTGTATGCTGTGCGGCGGCGAAAACCTGCTGGCCGAACTCTGCCGGCGACTGGGCGTGCAGCCCGGCCAGACGACGGCCGACGGCAAGATCACGCTGGAGTTCGCCGAGTGCCTGGGCGGCTGCGACGACGGCCCTTGCATGCTGGTGGACGAAGAACGCTATGGAAACATGACCATCGACCGAGCGTTGCAGATTCTGGGCGATTTGCCATGATCGTGATCGAGGCAGACGAAGTCAGGCAGCAGTCGAGCCGTAGCAAGATACTCTCGCCCTCGAGAGACCGACGACTGAATAATGAATACTGAATACTGAATCGCGAATCGCGAATCGCGAACGACGGGTACTGAGTACAGCCACCGATCACCGATCACCGACCACTGACATCTCCACCGTGACCACGTTTGAACCCGTACTTCTGCGACGAGTCGGCAAGCCCGACAGTGCCAGCCTGGCGGCCTACCAAGCCGACGGCGGCTATGCCGCGTTGCGCAAAGCGCTGGGGATGGAACCGGCGCAGGTGGTCGAATTGGTCAAGCAGTCGGGTTTACGGGGCCGCGGTGGCGCGGGGTTTCCTTGCGGAATGAAGTGGACGTTCCTGCCGAAGGACCATCCGGGGCCGGTCTATCTGTGCGTCAACGGGGACGAGAGCGAACCGGGGACGTTCAACAACCGCATTCTGATGGAGGAAGATCCGCACCAGGTGCTGGAAGGCATCCTGATCGCCGGACACGCGATTCGCGCTCAAGCGGCTTACGTCTACTTGCGTTACGAGTATGGCCGCAGCTACCGCACGCTGCAGCGGGCCATCGCGGACTGCTACGCGAACCGCTTGGCCGGCGGGAACATTCTGGGCAGCGGCTTCGGCATGGACATCTTTCTGCACCGCGGGGCCGGCGCCTACATCTGCGGCGAGGAGACGGGGCTGATCGAGAGCCTGGAGGGCAAGCGGGCGTGGCCGCGGATCAAGCCGCCGTTCCCGGCCGTCGAAGGTTTGTTCCGCAAGCCGACCATCGTGAACAACATCGAAACGCTGGCTTGCGTGACCCACATCCTGGGACGCGGCGTGGATTGGTTCCGGTCGATCGGCGTGCCGGCGGACGTGAACAACCCGCGCGACCTGGGGAGCTACGGTCCCAAGCTGTATTGCCTCAGCGGGCGCGTGAACCGGCCCGGCTGCTACGAATTACCGTTGGGCGTGACGGCGCGGGAGTTGATCGATCGATACGGCGGCGGCGTGCGCAACGGCCGCCGCGTGAAGGCGGTCGTGCCGGGCGGGATCAGCATGGGCTTTCTGTCGGAGGCCGAGCTGGATATGCCGCTGGATTTCAACGGGCCGCTGCAGGCCGGTTGCCTGGGACTGGGCACCGCCGCCGTGATCGTGGTCGACGATCAGACCAGCATGGTCGATGTGCTGTACAACTGCTGCCGGTTCTTTGCCCACGAGTCGTGCGGCCAGTGTACGCCCTGCCGCGAAGGCACGGCGTGGATGACCAAGATCCTGGAACGTATTCTTGCCGGGCGCGGCCGGCAAAGCGATCTGGATCTGCTGCTGGAAGTCGCAGGCTCGATGGGCGTCATTCCCGGCACGACCATTTGCGGCCTCGCGGACGGCGCCGCCTGGCCGGTCAAGAACGCGATCAACAAATTCCGTCCGGAGTTCGAGGAGTACATTCGCAGGGGGAGCAGAGCGTAGAAGTTGATGTTTTGGAGTGCGGTGCCTTGTCACCGCTTTGGACAGCGGCCTGTAGCGTCGCCGCTGGTTGGGTTCAGGAGACACAGCACAGCAGCGGAACACAAAGCGGCGGTTGTTCCGTCGCGATCAAGCCAAAGCGGCGACAAGGCGCCGCACTCCAAAACGCGCACCGCAAGACAAGAAAGCGAACACGACGGTAGGGGCTGGGATTTCGAACCCTTTCTGGTGACTCATGGCCACGGTGACGATCAACGGCAAGACGGTGGAAATCGGCGATCAGGAGCGACTGAACGCAATTCAGGCCGCGCGCCTGGCCGGCGTCGAGATTCCGCACTACTGCTGGCACCCGGCCCTGAGTGTCGTGGCCAGTTGCCGGATGTGCTTGATCGAAGTCGGCGACCGCAAGCCCGACGGCTCGGTGGCGATGCAGGGCAAGCTGATGCCCGCCTGCCAGACGCCGGTCAAGGACGGGACGGTGATCGTCACCGACAGCGACAAGGTGAAAACCGCCCAGCGGGCCACGCTGGAGTACCTGCTGCTGAACCATCCGTTGGATTGCCCGATCTGCGATCAGGCGGGCGAATGCTATCTGCAGGATTACACGTATCGCTACGGGCGGGCTCACAGCCGGTTGCAGGAGCCGAAGCTGCAGCGGCAGGACAAGCACTACATCGGCGATCAAATTGTCTTGTTCACCGATCGCTGTGTGATGTGTACGCGCTGCGTGCGCTTCACGCGGGAGATCAGCGGCACTGCGGAGTTGCAGGTGATCAACCGCGGCAGTCACGAGGAGATCGACATCTTTCCCGGCCGGCCGTGCAACAACAAGCTGGCGGGGAACGTGGTCGATATCTGCCCGGTCGGGGCCTTGTGCAGCAAAGATTTTCTCTACCAGCAGCGCGTCTGGTGGCTGAAGACCACGCGCAGCGTCTGCCCGAACTGCAGCACCGGCTGCAGCATCGTCGTCGATCAGAACAAGGAGCACGTCTACCGCCTTCGCCCGCGGCCCAACCCGCAGGGTCAAGGTTACTTCATGTGCGACGAAGGCCGTTTCGGCTTTCACTACCTCCATCGCGAGGACCGGCTGAAGGAGCCGTTGCAGCGGAGCGGCGCGGAAGCGGCTGTTTGCGATTGGGACGATATGCTGACGGCGTTGCGGGCCGCGCTGGCTCGGGCTGCGGCCAAGCGTCCCAGCGGCCTGGCGGCGGTCCTGTCGCCGTGGATGACGGTCGAGGAAGGATACCTGATCGCCAAGTACCTCCGCAGCCTGTCACCGGACGTGCGGTTTGCCCTTGGGCCGGTGCGGCAGGTGGGCCAGGACGACCGCTACCCCAAGGACGTGCGGGGCAACGCGGTCGAACCGGCCAAGTTTGTGATCCGGGCGGAAAAGTGCCCGAACCGTCGCGGCATCGAGGCGATTCTTCGGCATTTCGAAGGCCGCGTGATCGGCTTGGATGACATGTTGGGCCAGATCGCCGCGGGGACCGTGGAATCGCTGTATTTGTTCGGCGGCGACCCGGAGCCGTGGATCACGCCGGAGCAGGCGGCCGGATTGAGCGCCCTAAAGCTGCTGGTCGTACAGGACATCCTGCCGTCGCCCGCCAGCGCCGTGGCTCATTTCGTGCTGCCCGGCGGGGCGTTTGCCGAGCGGGAGGGCACGTTCGTCAATTGTGCGGGCTTGGCGCAAGCGATCCAGCGCGCCGTGGCCCCGCCGGATGAAGCTTGGCCGGATGGCCGTATTTTGTGGCAGTTGGCGGGACGGCGCGGGTTGTTTCACGCGCCGACGTTGCGTCAGGAGATGGCGCACGAAATCCCGGCCTTGGCCCCGCTGGCGGCGGGCGATTTGGGGGAGTGGGGAGTTTACGAAGCGGGATAGGGTCGACGTACATGCATCCCTTATTGCACACGGTGTTGGCGATCGGCGTCGTGCTGGGCGCGACGCTGACCGCCTGCGCCTATTTGATCTGGCTGGAGCGGAGGCTCGCCGCCTGGATCCAGGACCGCATGGGGCCGAACCGGGTCGGCAAATTCGGTCTGCTCCAGCCAATGGCGGACGGACTGAAATTTCTCCTCAAGGAAGACGTCGTTCCGGCGCACGTCGACAAGGCGTTGTACTTCCTGGCCCCCAGCATTTCCATGTTTACGACGTTCCTCGCCTTCTCGGTCGTGCCGTTCGGGCCCAGTTCCGGCAATCCCAAGGAGGAGTTCCAATGGGTGATTGCCCCGCGGCTGGATATCGGCATCTTGTTTTTGTTTGCCGCGGGCAGCCTGGCGGTCTACGGGGTCATCCTCGGCGGGTGGGCCTCGAACAACAAGTACAGCATGCTCGGCGCGTTGCGGTCCAGCGCGCAAGTCATCAGTTACGAAATCCCGCTGGGCCTGTCGCTGATGGGCGTGATCCTGCTGACCGGCTCGCTGAACTTGGAGCAGGTCATCAATCATCAGACGACCAGCGGCCTGCTCGGCTGGCACGTTTGGTTTCAGCCGCTGGCCTGTTTGATTTTCTTCATGAGCGCTTTGGCCGAGTCGAATCGGCTGCCGTTCGATCTGCCGGAGTGCGAGCAGGAGTTGGTCGGCGGCTATCACACCGAGTACAGTGCGATGAAGTTTGCGATGTTCTTCCTGGCCGAGTACACGCACGTCATTACGGTCAGTTTTCTGGTCGCGATCTTGTTCTTCGGCGGTTGGCACTTTCCCTGGATCGCAGAACAGGCGAGTGCGTATCCGGGCGCGACGTTCGTCAAGGTGCTGGTGCTGCTGGTCAAGGTCTTTGGCCTGATCCTGTTCATCATGCTGATTCGCTGGACGATCCCCCGCTACCGCTACGATCAACTGATGTCACTGGTCTGGCACGGGTTGATTCCGCTGGCGGCGGTGAATCTGGTGTGCGTGGTTGTCGTCAAGCAGTTCGCGTTGTCCGAGGCGTGGCTGCTGCCGGCGTCGCTGGCGATGTTCGTGGGGGCTGCGATCGTGTCGGCGCAGGCGGCCAAACGTCGCGTATCGAGGTTGTTGCGTCGCCCGGCGGCGGTGCAAGCGGGAGGTTAGGTACGGTCTGATGCCGATCCAAGAACACGAAATCCACTGGGTCGAGGAGCCGGAGATCGGTTTCTGGGAAGCGAGTGTGCTGCCCGGAATCGCGACCGGGCTCCGCACGACGTTGCGGCACCTGTTTCGCGAGCCCAGCGTCACGCAGGAGTACCCGGAAGTCAAGCCGGACTTGCCGGCCAACTATCGCGGCGTCCATCGGCTGAACCGGGACGACCAGAGCCGCGTGAAGTGCGTCGCCTGTTTCCTGTGCGCGACGGCCTGCCCGGCGAATTGCATCGAGATTGTGGCGGCCGAGGCGCCTTGGCCGGATCGGGACAAGTACCCGGAGAAGTTCGTCATCGACGAACTGCGGTGCATCTACTGCGGGATGTGCGAGGAAGCCTGCCCTGTGGACGCGATCGAGTTGACGAGCATCTACGACTTGACGGGCCAGAGCCGGGAGGGAATGCTATTTGATCGCGAGAAGTTGTTGAGCGTTTACGACGAGACGGTGAATTCGGGCAAGGACCCGGTCCGCACGCGGAGCGGCGAACTGGGCCCGGCCTCGACGTTGATGGAGCAAAAGGAATAGCGGAGTGCCGCGAAGACGGTGAGACCGTAGACTTGACCCCAGCGATGTTTGCACAAACCGACTGGCCCGGCGGCCATGCCCTGACCGTCGTGCCGCCGCTGCTCGGCTTTCTGGCCGTGTGGTGGTTGATGCCGCGGGCCAAGGCTTGGCCGCGCTCCGCCGGAGCGCTGCTGGGGTTGGCTGCGCTGGCCAGCGGCGGTCTGACGTTGTTTCAGCCGGGTACAGCCATGGTCCAGAATCTGTTGTTCGGCTTCTTCGCCCTGGTGGCGATTGGGGCCGCCGTATTGATGATCACCAATCGCAATCCGCTCTACTCGGCGTTGTGGTTCGTCGTCGTCACACTTTGCGTTTGCGGACTGTTCTTGCTGCGTTCCGCGCCGTTTCTGGCCGCGGCCTCGACGATCGTGTACGCGGGCGCGATCATCGTGACGTTTCTGTTTCTGATCATGCTGGCCCAGCAAGCGGTGGGGGTCGCCGCCTACGACCAGCGGGCCCGCCAGCCACTGGCTGCCACGTTGTCGGGCTTCCTGGTCCTGGGCGGTCTGCTGTGTGCCTTGCGGCCGTGGGTGCCCGAGACGGCGGCCGGCCGTTTTGCGGCAACCTCTAAGACGGCTGCGGCCACGCCGGCAAGCCAGAGCCAGGCGATTCTGCGAGTTGGTGTGTCGCCGGAGTCCAGTGCCGTTCGCGATTCCGACTCCACCGGCGCTCCCGCCGTTCGCCAGGCGCCTTCGCTGGCGGCCAGTCCGCTGAGCCAACAACGGAACCGGCCGGTGGGCACCGTTCGAGGCCTGGGGCGCAGCCTGTTCGGCGATTACCTGTACGCCGTCGAACTGGCGGGGACGTTGCTGATGGTCGCCAGCATCGGCGCGATTGCGATCGCACTTCGGACACCGCGAGGGAAGGTATGATGGCCGAGTTGCACAATTACCTCGGGGTGGGTGCCGTGCTGTTCGCGTTGGGCGCGATCGGGTTCCTCACACGCCGCAACTTGATCGTGATGACGCTTTCGGCCGAGTTGATGTTGCAGGGCGCGTCGCTGAACCTGGTCGCTTTTTCGCACCTGCACGGCAACTACCAGGGGCAGGCATTCGCGGTGTTCATTGTGGCCGTGGCGGCTTGCGAAGCGGGCGTGGCCCTGGCGCTGTTCGTCGCCCTGTACCGGCGCAAGCGGACGCTGGACGCCGGTGCCTGGCGCGAATTGGCCGAAGAGGGCCTGGACTCGGGGCGAGGCGTCGAGGAACCGCCGGTCGCGCCGCTGCTGCCCGTGCATCCCGAATTCCCCCGGCTGACCCCGGCGGGGCGGGTTCCTGAAGTTCCGAAACGGAGGGCCGGCCGCCGTGTCTGAAACCGTCCGGCAAATCGCTCTCTGGTCGATCCCGCTCGCTCCGCTGGCGGCCTGCGTGCTGATTGCGCTCACGGGAGTCCGTTGGTTGCGCGAGCGCAGCCACTATCCCTGCATCCTGGCGCTGGTCGTGTCCCTGGGCAGTTCGCTGGGCGTGCTCGCGTTCGCGATTCCGCAGACGCCGTATGAGATGGATCATCCGTACTACCCCGCGGTCGTGTCGGCTGGGTACGAGTGGATTCGGATCGGCGGATTGGACGTCAGCATCACGCTGACCGCCGATGCGATGGGCGCCGTCATGCTGGCCATGGTCACGCTGGTCAGCCTGCTGGTGGCGGTCTATTCGGCCGGCTACATGCGCGGGGACCCCGGTTATGCGCGGTTTTTCGCCGAGGTGTCGTTGTTCGTGTTCTCGATGTCCATGCTGGTGCTGGCCAGCAACTTCCTGGTCCTGTTCGTATTCTGGGAAGGCGTGGGGCTGTGCAGCTACCTGCTGATCGGCTTCTGGTTCCGCCGGCCCAGCGCCGCGGCGGCGGCCCGCAAGGCGTTCCTGGTGAACCGCATCGGCGACTTCGGCTTCATGCTGGGCGTGTTCCTGGTTTGGGTCACGTTCGGCACGCTGGACTATGAAGTCGTCTTGGGGCGGGAGGGATTCCTGCAGCAGATTGCTCAGCAGCATCCCGGACGGCTGGAGTTGATCTGTCTGCTGCTGTTTTTGGGCGCGGTGGGCAAGTCGGCCCAGTTCCCGCTGCACGTCTGGTTGCCCGACGCGATGGAAGGGCCGTCGCCGGTCAGCGCGCTGATCCACGCCGCCACGATGGTCACGGCCGGGGTGTACATGGTGGCCCGCTGCACGCCGCTGTTCGTCCATGCCCCTTGGGTCCAAGTGTTCGTGGCGGGGATCGGCGGGTTTACGGCGTTGTTGGCCGCGCTGATCGCGCTGACGCAATACGACCTGAAGCGCGTCCTGGCCTACTCGACCGTCAGCCAGTTGGGATACATGTTCCTGGCCTTGGGATGTGCCGCAGGCGGCAAGGATGTGGTGACCCTGGCCGTGACGGCCGCCATCTTCCACCTGTTCACGCACGCCTTTTTCAAGGCGCTGTTGTTCCTCAGTGCCGGCAGCGTGATGCACTCGATGGGCGACGTGATCGACATGCGGCGTTTCGGCGGCTTGCGGCGCGCCTTGCCCCTCACGCATCTCACGTTCCTGTGCGGTGCGGCCGCCTTGGCCGGCGTACCGCTGCTGTCCGGATTCTGGAGCAAGGACGAGATTCTGGCCGCCGTCGCCGCGGCAAGTCACGGCTCGGTGCTGTACGCCAAGTATTTCCTGGTCCTGCAGATCGTCGCGGTCGCGACGGCCCTGCTCACGGCCTTCTACACCTTCCGGGCCTACTTCCTGACGTTCTGGGGCGAAGAGCGGTTCCCCGGCGAAGCGGGCCATCACCCGCACGAGTCACCGCCGGTGATGGGGGTGCCGCTGGTGCTGTTGGCCGCGATGGCGGTGGGTGTCGGTCTGGTCGTCGGCCCGACCGGGCTCTTTGGAAACTACCTCGCCCAGACGCGCGGATTGACCAGCGGCGAGGAGCATGCGATTGCCTGGATGCCCATGCTGCTGGGCAGCGCTGCGGCCTTGATCGGCATCGCCGGGGCGTGGCTGGTGTATGTGGGCAGCCCCGGTCTGCCGGGACGTTTGGCCCAGGTTTTGACGACGGCCTACCGCTGGTCCCTCAACAAGTTCTACTGGGATGAAATCTTCGTGGCGATGCTGGTCCGCCCGCTGCAGGGAGTCGCGTGGTTGTGTCGCGTGTTGGACGACTACCTGGTCGATTTTCTGGTGGATGCGGCGGGCCGGGTTCCCGTGATGTTGGGCAGTCTGTTGCGCCCGGTTCAGAACGGACAGGTGCAAACGTACGCCCTGGTAATGTTGTTAGGGTTGGCCGCACTGCTGATGTCAGTGCTGAACGTGTGGGCACAGTAGCAGGCACGCTCCGCGTGCCGTCCGCCCCGGCCCGTGGAGTCTGCATGCATTGGGACTGGCGGGCGGCACGCGGAGCGTGCCTGCTACTGTGTGAGAGTGATCATTGGGACTGGCGGGCGGCACGCAGAGCGTGCCTGCTACTGTGTGAGAGTGATTTGATGTCGACGTTGCTTCCCGTGCTGATCCTGCTGCCGCTGGCGACCGCCGTGGTCGTGATGCTGTTGCGCTCCGCCGGCGCCGCGCGTTGGCTCAGCCTGCTGGGCTCGCTCGCCACCCTGGTCATCTCCCTGGTGATGGCGGCTCAGTTTACCTCGCTGCCTCTCGCGAGCGAGTCAGCCCGCGGGCCCGTCCGGCCCCGCGTCGAATTCCGGCACACCTGGATGACCTTCTCCTGGTCCGACGCCAAGCCCAACGCGGCCTCCACTTTCGACTCGCCGGCGGGCAGCCCGGACGTCGGCCGCCAGGTGCGTCTGGAGTTCTACCTGGGCCAGGACGGCATCAGCCTGCTGCTGGTCGTGTTGACCGCCTTGTTGATGGTGTCTTCGGTGCTGGTCTCCTGGGAGTCGATCCGGACGCAAGCCTGCGAGTTCTACGCTTGCCTGTTGGTTTTGGAAACAGGACTGATCGGGGCGTTCTGCGCCTTTGATCTGTTGCTGTTTTATGTGTTTTTCGAGGTCACGCTGATCCCGCTGTTCTTCCTGATCGGTATCTGGGGCGGTCCGCAGCGGCAGTATGCGGCGTACAAGTTCTTCTTGTATACGCTGGCTGGCAGCGTGCTGACGCTCGTCGGCCTGATCGCGCTGGTGCTGTGCGTATTGAGCCGCAACGAAGCGCTGTGTACGCCGTTTGCCATTCCCGAGTTGGCGCGGCAGTTGAGCGGCCAGGGAGCCTTGCCGCGTTACATGCAGTGCTGGATTTTTCTAGGACTCTCGGCGGGTTTTGTGATCAAGGTGCCGCTGTTCCCGTTCCATACCTGGCTGCCGCTGGCCCACACCGAGGCGCCGACGGCCGGTTCAGCCATCCTGGCCGGCGTGCTCTTGAAGCTGGGCACGTACGGCTTTTTGCGGCTGTGCCTGCCTCTGTTGCCGGACGCCACGCTGACCCTGGGCGTGCCGCTGGTCGCGACGATGGCGGTGATCGGCATCGTTTACGGCGCGCTCTGCTCGCTGGCCCAGCAGGACATCAAAAAGCTGGTCGCGTACAGCAGCGTCAGCCATCTGGGCTTCTGCATGTTGGGCATGTTCGCGTTGAACGCGGAGGGGATCAGCGGCAGCGTCCTGCAGATGGTCAATCACGGGCTGTCGACCGGCGCCCTGTTCTTGCTGGTCGGGATGGTTTATGACCGCTATCACACGCGGATGATGCCGGACCTGGGCGGGCTCGCCTCGCGTCTGCCGCGGTTGGCCTGCGGCATGGTGTTCATCTGCCTGTCGAGCGTCGGACTGCCCGGTTTGAACGGGTTCGTCGGCGAGGTGCTGTCGCTGATCGGCATGTTCAAGTTCCACGCCGTGTATGCCGTGATCGGCACCACGGGGATCATTTTGGGGGCTTGGTATCTGCTGTCGATGCTGCAGCGGTCGTTTTTCGGTCCGCTGAAAGAGCCCGGCGTACACGGCCAGCCGACCGCCGACCTGAACGGCCGCGAACTGGCGGCCCTGCTGCCGATCGCGGCCCTGTGTCTGTGGATCGGCGTGTATCCCAAGCCCGTACTGGACGTGATTCGCCCGGACGTGCAGGCCGTGGCTCGGATCTATGAGAAGCAGACGGACCGGCCGCAAGTCGAGCCGCGGATGCCCGACGCGACGGTGACGGCCGATTGGAAGGTCGCAGACGTGGAGAAGCAGTAGTGGACCACGCGGTCAGAAGTATCATCGACGGCTTTGGCTACGTGCTCCCGGAAGTGGTGCTGGTGGCCACCGCATGCGCTCTGTTTCTGATCGCGCCCTTCCAGAGATCGGCGGATCAGTCGCCTGCGCCCGGTCCGCGGCACGGCTGCGGCGGCCTGTCGCTGCTGGCCTTGGGCTTCGCCGCCTGGCTCTGGCTGCACGGTCCGCCGCTAGAGCCGGTCGACGGCCTGTGGTCGGGCCCGTTCCGCGGGGACCAGTTGGCGTGGTTCGTGCGGGGACTGACGTTGATGACCGGCGGCGTGCTGGTGCTGATCAGCTGGAACCAGTTCGCGGCCGAGGAAGCGGGCGAGTCGCACGCCTGCCTGCTGCTGATCCTGGCCGGAGTCAACTTGACCGCCGCGGCCAACGATTTGGTCGGCCTGTTCCTGGCGCTGGAACTGGTCAGCATCCCCACGTACATTTTGTTGTATCTGTTGTGCCGCACGAGCGCCGGCCAAGAGGCGACGCTGAAGTACTTTCTGCTCAGCATCTTCTCGTCGGCCGTGCTGTTGTACGGATTTAGCTTCTTGTACGGGGCGGCGGGCACGACGAGTCTGGAGGCGATTCGGCAGGGGCTGGTCAACTCGGCCGCCGCACCGCTGCCGGTAATCCTGGCGGTGGCCCTGATCGCCGTGGTGGCGGGCATCGGTTCGCGCGTCACCGCCGTGCCGTTCCACTTCTACGCCCCGGACGTGTTCCAGGGTACGCACGCGGCCGGAGCGGCCATGCTCTCGATCGCGCCCAAGCTGGCCGGCTTCACGGTGCTGCTGCGGCTGATCGCCATTCTGCCGGCGCCGAGTTCGGCGCTGGGGCCGCGAATCGCGCTGTCGGAAATCCTCACGCCGGCGATGTGGTGGCTGGCCGTCATCACGATGTGCTTGGGCAACGTCCTGGCGCTATGGCAAACAAACGTGCGGCGGATGTTGGCTTATTCCAGCATCGCCCACGCCGGCTACATGCTCGTCGGGTTGACCATCGCCCAGTCCCCCGGCGGCCTGGCCGGCGGCGTCGAATCGCTGCTGTTCTACTTGGCCGTGTACGGCTTCATGACTGTCGGCGCGTTCGCCGTCTTGATCAGCTTGGGTGGCCCCGACCGCCAGATCGACCAGTTGGACGAACTGGCCGGATTGGGCCGATTGCGTCCCGCAACGGCCTTGTTGCTGGCCGTGTTTCTCTTCAGTCTGACCGGCCTGCCGCCCACAGCCGGCTTCTTCGCCAAATTCAACCTGCTGGTCGCCGCTTGGTCGGCCGGCACCGCCGCCTCGCAGGCGATCGCCGTGATCATGGCCGTCAACGCGGCCATCGGCGCCGGGTACTACTTGCGAATCGTGGCCGCGATGTACCTGCGGCCCGCCAGCGGCGAGCCGCCGGTCCCATCGGCCGATCTGTCGGCGCTGGTCGGGGGCCTGCTCTGCGCCGCCGTGACGCTAGCCCTGTTCTTCGCTCCCCAGTGGCTCTGGGACCTGGTCTCACAGATTGCGGTCTGAACGCCGCGGGGCCTATCTTCCCACGCGCCGTAAGCGGCCACGATCAGCAGGTCGGCAAGCGAATCCTCCCGTATTCTCCGGCGTTCGTCACTTGCTCTGCACACAAAAGTGAAGCTGCTCCTCTGGCAAAAGAAAGTCGGTTTCTGTACGCTTGGCATCCGAGACACGGCATCGCCGTCAAAACGCCCTCAGAACGGTTAACCAGCTCGAATGCCCGCTCGCGGTGTGCCCGAGGCTTTCGACACGTCGGTGGAGTATCGGTAAACCGACGCCCCCCAATACGGGGTAAATGACAGCTATGCCTAAACGTAGTTTGAAAGCTCGCTCTTCGCTCGTTCGTTACACGTGGCTTTCCATTGCTGCTGCAATCGTCACGATCGGCCTCAAGGGACTAGCCTATGTGCTAACCGGTTCGGTCGGTTTGTTGTCGGACGCCGTAGAGTCGCTCGTCAACCTAGTCGGTGCGATAGTGGCGTTGTCGATGCTGACAATTGCTGCTCGGCCTGCTGACGAGGACCATCCGTATGGCCACGGCAAAGCCGAGTACTTTTCGAGCGGCGTCGAGGGCACGTTGATTTTGCTGGCTGCGATCAGCATCGCGGTCGCCGCAGTGCTGCGCCTCATTAGCCCGAGGCCCTTGGAGCAGATGGGAATCGGGCTGGCCGTTTCCGCGTTTGCGTCATTGGTCAATTTTGGCGTAGCCCGAATTCTCCTGTCTGTCGGGAAAAGGCACGAGTCGATCACCCTGGAGGCGGATGCTCACCACCTGATGACCGACGTCTGGACGTCTGCCGGCGTCATCGTGGGACTCGTCGCGGCGACTCTGACGGGCTGGCAGCCGTTGGATCCTGTCGTGGCAATTGCCGTTGCTGTCAATATCGTTTGGTCCGGGTACAAGTTGCTTCACCGATCCGTGCTGGGTCTGCTCGACACAGCGTTGTCGGCGGACGATCAGCAAACGATTGCCAGTGTACTCGAGAAGTACAGAAGCCAAGGGATCCAATTCCACGCGCTCATGACCCGTCAAGCCGCCTCCCGACGGTTTGTGTCGGTGCATGTCCTGGTTCCTGGTGAATGGACGGTGCTGCGCGGCCATCAATTGCTCGAACAACTGGAACTCGACCTTCGCCGTGCCCTTCGCGAGGCAACGGTGATCACCCATATGGAACCCATCGAGGATCCAACCTCTTTTGCGGACATCGGTCTGGATCGCGAGATAAGCCACTGACTAGCGTCTTACTCGACGAGTTTTCCCGAGGGAGGAGTCGCGCAGTAACCTCCGTATCGCATCATCTGCAGCGGGAGGGAGCGACGATGATCGCGTTTCTGGTCTTCAGCGACTGGGCGAACCTCAGCCACACGATCCTCCACATGAAGGATGGGACGCGCATGGAAGTGGCGGTGAGGTTGGAAACCACCGAATATCTTCGCGTGCAGGTCGAAGAGCCCGTGGGAGAGTTCAAGAAGGGCCAGAAGGTAATGGTTGCCAAGGCCGACATCGACCGCACAGAACGTCTCGCTCCGCCAAATTACCAATGGGCCGTCTGGGTCTACGACCATCGCTGGTGGTTTGCCGGAGCCTGTTTCCTGGCCACGCTGGCGATGGTGGGTTCGTGGTTCGAGCGGGAGGAACTCTCCGAGTGGATGCGTCAGACCTGGAGTTTTTCCAAGTCGATCATTCCCCTGCTGTTTGGCGGTGTGTTGGTGGCGGGGTTTGTCGGAGCGCTGATCCCGGAGGAAGTCGTCGGCCGTTGGGTCCGCGGCGACAGCTTGCGGGCCAATCTGCCGGGGGTACGGCTCCGGGAGCTGCCGGTCGGCGTCCCGCAGCTGGCGCGAGCCGGTTGACCGCCGCTGCGCGCCGGAGCGCAAGGCGGAGCGGGCGCGGTGTACAGGCGCGCATCAGAAATAATGTACACGCGACCAGATGTTCTGAGTGAACCGCTGCCCCGACCCTTGCCAGGCTGCGTTACAGCGTCTCGTAACAGAGGGCTGCGCGGCAGGCGTCAAGCCACTCGGCAACTGCGTCACCGCAGTCGAAATCGGCCGAGAATCCGTCGCTTTTTGCGTCGCCTTCTGGGCGATACCTCGTTTTTTCTGTAAGATCTTGGCCTGGTTCAATCCTTGCCGGGGTTGCTTTTTCCTACTTCAACCTGCGTCTTTTGCGGCGGTGCTAATGAGTGCAGACGTGTCCATTCCCACGATCGGCGAGATCGGCGCGGCGGCGGAGCGGATTGCCGGGCGAGCGCATCGCACGCCGGTCCTGACGTGTAGTGCACTGGACGAACTGGCGGGGGCTCGGCTGTTCTTCAAGTGCGAGAACCTGCAGAAGGCCGGGGCGTTCAAGTTTCGCGGGGCCTGCAATGCCGTCCTGTCGCTGGCGGACGACCAGGCGGCGCGGGGCGTGGTGACGCACAGTTCGGGCAACCATGCGGCTGCGCTCGCCTTGGCCGCCCGCTTGCGGGGCATTCCCGCTCACATCGTGATGCCGGAAAATGCGCCTGCGGCCAAGCGGCGGGCGGTCGAGGCGTATGGCGGCCGCATTACGTTCTGCCGCCCCACGCTGGCCGACCGGACGGCGGTCGCCAGCCGGATCCTGGACGAGACGGGCGGCGTGTTGGTCCATCCTTACGACAACCCGGCGGTGATCACCGGACAAGGCACCGTGGCCCTGGAACTGCACGAACAAGCTCCGGGTCTGGACCAGATCGTGGCGCCGGTCAGCGGCGGAGGTCTGATCAGCGGCATCGCCTTGGCGACGGCGGCCGTGAGCCCCAGGACGGAAATCGTGGGCGTTGAACCGGAGTTGGCGGCCGACGCGCAGCAGTCGTTGCAGGCCGGCAGTTTGCTGCCGCCGCAGATCGGGGACACGATTGCGGACGGACTGCGAGCCGCGTTGTGCGAGCGCACCTTCGCGGTCATCTCGCAGCACGTCCGCGAGATCCTGACGGTGACCGAGGGCGAAATCGTCGCCGCCATGCGGCTGATTTGGGAGCGAGTCAAGCTGGTCGTCGAGCCGTCGTCGGCCGTGACGCTGGCGGCCGTGCTAAAGGAACCGGCTCGGTTTCGGGGGATGCGAGTTGGCTTGGTGCTGTCCGGAGGCAATGTGGACTTGGACCGGCTGCCGTGGTCTTGACGCAGCGAGCAGCGGCAATCAGAGTCTTACCTCGTATGATGTGCGCAAGAAGCGCGCAACTTGTACCGTGGTTTGTTCACTGAGCATTTTTGGATTGCATCCTTCAACTGTATTTTAGCAGAAAGAGGGGAGTCCCTCGCCTTCCGCGTGTCCTCCGTGTCTTCCGCGTCCGACTTCTCGGTACAACCGGATTGGGACGCGGAGAACACGGAAGACGCGGCGGGAGGACGAGTACGACCACGAAAGCATTTGGGTTGCGGGCGTGAGCCCGCGTTACGGTAGAACGGATTTCAATCCGTTCGGTACGAAATGCGGACGATTGAAGGGGCCTTTCAATGCAATCTCAGCTTGGATTACCTGCCGCAGGCGCGAAACGTAACGTCGAATCAATGTGGAAAGCCGGACGGCGGGGGCTGGTCGCCTGCCTGATCGTGCTGGTGACGCCGGCTGCGCGTGCCGATGAGGAGCAAGACCTCATCGCCACACTGGAATCGGCCGCTGGCGTGCCGCAGAAGTGTGCTGCCTGCCAGAAGTTGCGAATCGTCGGGACGGTGCGCGCCGTGCCCGCGCTGGCCGCCCTGCTGGGCGAAGAACGCACCTCGCACGCCGCGCGGTACGCCTTGGAGGGGATACCCTGTGCCGAAGCGGGCGCCGCTTTGCGCGAGGCGGCGAGCAGGTACTCCGGCCCGGTCAAGGCTGGGCTGATCGACTCGCTCGGCTGGCGCCGCGACCGGCAGGCGGTCCCGTTCCTCACGCCGCTGCTGGCCGATGTGGACTTGACGATCGCCTCCGCAGCGGCCTCCGCGTTGGGACGTATCGGCGGCCGGGACGCGGTCGCCGCGCTGTCCGCCGCACGGGACAAGGCGCCGCCGGCGCTTCAGGCGGTGGTGCTCGAAGGCCTGCTGCGATGCGCCGAACAGTTGCAGGCAGCAGGAGATGCGCCCGGCGCGGCGGCCCTGTATCGCGACCTGCTCGCCGGGCAGGCGCCGGCTCAATTCCGAGCCGCGGCATGGCGGGGGCTTGTCCTGGCCGACGCAGGGCAGCGCAGCGAGCTGGTGACGAGGGCCCTGGGTGGCAGCGACGTTCTGATCCGGACCGTTGCTCTGCAACTGGTTCGCGAACTGGGCGACCCGCAGGTGATCGCGGCCTGCCGAGCCCAGTGGGCGTCGCTGCCGGCCGAATCGCAACTGGCCGTGATGGACGCAGATTTGAAGCGTGGCGCCGAGTCGCTGCCGACCGTGCTCGCCGCGACGCAGAGCGCCCATGTCTCGGTGCGGGTGCCTGCTTGGCGTGCGCTAGCCGAACTGAACGTCCCGGCCACGGTCGCCACGCTGGCCCAGGCCGCCGCGCAGGGCGAGACGGCCGAACGCGACGCGGCTCGCGATACGCTGGCTCGCATCCACGGCCCCGGCGTGCAAGAAGCCCTGTTCGACGAAATCGGCAAGTCGGACGCTGCGGTGAAAGCCGAATTGCTGCGCGTCCTGGGCGAACGCAACGAGGCCGGCGCGGTGAGCGTGCTGCTGGAGAACGCTTCCGCCGGCGCGGAACCGGTCCGACTGGCCGCGCTGGAATCGCTCCGCAAACTGGCGGCGGAGGAAGCCCTTGCCCCATTGCTGGCACTGGCCGGCAAACAACGCCTCGCGGCCGATCGCGAACCCCTGCTGAAGGCCCTGTACGCCACCTGTCAAGCCAGCCGCAACAAGGATCAGGCCGCACGCATGGTAATCGACGCCATCAACGGCGCCGCTGCGGAACAACGCCGCCAGTTTGTAGCGGTGCTGGCCGCCCTGGGCACGCCCGAGGCCCTGAACGTGGCGCAGAAGGCGGCGCAGGACGAAGACGTCGAACTGGCGAAAGAAGCCGTGCGGGTGCTCGCCCAGTGGCCGAACGCGACTCCCGCACCGCAACTGCTGGAAATGGCTCGCAGCAGCAAGGACTCGACTTTGCACGCGCTGGCGATGCGCGGTTTTGTGCAGTTGGCCGGGCAAGTGGCGGATCCGGCCGAGCGAGTCGCACTGCTCTCGCAGGCGTTGACCGTGGCCCGGCGTGTCGAGGAAAAGCGGCAGGCCCTCGGCCAGTTGGGCCAGGTTCCGGCGCGGCCCGCGTTGGAGGCGGTGCTGCCCCACTTGACGGACGCCGGCCTGGCGAACGAAGCGGGAGCCGCGGCGGTGAGCATTGCAGAAAAGCTGATCGACTCGCAGCCGCAAGCGGCGGCGGAAGCTGCGGCCAAGATTATGGCCCACTGCCAGTCGGCGGATGTCGTCCGGCGGGCGGCGGCGCTGCGCGGCAAGCCACAAAGCGGCTCGTTCCTGCGCGACTGGCTGGTATGCGGTCCGTACCGCCAAGCGGGCGTGACGGGGGCGGAGAAGATGTTTCCCATCGAGTTCGGCCCGGAGAAACAGGACGAAGAGGTGTCCTGGCGACAACTGCCATCGACAGACATGGTCAATCTCGGGCTCGTCTTTCCCGCCCAAACCGACTGCGTGGCGTACTTGAAGACCCAAATCATCGCGCCCGACAACTGCGACGCCTTGCTGTTGCTCGGCAGCGACGACGGCGTGAAGGCTTGGCTGAATGGCACCGTGGTGCATGCGAACAACATCGACCGCGGCGCCGTGCCCGATCAGGACATCGTCCCGATCCAACTCAAGAAGGGGGCCAATCTGCTGATGCTCAAGATCACCCAGGGCGGAGGCGGCTGGCAAGCCTGCGCCCGCATCGCCGGCCGGGATGGCGCCCCGATTGCGGGCTTGGCAACGGACGTGACCGCCGGCCAAACGCCCGCGAAGTGAGTCCATTCGTAGCATGGCTCTCCGAGCCGTGCGCGTGTTTTGCACGGCTCAGAGAACCATGCTACGGCGCGGAGAACACGGAGGCTGGTAGAGCACCTTTTCGCGCGGAGCGATTCTCAAGAAACACAAAAACCCGCCAGGATCGGCCAAATCCTGGCGGGTTTTGTTTTCAACTTAGTAGCTGTCGAACTTGCGTTCGGCGGACCTTTCGAGTGTTCGAGATCGCGTCCACGTTTTGTCTGGCGCCGTCGCCAGCGACAGACATAACATCCTTAGAAAGGAGGTGATCCAGCCGCAGGTTCCCCTACGGCTACCTTGTTACGACTTAGTCCCAATTGCGGAGTTGACCTTCGGCACCTGCCTCCCTTGCGGGTTAGCTTGGCGACTTCGGGCCCCCCCCACTTTCGTGGCTTGACGGGCGGTGTGTACAAGGCTCAGGAACACATTCACCGCGGTATGCTGACCCGCGATTACTAGCGATTCCAGCTTCATGCAGGCGGGTTGCAGCCTGCAATCCGAACTGAGCGATGTTTTTTGGGATTTGCTTGCTCTCACGAGCTTGCGTCCCTTTGTACATCGCATTGTAGGACGTGTGCAGCCCTGATCATAAAGGCCATGAGGACTTGACGTCATCCCCGCCTTCCTCCGGTTTAACACCGGCAGTCTCCCTAGAGTCCCCGACATGACTCGCTGGCAACTAGGGACAAGGGTTTCGCTCGTTAAGGGACTTAACCCGACATCTCACGACACGAGCTGACGACAGCCATGCA
>CAZAQY010000037.1:0-46499 GCA_964486845.1 uncultured Pirellulaceae bacterium
GTGCCGCACCGATGGCCTCGACTTCCTGGCGTAGTCCAGGAGGTCGCCTAGGTTCCTTCAGCTGGTCCTGCGCGTCATTGTGCCCAGCGAGGTTGCCAAGACGCCACGGAACGCGCTATGGCATTTGCTGAGCGGTGACCGGGAGCTGGTCCGTTACGGGATGGAGCATTACCAAGCCCGGGATGCGGGACTGTACAACATTCTGAACGACTTGCGGCAATCGTATGCAATGGAGGGATTTGAGGTGCCCTACACGAAAGAAGACTACAAACGGGAAGTGGCGCGGGAGCTGTTCTTTAAGGCCCCACCCGCCGACCGGCGTGACTGGCTGGATCAGTTGCCCGCTGAAGAACGCCTGGGCAGGCTGTCGCCGGACGAACGTCTGAGCGGGCTGTCGCCGGACGAACGCCTGAGCGGGCTGTCGCCTGAGCAGATCGAAGCCTATTTTGGACAAGCTCCGCAGGCAGGGTGGATACGACGGCGGGAAACCGGGGGCGACGTAACGGACGCGTACCTGCTGCTCACTCCTTTATCGGCGACGGGCGTGAACCTGCTCGGTGCGGCACGGCTCACTTTGTCAGCCGTGCCTGAAGTGCGCACGTCGTCTGCCAGTCTCTAAACTGCAGATGGCTTGCTTGGCACGTACCGTATCCGCAGGAAAATACGAGATGCGCTGTTTGAGGTTACTGCTCCACTTCGTACAAGACGGTGCAAGGCGCCGTGAGCGTGTCCTCCAAACGGCCGGTGTTTTCGGCCACTACGCGTCCGCTGAACACTTCGGTGACGCGGCGGCACTTCTTGGGCCACACAATCGTGCGCGAACCGCCCGTGCGGTGTAGCCAAGGAGATTTTGGCAGGCGGGGAACGTTGCACAAGGCGTGTTTTTTGGCGGCATTCCTCCGCTCGCCGAGCGTCCGACCGCCGCCTACCCTTTGACTCCGCACCCGCCAGCGTTTACAAAGGTGGTTGTTGCAGGTCCAGCGTCCGTCGAAGTGCGCCCCTCGCAAGGGGGAACCGTGAACCTGGTCAGGCCGTAACAGGAGCAGCCATAAGCGGTGTACTCTTGTGCGGGGGGCGCTCTTCGGCGGACGCGGTTTCGTGTCTCCAGGCGGGTCGCGAGCAAGAGTCATGCCAAGCCAATCCGATGCCAGTCATCGCGCTGACGACGTGGCCTCCCACGGGGGCCATCGGCCGCGTGAGTATGTGGTCGTGGCGCGTCGCTATCGGCCCAAGACGTTTGGCGAACTGGTCGGGCAGCAACAAGTTGCCCAGGCCCTGAGCAACGCGATCACGACCAGCCGCGTGGGCCACGCCTATCTGTTCACCGGCGCGCGGGGAGTCGGCAAGACCTCGACCGCCCGGATTCTCGCCAAGTGCCTGAACTGCGTCTCCGGCCCGACGCCTGCGCCCTGCGGCCAATGCGACGCCTGCGCCAGCATCGCTTCGGGCGACGACGTCGACGTGCTGGAAATCGACGGCGCCAGCAATCGCGGGATTGACGAGATCCGCCAACTGCGCTCGAACGTGAATGTCCGTCCCAGCCGTTCGCGGTTCAAGATCTACATCATTGACGAAGTCCACATGCTGACCGTCCCGGCCTTCAACGCGTTGCTGAAGACGCTCGAAGAACCGCCCGAACACGTCAAGTTCATCTTTTGTACGACCGACGCGGACAAGATCCCGATCACGGTGCTGTCGCGCTGCCAGCGCTTCGATTTCGCTCCCGTGCCGACGGATTCGATCATCGAGCGGTTGCGGTTCATCGTCCAAGAGGAAGGCGTGCAGGCGGACGATGCAGCACTGCGGTTGCTGGCCCGGCGAGCCGGCGGTTCGATGCGGGACAGCCAATCGTTGCTGGAACAACTGCTTTCTTTTTCCGGGGATCGGATCACCGAGAACGACGTCCACGCGATGCTGGGGACAGCCCACGGTGGCCGGCTGCAAACGATCGTCGGGCATTTGATCGCCCGCGATGCCGCGCAGGCGTTGGACCAGGTGGACGCCGCCATCCGTGAAGGCGTCGACGTCGGCCAGTTGGCGGAGCAGCTGCTGGGCTATCTGCGGGACGTTACGGCGGCGCTGGTGGGCTGCCAGAAGGATCTGATGCTGCACGTCGCGCCGGCCGACTTCGCCGCGGTGTGCGAGGCGGGACAGCGCTGGGGACTGGAGACGGCGTTGGCGGCGCTGCAGATCCTGGATCAAGCCCTGACGCGGATGCGGCAGAGCACGCAGGTCCGCACGCTGCTGGAAATCGCCTTGGTGCGGATCTGCAAGCTGGAAGACCTGGACGCGCTGCCCGGACTGATCGCCCAGCTGCGCGACGGCACACCCCCAGCGTGCGTCCGCCCGCAGGTGTCGCGGGCCCGCCGCGAACCACCGGCCGAGCCGGCGTCCGCCGCCTCGCCGCCGAGGGAATCTGCATCGAGTCGGACGGCCTTGCCAGGGCAAGGGGAAGGCAGGGAAGCGCCGCGCGAAACGGAGCATGTGTCTGCCGAGGCAGTTCCCGCACCGACGGCACCTTGGACGGAGGAAGTTGCCCGGCAGGCGTGGCGCGAGACATTGGAGGAGATCTCCGGCCTGAAGGCGGAAATGGCCGGGGATTATTCGTCTCTGGCGGTTCAAGAGCCGAACCAACTGGTGGTTCACCTCAAACGGGCATATAACCAGCAGTACTGCGAGCGGCCGGATGTGAAACGCGAACTGGAGCAGGCACTCGCGCGGCGAGCCGGCAGGACGATTCGCATCGACTTTGCCGTGGCGGCGGAGCCGGAACCGCAGCGGCCCGAAAAGCCTCCTCCAGCGGTTTCCCGGCAACAACGGATGCGGGAACTGGATCAGCATCCGCTCGTCCAGGAAGCGAAGCGACTGTTTGACACGGAAGTGATTCGCGTCGATGAGCGACGCAACGGTTGAACTCGTGCGGCGGGGAAGTCCGATGTTCAAGAGTCTGGGGAATTTCATGTCGGTCATGCGGCAAGCCCGGCAGTTGGGCGAGCAGATGCAAGCCGTCAACGAGAAGCTCAAGGGCCAACGCGCGACCGCCAGCACCGGGGCAGGCATGGTCGAAGTCGAGGTGAACGGCCTGGGCGAAGTCTTGCGAGTCAAGATCGATCCGGAACTGGTCGCGCGCGGTGAGCGGGAGATGATCGAGGACTTGATTCCCGCCGCGGTCAATCAGGCCGTGGTGAAAGCGCGGCAATTGCACTTGGAAGCGTTCAAGTTCGTGACCTCCGATCTGGATGTGCCCGGCTTGGAGGAAGCCCTCTCCCAGATAGGGGGAGGCGAACCTGACGCGGAGTCTTAACATGACGCAGATTGCGGAGTCCGTGGCCCGCGTGATCGGAGAATTTGCCAAGCTGCCGGGCATCGGCAAAAAGTCGGCGGAACGGCTGGCCTACCACATTCTGCGGGTACACAAGAACGAAGCGCTGGCGCTGGCGGACGCCATCCGCAACGTCCGCGACAACGTGCGGTACTGCAAAATCTGCTATAATCTGTCTGAAGGCGAGATCTGTACGATCTGCCAAGACCCGCAGCGCGACACGACCCGGTTGTGCGTGGTCGAACAGCCCCGCGACTTGATGTCTTTGGAGCAGACGGGCGTCTTTCGCGGGTTGTATCACGTGCTGTTGGGCCGGATTGCGCCGCTGGACGGGATCGGACCGGATCAGCTGACCATCGAACCGCTCGTCGAGCGCGTGCGGAACGGCCACTTTCAGGAGATCATCATGGCGACCAATCCGACGGTCGAAGGTGATGGAACGGCCTTGCACCTTTCCAACCTGCTGTCCGAGTTCTCCGTCGAAGTGACTCGACTGGCTCGCGGGGTTGCTCCAGGCAGCATTTTGGAGTACACCAACAAAGAGGTCCTGGCGGACGCTCTGGCCGGCCGGCAGAAATGGTAACGCAAATGTTGGGCCACGAGGGGTCGAATCTCGGCAGGAAAGTGGTACACTAGGACGACAGAGACCGCTCGCTTCGGAACCGCAGGCGTCAACCACCTAGGAAATCATGCGGCTTTCACTTGGTCTGGAAACTCGACAAACGCTGCAGCAGGTGCAGAAACTGGCTCCACGGATGATCCAGTCCATGGAGATCCTCCAGTTGCCGACGATGGCGCTGCTGGAGAAGATCGACCAGGCCCTGAACGAGAATCCCGCTCTGGAACTGCAGGAATTCGAGCCCGATTCGGCCGAGGACGGCCCTCCGGATCAGGATAATCCCGATCAGCCGACGGTCGAGGAAAAGGAGTTGATCGTCGATGAACGGCAGGACAATGTCGACGATTTCGAGCGGTTGGTGGAGTTGGATCGGGAACTCCCGGACTACTTCGACGAGATGCCGCGGCGATCCGTCAACCGGATGGACGAAGAGTCCGATCGCAAGCACGACGCGATGGCCAACATCGAATCGCGTCCCCAGTCGCTGCAAGACTATCTGCTGCTGCAGTTGGGCGAGTTGGAGTTGGATGAGGAAATCCGGGAAATTGCGGAACGGATCATCTCTTGCCTCGATCCCAGCGACGGCGGCTATTTTCGCACCAGCCTGGAAGACCTGTTGCCGCCCGATGCCACGCCCGACACGCTGCAGGCCGCGCGGCGGGCCCTGGAAATCGTCCAGTCGCTGGAGCCGGTCGGCATTGCCGCTCGGGACCTGCGCGAATGCCTGCTGGTCCAGTTGAGGCCGGAGATGCCTTACTACGAAGCGCAGAAGACGCTGATCCAGGATCATCTGGAAGACTTGCGGGACAACCGCCTGCCCGCCGTCAAACGCAAGACCGGGTATTCGATCGAGACGATCCAGGCGGCCTGGAACGAATTGCGAAAGCTGAATCCCAAACCCGGCGCCTCCTTTGCGGATTCCGTCGTGCCCGCCGTCACTCCGGACGTGATCATCGAGAAGGGCGAAGATGGCCGCTATCGCGTGGTCGTCGACGACAGCCGCACGCCGTCGCTGCGGATCAGCGAATACTATCGCCGCCGCTTGGCCAACGGTACGGCGACGCCGGAAGAGAAGGAATTCCTGAAACGCAAAATCAACGCTGCCCAGTGGTTGATCGAGTCCATCGAGCAACGCCGGAACACGCTGGCGCGTGTGGCCCAGGCCGTGGTCGATTACCAGCAGCGATTCTTGGACGAGGGCCCCGAATACATCGAGCCCCTGAAAATGCAGCAGATCGCCGATCAGGTCGGCGTCCACGTGACCACGGTCAGCCGCGCGGTGGACGACAAGTGGATCCAGACGCCTCGCGGGATTCTGCCCCTGCGCCGCTTCTTCGTCGGCGGCACGCACAGCGAGGACGGCGAAGAGATCGCCTGGGACACCGTTCGCCTGAAGCTGCAGGAAGTGATCGACGCCGAGGACAAGTCGAACCCGTTCAGCGACGACGAACTGGTCCGGGAACTTCGCAAGCGAGGCTTGGTCGTCGCCCGCCGCACGATCACCAAGTACCGCCAGAAGATGGACATCCCCAGCTCGCGGCAGCGCCGCGATTGGTCGCAGCCGGCAAGGTAGCCCCTTGCGGCAACGCCGCGAAGAGTTTTCTGAGGGATAACTGGGCCCAACGGAGTATTCTCGCTGTTCAATCAGGTGGCCATTGATCCAGAAGTGCACACGCTCGTTTGGCCCAACGGCGCCGACTTCGATCCCGCGACGTTGCACGATTGGCCTCTGCACGTCGATGAGTTGGCGGCGCGCGAGCGGAATTGGGAACTCCAGTCCGTCTGATGCCCAAGGCAGGAACTCGGGTCCGATCGGGCTGGGCCAGAATGCTTGAGCCAAGGCGTGAGGATGGTCCCACAGCAGGGCCACGGAGGGCGTGGCCGTTGTCCATCCCGCAACTTGCTCGTCGGGCCTGCCCCCAAGGCATTGCTGTCCCACTACCATTCGCCCAATCCGGTTTTCAGGCCGCTGGGACGCTGATCCAGAGCCCCTTTGACGCCCAGTTGCCGCGGGTCGCGGGCGATCTTGTCGGTAAAGATGCGCACGTCCTCCACGATCGGGCGGGCGCGCCGCGTGATCTCTTCGGCGTTGCCGACCACGCGTTGAATCTGCTGGTACACCTCGTCGTCGTGGACGAGCCTTCCCAGCGTCCCCCGGCCGGAATTCAGCGCCTCGCTGAAGGCGACGAATTGCTCGAGCAAGTCGTTCAGGTTCCGCGTGCTCTCCTCGACGTTGGCCACCAACTGCGGTCCGCTCTCGCCCAGCGGCTTGGTGAATTTCTCCAAGTGGTCCAGGTTCGTCTTCGCTTTGTCGCTCATCTCGCGGACATGGTCCATGGTGGTCCGCGCCGCCGCCATGGTCTGCCGCGTCTCGTCCACAAAGGCGGGGATCTCCTGAATCGTCTGTCTCAATTGGCCGGCCAGTTGTTCGTCGCCCAGGATTTTCTCGACCGCTTGCATGGTTTGATCAAAATGATCGAGCGCCACCTCCGTCTTCTGCATGATCCGCCGGATCTGGTCGTCGCTGCCGCCGACCGCTTGATTTACGCTCCGCGCCAACTGGGACACCTCCTTGCCGGCGCCTTCCAGCGAACGGAAGGCGGACGAGACGCTGCCCTCCAGGTTCACCAGGGCCCGCAGCGGGTTGCTGACCACCACGCCATCGGACATGTATTCCGTGTCCGCGAGCAGTTCGTTGGCCGTGCGCTCCTCGTCCTCGTCCAATTTCCCATCATGGTTCGCATCAAACCGCGCGAGGCGTTCGTCCTTGCTGCTGGGCACAAACTCGACGACGGCATCGCCCAGCAACGAACCGGTGCCGATGCGGCAGGTCTCGTGGCGGCGCAACTTGAACTGGTCGAAGATCCGCATGCTGACCAGCACGCCGCCTTCTTCCTGCAGCTTGACGTTGGAGACGCGGCCGATCAACACGCCGCTCTTTCTGACCGGCGCGTCCACGGTGATGCCCGGCGCCTCCGGAAACGTGACGTGGATTTCGTACCGTCCCTCCCAAACGCTCGGCCAGGCCCCGAACAACATCACCAGGATCACGGTGATGATGGCCGAGGCCACGACCACCACGCCGACTCGGAATTGCAGAACACGTTCGTCCATAAGCAGCCACCTGCCGGTGCCTCGGGTCAAACCGCCATCGCGGCCGACCGCATTTCCATCAGCCGCTCGCCCGCCTCGCCGTGGACGAACTGCCGCACGCGGGCGTCGTCGCAACGGTCCAAGACGCTGGGAGGGCCGTCAAAGATCACTTGGGACTCGCCGGGTCCGAGACGCCCTGCGGGGTGCAGCATGACCACGCGGTCCGCCACTTTGCGGGCCGAGAGCATGTCGTGCGTCACAATCACGCTGGTCACCGGATGGTTCCGCCGCGTGCGGATCATCAACTCGTTGATCACGTCGCTCATGATCGGGTCCAGCCCCGTCGTGGGCTCGTCGTACAGGATCAGCTCCGGGTTCATCACCAGGGCCCGCGCCAATCCGACCCGTTTCCGCATGCCCCCCGACAATTCCGCCGGCTTCTTGACCGCCACGGAGTCCGGCAATCCGACCTCGGCCAGCCGCGCCAAGACCAGCTCCTGGATCTCGCTGTCGCGGTAGTTCGTGTGCTGGCGCAGGGGGAAGGCGACATTCTGGCCGACGGCCATGCTGTCGAACAAGGCGGCGCTTTGGAACACGAAGCCGAAGCGAATCCGCTGCTGTGTCAACTCGCGGTCGCCCAGCCGGTCCAGCCGCTGGCCGTCGAAGATCACCTCGCCGCTGGTCGGCCGCACCAGGTTGATCAGCGTCTTCAGCAGGACCGTCTTGCCGCAGCCGCTTTCTCCGATCACCACCAGCGTCTGGCCTCGGGGAATCGTCAGATCGATGTCCCGCAGCACCTGTTGCCGCCCGAAGCTGACGTTCAGCCGCCGCACTTCGATCAGCGGCCGGTCGTGTTCAGGTGCTGGTGGTGAGGCGTTCATGACAAGCTCAAACGGAAATAGGGGCCTCGGGCGGATTCCGCCAAACACGTAGCCCGGTCTCTCCGAGACCGGCGCACCGTAAACCGCTCGCTCCGAGACCGGATTGCCCGTCTCGGCCAGACGCGGCCACGCCTTCCTCCTTACCCGCTGAAAATGCTCCCGCCTTCCGGCCAGATCATATAGTAAACCGAGTCCAGGCAGATGCCCAACATCAAGTCCAAGGCCAAGATCAACACGAACGACTGCACGAACGCGGACGTGGCGGACTTGCCCACGCCCTCCGCGCCCGCGCTGCAGTTGAACCCCTGGTAGCAGCTGACCAGCGAGATCGCGACGCCGAAAAACTCGCTCTTAAACAGGCCGCTGAACAGGTCGTAGCTGCCCACGAACAGCTGGGAGTTGTACAGGTAGTGGTGCTTGTCGATGCCCAAAATGATCACGCTGTAAAAGTAGCCGCCCACCACGCCCATGAACACCGCCATCACGGTCAGCGCGGGGATCAACAAGACAAAGGCCAGGAAACGAGGCACGACCAGGTACCGGATCGGATTGGCCCCCATGCTGGCCAACGCGTCGATTTGCTCCGTGACCCGCATCGTCCCCAATTCGGCCGCCATGGCACTCCCGACGCGGCCTGCCAGCATGGTCGCCGCCAGCACCGGGCCGAGTTCCCGCGCCAGCGACATGTTGATCACCGCGCCCAGACGCGTCTCCATCCGCAGCTGGTGAAACTGGTAAAACGTCTGCACCGCCAGCACCATGCCGATGAACATGCCCGTCAAAGCCACCACCGGCAGGCTGAGGACCCCCACCTGGTACAGCACGGGCAGGAACGTCTCCCGCTTCGGCAGCCGGCTGAACAGCCACGCCAAGGTCCGCCAGGAGAAGAGGGCCAAATCGCCGGCCGCGTGGACGCTGTCCATGGCGACGCCGCCCCAGTCGGTGATCCATTCCTGGAACGCCCCTGGCGACCTATGGGCGGACTCTTCCGGTTGCGAGCCCTGGCTCAGATCCAACGACATAGTTGCCTACCGCGGTCAAAGTACGATGGGGATGCGTCCCTTTGATCGGCAGTTTGACTTTGACGCTTGAGCAGAGTTAAGCGGATGCGCAAAGTTTAACGAACGGCTGGCTGGGCAACAGCACTGCTAGCTTGCCCCGTTGGGAACGGAATTGAGTCGCTTCTCACTACAGCAGTCCGTACGCGTCCAGCGTCCGGCGCAGCTTGGCCTCGCCCGCTTCGTCCAGCGGTGTCATGGGCAGCCGCAATTCCCCGCTGTCGCGGCCCAGCAGCTTCATGGCCGCCTTGATCGGAATCGGATTGGTGGCCAGGCCGAGCATGTCGCGGCACAGCGGGAACAGCCGGTGATGCAGGTGGCAGGCTTTCTTCCCATCGCCTGCCGCAAAGGCGGCGCACAACTGAATCAGTTCGCGAGGCATAATGTTGCCGACCACCGAGATGACGCCTTCGCCGCCGATGGACAGCAGCGGCAGCGTCAGGCTGTCGTCGCCGCTGAGCACGGTCAGGTCGCTGGCCGAAATGATCTGCGACGCCTGATCCAGCGAGCCGGTCGCCTCCTTGACCATCGCCACGTTTTCCAATTCACCCAGCCGGCAGATCGTGTCCGGCTCGATGTTCTTGCCCGTGCGGCCGGGGATGTTGTAGATGCACAGCGGAATGCCGACGGTCTCCGCAATCGCTTGGAAGTGCCGATAAAACCCTTCCTGGGTCGGCTTGTTGTAGTACGGTCCCACCAGCAGCGCCGCGTCGGCGCCCTCTTTGGCCGCCCACTTGGTCAAACGGATCGCCTCGGTCGTGCAGTTGGAGCCGGTGCCCGCCATGACCTTGATCCGCCCGGCCGCTGCCTGCACGGCCTCGGAAATCACCCGTTCGTGCTCTTCGTGGGAAAGAGTCGGACATTCGCCCGTCGTCCCCACCGGACAGATACAGGTCGTGCCGGCCTGGACTTGAAATTCAATCTGCGCCCGCAAGGTGGGAAAATCCACTTGCCCATCCTTGAACGGCGTAACGATGGCCACGGATAAACCGGCGAATGCGGAACCTTTTCGAGACATCGCAGAAATCCACACTTGGCGGGATGAACACGGACAAGGACCGACCCCCGGCGGACGATCCCTGAAACTCCGCCTATGATATCCCGCGAGCCACACCTTGGCAAAGGGCCGTCCGGGGAAACACGCCGTCCTCTTTTTCCACCGCAAGTAGTCTGTCGGGTTCGGACAGCGCCCTGAAAGTCCCGGCCCGTCGAGCGTTGGATGTCTTGCGTGGTGAGTTCGAGGATCGCACCTGGCAGGCGTTTTGGCTGACGGCGGTCGAAGGCAAGCCCGCCCAGGAGGTGGCTGCCGAGTTGGGACTGGCGCCCGGTACGGTACGGCAAGCCAAGTACAAGATCTTGAAGCGATTGCGCGAGGAACTGGACGAGGCGGAGTAACGTCCGGCGGTCTGAAGAACTCGCCGTCGCGAACGCCGGATTCTGGAGCCCAGCACATACTCCGGTCAGACGTTCGGAGCCAATTCCAACAGCGTGGACAAGACCTTCTGATCGGCCGCCTCCGATCGGTCGGCCAACTCCAGCATCCGCCGCGTCGTCGGGCCGTCGATCGTGACGGGCTTTTCCATGAACACGTTCAGCCTCTTCTGGAGAGCATAACCAAAATGAACCCAACGAAAGGCCGGCGGAGTCGCGAAGATCGCCACGTCGCCCGGCTCCAGGCAGTCCATCGCCTTCTGATAGGCGTCGAAGCCCGGTCACGGACAACGCATTGGCCGCCCCGTGCCGCGCCCGCCGCAGCCGATCAGGGCGACGCGGATCGTGTTGTCCTCCGCAGCGTGGACGTGCGGAACCATCGCTGCGGCCAGGGCCGAGACGGCAGCCGCCTGGCCGGTGCTCTTCAGAAAATCACGGCGCGTCGACTTGGCACGTGTGGAATCACACACAGCTTGGTTCCTCCTGGACACGATGGGTGACAACTACTCCGCGTAGAACTTGTGAACGGTTTTCTCGCGGAACGTTTCGCCGGGCCGCAGGATCGTGTTGGGGAAGTCCGCATGATTCGGCGAGTCGGGATAGTGCTGGGTTTCCAGGCAACAGCCATCGTACTGCTTGTAGCTGTTGTTTTCCGGCTTGCCGTCCAGGAAGTTGCCGCTGTAGAACTGCAGTGCGGGCTGGGTGGTGTGGATCTCCATCACGCGGCCGCTGGCGGGATCTTTCAACTTGGCCGCCAGCCGCATCTGGCCCGCTTCGCCGCGGAGCACGAAACAGTGGTCATAGCCCACCGGGTCGGCTTTGATCTGGTCCAGCCGCGCGCCGATCTTTTCCGGCTTGGTGAAGTCCAGCGGCGAGCCGGCCACGTCGGCCACTTCGCCCGTCGGGATCAACCCCGCGTCGACCGGCAGGTACTTGTCGGCCGCGATCATCAACTCGTGGTCGCGAACCGTCCCGGAGCCCGCCCCGGCCAGGTTCCAATAGCAATGGTTCGTCAGGTTGATGGGCGTGGCCTTGTCCGCCGTCGCCTTGAATTCGACGACCATTTCGTTGTCGTTGGTCAGCGTATAGACGGCCGTGACGTCCAGGTTGCCGGGGTAGCCTTCTTCGCCGTCCTTGCTCAGGTACGTGAACTTGACGCCCACGCCGAATTCGTTCTGGAACGGTTCCGCCTGCCAAACGACCTTGTTGAAACCCGCGTTCCCGCCGTGCAGATGGTTCTTGCCGTTGTCGTTGGTGGCCAGCGCGTACTCCTGGCCGTCCAGCGTGAACTTGCCGGCGGCGATCCGATTGCAGTAGCGGCCGACGGTCGAGCCGAAGTACGGATGTTTGCCAAGGAAGCCATCCAGCGCGGCAAAGCCCATATTGACGTTGGCCAGCTTGCCGTCGCGGTCCGGAACTTCGAGCGACACGACAATCGCTCCGAAATTGGTCATCTTCAGCACCACGCCGTTGGCGTTGGTCAGGGTGTACAAGTCGACTTCGGTGCCGTCGGCGGTCTTTCCAAATGCGGTTTTCTGGTAACTCATTTTCGTTTCGCTCTCCGGGGCTGAAGGTTCGCTGGCAGGTGCCTCACTCGCCGCGGCCTCGGCCGGCGCAGCAGCAGCGGCGTCAGGTTGATCGGCGGTCGTCACGTTGACGGCCGCTCCGCCGGACGCCGGCGGCGTCTGATTCTGACAGCCGGCAAGAAGCAACGCCAGGCAGCAGGGCAAGCTCAAAGCCACCAAGTCAAAACGCCTTTGGTTCATGGGACGGTCCTCGCGATTGAGTCGGGGAAAGAAGGGATGCGTCATGGGCACGTGTTCGAGTCTCCTCGGATGCTGTTCCATGGTAGCAACCCAGTCTTTTTAGAAAGGCCCGGCTTCTTTTCAGGCAAGCACTTCTGATTGCCCGCCTGAATGCAGGCCGCATCCCGCGTATTATGCAGACTTCCGGCGCGTGCGTCCAGCGTCCTGGAACGTTGTGGTCATGGCCGAACCGGACGCCAACTGGCGTCCCCGCGAAGACGTGTTTCAGGTAGGGGACTTCGAGACCCGCCTGAAATTCCCGGTCTGCAAGCTGGTCGACAAACTGGAGAGCGAATGGAAGGACGACGTGTCGCTGCCGGTTCAAATGGCGCGAGCCCAGATCGAGTCGTTGCGGACCGCCGGCGACCCGGAGGGGCGTTTTCGTGCCAAGTGGCAACTGGTTCGCAGTTTGTACCGGGCTGGGTATAATGCAGATGACGTGCGAGAGCTGTTCCGTTTGATCGACTGGATGATGCATTTACGGGGATCCCGCTTGGGCTTCCTGCGACTCGTTTTCCTTCACGAGCGGCGGTGCGGGGCCTTTCTTTCCGCCAACTTCGGCACGTACCAGAACGTTTTCCAATACGCCTGGTCCATCTCGAACGGGTCCACCGACGCCTTGAAATCGTGGTCCACCGGCAGCACTCCGTAGCGGATCATTTCGCGGACGTAATCCCGGCGCGGAACGAATTGGACCGGGCAGTCCGGGCCGTTGTTGGGGCTGGGATTGATCATGCAGAAGCGGTTGTTCTCCTCCAAAATGTGCTTCCGGCCGCGGGCGACGGCCGCGACGATGGCCAGATAATCGGGGTCGGTCTTGTCCCGGAAAACCGGTTCGCCGGACTTGGCCTGGCACACGCCCAGTCCGCCGGCTTCTTTGGCCAGCGGCGCGCGAGCCGCTTTCGACAGTTCCGGGTACGACAGATTGTAGATCAGGTGCCGGTTGAACCGGCCGCCGTCCTCGGACATGGTGTGCGCAAGGTACCTGTTCTTCTGGAATTCGTCCGGCGGGTAGTAGCGGGCATAGAAGTGCGCCGGAAGCTTGTAGGTGCCGATTTTCTTTTCCGCCTCGGTCGGCGCGTGGCAGCGGTCGCAACGGCGGTTCATCACCTCGACCAGCGCCCGGGTTTCCGGCCAGTCCTTGTCGTTGCGCACATTGCCGCTGTGCTCGTAATAGCCGATCGTGCCGTGACTGTTGACCGCGTACGTTCCCGCATGATTGGCGCCGGCGTCGAGCCAGTGGCGGATGATCTTCTGCTCCGCTTCCGGCATGTTGACGCCTTCGTGCCCTTCTTCGATCAGTTTGAGCAGGCGGCTGGAACCGGTGCCGATCGCGTACGGTTCAAAGTTGCTCTTGCTGTGCTCGGAATACGGCAGGATGATCCGGTTGTCGCCGAACAGCTGCCGCCAGGACATTTGGATGTAGCCGATCGGGTACAGCGGGCCCCAGTGGCCCGAAATGTTGAACCCGCCCTCTTCGCGGTCGTGGTTGTGGCACTGGAGGCAGTGCTTGTCGAGGATCGGCTGAATGTCCCGCAGAAAATCAAAAATCTCCGGTACGCCCGCGACCGGTTCGGGATCGACGGGCTGCGTCCGCAGCAGGCGCAGCAGCCGGTCGCGGTCGTCGGCGCTGGGCGTTTCGGTCCGTTTTTCATGGCAGCCGATGCAGGTGGTCTTCTCGCCGGGCATGACGGACGTGAACGAGTGCATACGCTTGACGCAATGCCCTTTTTCGTCCATCGCCAGGAACAGAAAGCTGCGCAATGGCGGCAGTTTGAAATAGGCGCTGCCGTCTGCGGAGACCGGGACGGTGCCGATCAATCGCTCGACGGAAAATGTGCCGCCGGCGGACATTTCGGACATCGCGCCGGCATAGTTGATCGGCTTGGGCAGCACCTCGTAAATGAGCAGATTCTTGACCGTCCCCGGCGGCACGTCTTTCATTTTCCGCCCTTTGTAAATGCTGACCAGCGCCAGCGTGCCATGATCGGCCGACGGGTCGGTCTCGCCGGCGATGACGGGTTCCCGTGGGCGCTTCATCAACGGCCGCGGTTCGCCGATCCAGTATCCCGCTTGGGCCAGTTCTTCCGGCAATCGGTACAGAACCTCGGTTTCGCCTTGGCCGTTCAGCAATTCGATCGCGGTCTTGTTGGCGACCAGGAACTGGTTTTCGCTCAACGCCCACGGGTCGCAATGGATATTGCCCTTGCTGATGTACTGAACGCCGCGAGGATCGTCCGGCCCGAGTCGCGGATCGATCAGCGCGATCTTGCCGTAGTGCTCGCGCATGCCGTGGCCGGGCGACCAGGTCACGACCAGCTTGGGACTGTGCGGAACCGGCTTGGGAGCCAGAATCGTGCCGTGGTTGATCTGATTCCCGTACAGAATCATCTGGCGAGTGCCGTCGGGGTTCATCGCCCACAGATGATGATAGCCCATGTGAAAGCGGTCCACGTATTCCCAGCGCATGTACGCCACCTGACCGTTGGCCAGCACCCAGGGCGTGTTGTCGTGCTCGACATTGGCCGACAGCGAGCGGATGTTGCTGCCGTCGGCGTCGCACTTGTACATCGTTCCGACTTGCGTCAGCCAGCATTGAACGTAGCGGTTGCACCGCGTCGAACAGAAGATGATCTGGCCGTCCGGCAGGTACGTGGGCTCGAAATCGTCCCAGCCCGGCGGGGAGTAGGTCGAGTAGTCCTCCATGCCGGGCGAAACGTCCTCGCCCTGACCGGTCAGTTGTTTCAGGCCGGTGCCGTCGAGGTTGATTTCATACAGACTGTAATGCCGTTTTCCTTTGGGCAGGTACGCGAAGACAAGTTTTTGGGCGTCGTAATGAATCTGCGGATCGCGGATGTTGCCCTCGAGGTCTTCGAAAACCGTTCGGACTTGCTTTGTCCTGACGTTGTAGGTGCACAGCTTGCCGCCGGAATTCATGGGGAACGTGGGGCGGCATTGGTCGATCGAATAATAGGCGATGCTGGCGTACCAATGGCCGTCGATGCTGGGCTTGCGCACCGCGAACAGGATCTCGTCCGGCAGGCCGGCGTCGAGGAACGAACCGAGCATCGACGGTTTTTCCTTGTCGGCGGCGGGCTGTGGTTGGGGCGTCTGGCCGAACGCGAGGGAAGTCAGCAAAACCAACAGCACGGACAGGGTCCTGGAATGCATCGTCTTGTCTCCGGCGGGAAAGACAAGATTGTACCCAAAAGAACCGCGCACTGCGAGAACTTCACCGTAGCCATCACGCTCCGCGTGATGATCGCAGACAAGTCACAGCCCCTCCGCGTGATGATCGCAGACAAGTCACAGCCCCTCCGCATGAGGATCGCAGACAAGAACTGGACAGTCATTGACTCGCCCGTCCTCGCGGGCCGGACGTCAGGTCACCGCAATCAGGCGATTTCGAGTCCCTTCGATGCGGATGCTTTGCGAGTAATGGTGGACCTTGATTGCGCCCGCGAGGGGCGTCGGAACACAGACGATGAATTCGGCCCAGTCGGGACAGTTGTGCGCAATATAGGCCAGACGGCAGCCTTCCAGCAACGAGCGATACTCGCGCTCGAAGTCCGGCAGCAGGATCGGTCCCGTATCGACTTGGTAGTAACGCTCCCTTTCGCTGAAATTCACCACCTTCACCGGGTACTCCAGCAACACGCGGTAGTTGGCTGTTTCGTATTCGGTCTGACTGACTACGGGGTTGTCCGATGACAACGTGTCGAGGATCGCGTCCAGGTTTTCCAGCAGGCGTCCCGGACGCGTCGCGATGTTGATTGAGAACCGGTCAAAACATTCTTTCGGGTCGTCCCATTGCCGTTCGGGCTGGACGCCCAGCGAAGGCGGGAACAGCATGACGCCCTTGTCGGTCTTGTCCCAGCGTTTGTAGACCAGGAATTCATCGGGGCCGGCCAGCATGCACATGTCCGCATTGGGCTGATGCCAGATGTCGCGCTGGACCCACACCTGCTCGCTCTTGCAGGAGGCAGTCAAGACATAGTCGTGAACCCGGCCGGACGCCTTGTGCGTGATCACCGCGCGGGCGTCGAGGATCATGCGCACGTTGTTCAGCGTCATCGGCAGCTTGCGCGACACGGTCTTGGGAGGCTTTTTCGTGGTGTCCATGCGAAACCGCAGGCAGGACCGCTCGAAGTCGGTGACACTCACCGCCGCCGGCGCCGTCGCACGACTGCCCGGCTGCTCCGCTCCTTCCGCACGGACCGCGGGATTGCCCGCGGCCGAGAGTGCGTCCAGGGCCAATCCGCCCAGCGACGCCCGGATCAACAAATCGCGGCGCGAGCAACGCCGCTGCGAATCTGTACCAAGCACTTCTACTTCCATAGCGTTCTCCCGCCGCACCGTCGCGTCAAAATGGATTCGTCACTTGTCACACAACATGCGATGCAACCGCGAGTGCAAGGCCACCTGCGGCATTTTACTTGCTTCGAGTCACAACGTTCCAGGGGAGAGGCTTTGTTCTTGGGGCATCGGCGCACAGTCACTCCGGTCGTCTCTATGCACGGCGACGACGGGGGCGCGAAGCGGGGCGGGCTGCCGCACGCCGCTAGCACTGCACGTCCTGGGCGGAGACGGGCAAACATGCTGGCAATGCATGCCGAAATGCCACGGGCTCGCCCGTTAGATCGTAACCCTTGCTGCTGCCGGGACCGGCTGTTTCCCGGCCTTGAGAATGCCACCGGCTTGCCCGGTGGATCGTTACGCTTGCTGCTAACTGGTTCGCCAGCCCCAGCTTGCAGCAACTCTGCGGCGGTGAAATCCGGCTTGTTTCGCCGTTGGCAGGTGCCTATAATCCGGCCCTGACGGAAAGTGTGTCTCGTCTTTTCGCGGCCGAAGTCTCGTCGCGATGCCCCTGGAAGACGTCGGGGGCATGGCCGACCGCGCTGTTGTGGACCAGGCAAGGATGCCCTGACCCTGAAGCCGCCCGTCGCCCTAACCTGCCGCTCACCGGGGCGCGCAAGGACGTGGTCCTGCGCCGGAACTGGGCGTGCGCGCTGGCTGGCCTGGGCCGCCTTCGCCCTGCTGGCCGCCGCCGGTCATGCTGCCGAGGTCGCGCTGCCGGTGCCGCGGGAAAGCGCCGAAGTGCTGGCCCGCGCCCAGCACGCCAATTGGTGGCAGGAGGGCGAGTACCAGGTGTGGGTGCTGCGCGGCAACTGCGAAATCACTCAGGCCAACTTGACCGCCCGCAGCGAAGAAGCCGTGTTGTGGGTCAAGAGGCCCGACACGTTCAACGGCGAACTGGGTTGCGCCCTGGCGTACTTGGAAGGCGACGTGGGCATTGAGTCCAGCCGCGTGGGAGCCGCTCATCTGGCGACCCAGCGACCCGCCGGCACGGTTCGCGCGAACCAGTGGTTCGGCCGCTTCTACAGTTCGACCGAAATCCGCGTCACCGCGCCCAGCACCAGCTTCGAGCCGCAGGTCAAGCCGGCCGTTTATGAACGCGGCCGGCAAGCGCACGAAGCGGAAGCTGCCGGGGCGGTGCGCCAGGCCCAATACTCGCCCCGGCTGCCCGGCTGGGTGCCTCCCGCGCCGCCGGCGGCGCCGGGGGTCCCGTGGTCGCCCTCCGGCCCGATCCCGTGGCCGTCGCTGGGCGCCCCCGCGGCGCCCGCGCCCCGCCCCCAGCTCGAAACCGTCCCGCCGCCGCAGCCCGAAGGCGGTCCTGCCGCACGCCGCATCGCCATCCGCTCGCGGAGCAACGTGCGGATGCAAGCCAAAGTGTTCCCCAGTCCGGACGGCAGCGAGACGATCGCCGTGATCACCTCCGGCGTCAACGTGGTTGTGGACGGCATCCAGAACGTCCCCGGTCTGGCGGACGGCAAGATCGACATCGAGACGGACCGGATCGTCATCTGGACCGCTCGGCTGGACTCGCTGGACCTCAGCGGCCAATCGTCCAGCGAGGCCTTGCAGCCCAAGGATGCGCCGCTGGAGTTCTACCTGGAAGGCAATATCGTCTTCCGTGAGGGCGACCGCGTGATCTATGCCGAGCGGATGTACTACAACGTGCGGCAGCAGTACGGGGCCGTGCTGAACGCCGAAGTGCTCACGCCCGCGCCGGGCTACCAAGGGCTGATCCGGCTCAAGGCCGAAGTCCTCCAGCAGCTGGACCAGCACAACTTCCGCGCGCTCAACGGCGCCGTCACCTCCAGCCGCCTGGGCGTGCCCCGGTATTGGCTGCAGGCGGGCGACGTTTCCTTCCGCGACGTGCAAGTCCCGCGCACCGATCCGTTGACCGGCCAGTTCGCGGTCGATCCGGAGACCGGCGAGCCGGCGGTGGCACACCGGTACCTGGCGGCCAGCCGCAACAACTTCCTGTTCCTGGGCGGCGTTCCCGTCCTGTACTGGCCCGTGATGGCGACCGATTTGGCCAAGCCGAGTTTCTACCTGGACGGCCTGCGGGTGAAGCACGACAACGTGTTCGGGACCCAGGCGATGGCCGATTGGGACGTGTATCAATTGCTGGGCATTCGCCAGCCGCCCGCAGGCACGGATTGGACGCTGTCCACCGACTATCTCAGCGAGCGGGGCTTCGCGCTGGGCACCCACCTGCGTTACGACCGCTTCGGCTTCCTCGCGATTCCCGGCCCGGTGCAAGGCGCGTTCGACGCCTGGGGCATCCACGACACCGGCGAGGATGATTTGGGGCGCGACCGGCGCGGCATCACGCCCACGACCGAGGACCGGGGCCGCGTATTTTGGCAGCACCGCCACGAGTTGCCCGCCGGCTTCCAGTTTTCCGCCGAAGTGGGCTGGATCAGCGACAACAATTTTCTGGAGCAGTATTTCGAGCAGGAATGGGACGAGCGCAAGGACCAGATCACGGGCCTGGAACTGAAACGCTACGTGGCGAACAGCAGTTGGAGCATCACGGCCGACGCACGGCTGAACGAGTTCTTTACACAGACCGAACGCCTGCCGCGGTTCGACCATTTCCTGCTGGGGCAGGACATCCTGCAGGTCCTCACCTGGTCCGCCCATTCCTTCGTCGGCTACGAGCGGTTGCGGACGTCCACGCTGCCGTCGCCCGCAGCCGAACCGGCGCAGGCGTCGCTGCCCTGGGAGTTGGACAGTCTGGGCGCGCGCTACGACGATCGCGAGGGACTGGTCGCCGCCACGCGGCAGGAACTGAGCCTGCCGCTGCCGCTGGGGCCGGTCAAGGTCGTGCCCTACGCGCTCGGCGAATTGGCGTATTGGCAAGAGGACGTCGATGGGGCCGAGGTGGAACGGGCCTACGGGCAAGCGGGCGTGCGCGGCAGCCTGCCGTTCTGGTCCGTGAATTCGCAAGTCCAGAGTCCGTTATGGAACCTGAACGGACTGGCTCACAAGGTCGTCTTGGACGCCGATTTCTTTTGGGCCGACGCCAGCGAGGAGTACGGTCTGCTGCCGCTGTACGATCCACTGGACGACGACGCCACGGAGCATTTCCAGCGCCGCTTTGTCCAGGATCTGTACGGCGGCACCGCGGGACTGCCGCTGCCGTTCTCGGCCCGGAACTACGCCCTGCGCAGCGGCCTGCAGCAATGGGTCACGGCTCCGGCGAACGAGATCGCCGGCGACCTGATGATCGCGCAAGTCGGCGTGCGGCAGCGTTGGCAGACCAAACGCGGCTTGCCGGGGCAGGAGCGAATCGTCGATTGGATTTCGTTCGACGTCGAAGGCTCGTTCTTCCCCGACCAGGACCGCGACAACTTCGGCGAGTTGCTCGGTTTGCTGAGCTACGACTTCAGCTGGCACCTGGGCGACCGCTTTTCGGTGCTGTCCGACGGGTTCTTCGACTTCTTTCCGGACGGCCTGCAGACCGCGTCGGTGGGCGCCGTGCTGACTCGGCCCCTGCGCGGCGACGTGTACCTGGGCTTCCGCGCCGTCGAAGGTCCGTTCTCCGCCAGATTGCTGAACGGCGCCGTGAACTATCGCCTGAGCGAGAAATGGATTCTCAACGCGGGCGGCGTGATCGACCTGGGCGACACGGGCAGTATCGGCGAACGGATCGGCGTGACGCGGATCGGCGAGTCGCTGTTGGTGCGGGTCGGCGTGAACGTGGACCACAGCCGGGACAACATCGGGGCCTTCTTTGCGATCGAACCGCGATTCATGGCCGGGCGCCTGGCACGAACAGGCGGCGTCCCCGTCCCGCCCGCCGGAGCCTTTGGGCTGGAGTGACGGCGGGTACACACACAAACCTCGTCCAAATGGACTCGAATGGCTTGCACGATTCGGCCGCAGAAGGCAGACTGTAGCTGACACTTGAGACAGCGGTGGGTCTGGCGGGTCTGCCCCGCCCTCCGGCGAGCCTTTGCACGAGAACGATGCCATGTTCCTCCTGCGCACCTGGATTCTGGGCCTGAAAAGCCTGCTGGTGCACCCGCTGCGCTCGCTGCTGACCGTGTTGGGCATCTTTATCGGCGTGGCCAGCGTGATCTGGCTGGTCGCCATCGGCGAGGGCATCAGCCAGGAAGCTCAGCGGCAGATCGAGGGACTGGGGGCCGACAACATCATCGTGCGCAGCATCAAGCCGCCGCTCGAAGTGCTGTCCGGATTCACCGGCCCGGTGCCGTACGGCCTGAAGCGCGAAGAATTCGACAAGTTGGTCCAGACCATTCCGACGCTGAAGAGCGCCTTGCCGATCCGCGAGATCCGGCGCCAGATCAATTTCGGGCGCCGCGACCCCGTGGACGCCCGCTTGGTCGGCTGCACGCCCGAATACCAGCAAGTGACGCATCTGGAGATCGCTCGCGGGCGGTTTCTGACGGCCGTCGACCTTGAGGAACGGCACAATTTCTGCGTGCTGGCCGGCAAGCTGGCGGAACGTCTGTTTCCTTACGAGGATCCGCTGGGACGCCGTATCTTCCTGCCGGAAAGCAAGGACTACTTCGAGGTAATCGGGGTCTGCAAGTACCGCAATCCCACCGCCGCGATCGGCGGTTCGCTGTCGGCGCAAGATTTCTCTGAAGACGTCTACATTCCCATCAGCACGTTGCAGCAGCGGATCGGCGATTTCATCGTCAGCCGCCGCGGCAGCACGTTCAGCGTGGAAGTCGTCGAACTGAATCAGATCACGTTGCGGATCGACGCCATCGCGCACGTGCGTCCCACGGCCGAGTTGGTGCGACTGACGCTGAATTTGGAGCCGCAGGGGGCAGCCGTCCCCGGCGAGACGAAGCTGAGTGCCGAACCCCAGAAGTACCGTCAGGACGTCGCCGTGGTGGTGCCCGAGGAACTGCTGGAGCAGGCCCGCGTCACGCGGCTGATGTTCATGGTGTTGATGGGACTGATCGCCGCCATCTCGCTGGTCGTGGGCGGCATCGGCATCATGAACATCATGCTGGCCACGGTCACCGAACGGACGCGCGAGATCGGCATCCGCCGGGCGCTGGGCGCGACGCGCACGCACATCGTCACGCAGTTTCTCGTCGAGACGATCTCCTTGTCGATCGTGGGCGGATTGTGCGGTGTCGCCGGCGGCTACTTCTGCCCGCCGATCATGGAGTTCTTGCGTGATCGGCTGGCGGACTACCGCCCCGACTTGATTGCCAAGCTACCGGATGTGATTCGCACGGTCAAACCGATCGTGGTCCATGCCTCGATCCCGGTTGCTTTCGGTATTTCCGTGGCCGTCGGCGTCCTGTTCGGCATCTACCCCGCCATCCGCGCCGCGCACATGGATCCGATTGAGGCCTTGCGGCACGAATGATCCCGCCGGGTCAGCACGCATCGCCGGGTTGGGGATCACCGCCGTGGCCCAGTCCGTACCGTTCGAGTTTGCGGTCCAGCGTCGAACGGTTGATGCCCAAGATGCGGGCCGCCTCGCGTTTCACCCAGTTCGCCTTCTGTAACGTCTGCAGGATGTGGCGCCGCTCCAATTCATCGAGCGATAGGGCACCGCCGTCGGGCGGCGACCGGCCATCGGCCGGAGTCGCCTGCGCCGACACGGAACGGATCTGCAGATCGCCGGGCCCCAGTTCCAATTGGTCGCTCAAAATCGCGGCCCGTTCCATGACACTTCTCAGCTCGCGGACGTTGCCCGGCCAAGCGTAATCCGCCAGCGCCCGCAGGGCCTCGGGCGTCAGGTGCAGCGGCGGCCGCCCCAGACGCTGGCAGGCCCGCTCCAGGAAATGCCGGGCCAGTTCCGGCACGTCCTCCGCGTGTTCGCGGAGCGGCGGCACGCGCACCTCCAGCACTTGCAGGCGATAGAACAGGTCCCGGCGAAACTGCCCCTTCTCGACGGCCTCTTCCAGGTCGCGATTGGTCGCCGCCACGATCCGGGTGTTGGGGCGGATGCTGGCATTGCCGCCGACGCGTTCAAACGCATGCCCCTCCAGGACCCTCAGGAATCGCGCCTGGACAGGCAAGGGCAGTTCGCCGATTTCGTCCAGGAACAAAGTCCCGCCGCCGGCCAATTCAAACTTGCCGACCTTCTGGCTCGTGGCGCCGGTAAACGCCCCTTTCTCATGCCCGAACATCTCGCTCTCCAGGAGTGTTTCCGGAATCGCGGCGCAGTTCAGACAGACGAACGGCCCGCTCCGCCGACTGCTCTGGAAGTGCAGCTCGCGACACGCCAACTCCTTGCCCACACCGCTCTCGCCCCGCACCAGCACCGTCGCATCGGACGCGGCCAGACGGGCCAACTTGCTGCGCAGTTCACGCATCCCCGGGCTGTCGCCGATCAGGCTTCCTTCCGTCTCCAACAACTGGCGCAGCGCCCGGCTGATCTCCCGCTCGCCCTGCAGTCCCGCCTGCAGCGACGCTTTCTGCCGCAGACTCTCGATGGTCTTCCCCATCTGGTCGGCCACGCCCAGGACCATCTCCAGCGACACGAAGTCCAGACTCTGGCCCGACCGCGAACAGTACACGTGAAGCAGGCCCAGGTTCGCCGTGACGCCGCGGATGGGGGCACAAATCGCGCTCCGCATCTCCCGGATCGTCCCCAGCTTGGCCCGGTCCGGGTCGTGCTCGATGTTCATGGCCAGAATCGCCTCGCCCTCGCGCAACACCCGCCGGGACACGGTCCGCGAGGTTCTGGGGGTGGAGGAATCGGCCGGCGAGCGGCTGGCGATCGTCACCAAATGGTCGGGGTTGGTGCGGTCGACGGCTCCTTCGGGGAACAACAACACGGCTCCCACGTCGGCGGAAACGGCGGGCAGCAATCCATCCAATACGACCTTGGCCAGTTCCTCGACGCTGGCGGCGGTGAGCATCGGCCCGATGAGGCCATACAGTCGCGCAAAGCCTCGCCGCACCCGCGCGTCCCATAAGCCTTCCGACGCCAGGCTGCTTTCCGTGAACAGGCCCACCCGGCTGCGGCGATCGAGGATCAACGGCAAGGGGCCGCTGGCTTCATCATCGCTCAATTCGTCGCCGGTGGAATCAGGCGGCGGACGCCCCGGTTCCTGCGTTTCGGATTCGCAGACATCAGCCAATTCCCTGGTGAATCGCAGCTTGGTCTTGCCCACCCGAATCAGGTCGCCCTCCTGGAGCGCCCAGGGCTGACTGATTCTCTGGCCGTTGACCAGCGTGCCGTTCCGGCTTCCCAGGTCGTGAATCCACCATGCCGAGTCTTTCCAGACGAACGCTCCGTGCCGGCGGCTACAGACATCGTCGGCCAGCATGATCTGGCACGATTCGTCGCGTCCCACCGCAATCTCGCTGCCCCTCGTCAATTTGTACATCTCGCGGACGCGATCGCCTTGATAGACTGCGACGAAAGCTCCTTGCGAGGTTTCCTGCGCGGACCCGATAATTTCAGCCATGACGATGCGGACCGTCACGAGTGGTAAGACTGGCATCCCATGAGGCGCGACAACCCATCTTCGCCTAGGATAGGAGTTTTAGCTGCAAGAGACAAGCACCGGGCCGACGATCGCGCAAGACGCAGGCAAGGGCGGTGCTGCATTGTGCGACGGAAGGAAATCGGCAAAGGCTGCGAAACGCGGCCTTGGCCTGAGCACGGGGGCTTGCCGATTTGACCTAATGCGGCGAAAAAAGGTGCGGCGTTTCAGCAGAAGACGCGGCACAGAATTTGCCATAATCGTTGGCGGATCTCAGAAACAGCGCAGCGCGACGGTTGAGAGCGTCTGTGTCAGACGTCGCCGGGACAACTGCCACCTGCGGGACGACATCAGGATACTTAGGCCCTCTTGCTAGGGCGTCCATCATCGCGAGGGCTGGCTGCAGAATGGGGACAGAAAGATGGGAAAATACCTCTTTCTGGTTTTCTCATTGCCATTTTTGGCCCTGTTCTTCTGCCAGCCTCGCTTTTTCTCAAACGCGGTCGCCAGACCACTGCCTTGCCTCAGGTGCCGCATGCCTGCGACGTGCAAGGCAGCTTGGACGGCGGCCCATCCACGTCAGTCGCCGCGGCCGTCGTAGCGGCGGTTGCTGTTGCGCGTTTTGGCTGCGGGGGCGGGAGGCGCCGTGATCAGCCGCACATGGTTGGGTCCCAGCAGGTCGTCTACACGGCTGCGAAGTTCCGGCGTGATGTCGATCCGCAGACGTTGCGACCGCAGTTGCACGCGACTGCCATTGCTCAGCGAAAAATGGAATTGCAGCTCGCGCCGGCCGGGATAACCGCGCATGATTTCGTAAATCTTCTTCAGCGTGCCGCAGTCGCTGTCGCGTTCGTCCAGGCAGATGATCAGTCCGGTGGTGTAACGCGAGTCCAGTTCGTCCAAGGGGGTCAGGTCGTTGATGATCAAGTTGGCTTCATCGCCGCCGCGGCGGTCGATCGTGCCGCGGGCCAGCAATACCGCCTCCGGCTGGACCAGGTGGCCGAACTTCTCGAAGTCCTCGGGCCAGACGATGCAGCGGATCGAGCCGTCCTTGTCTTCCAGATCGAAGTTGGCGTACTTCGTGGCCGTCGAGCCGAGGCGGGGTTTCTTGGTGTGAGCGAACTTGATCGCCGACAGCATGCCGCCCAGCATGACCTCGGCGCGATCCGGGACGTGGGGGATATCGGCCGTGGTATGGGAGCAGAACTGGGCGAATCGCGAGGCGTATTCGTCCAAGGGATGGCTGGTGCGGTAGTAGCCCAAGACTTCCTTCTCCATCAACAGCCGCTCTTTCTCCGGAAACTCCGGGACGTCCGGCAGGCTGACCGCCGGCGCTTCGCGTTCTTCGGCCATGTCCCCGAACAGGCTCTTCTGGCCGCTGCGGCGATCGGCCAGGGCCGATGCGCCGGACTGCAGCGCCCGCTCGATCACGGCCGTCAGCTGCGCTCGTTTGGCGCCGAACGAATCCATGGCCCCGGCCTTGACCAGCGTCTCGATCGCCGCCTTGTTGCACTGCGACACGTCGACCCGTTCGCAGAAATCGAACAGATCTTTGAAGCGGCCGCCCTTCTTGCGGGCCGCCACGACCGCTTCGCCCGCCGAGCCGCCGCAGCCCTTGATGGCCGAGAGCGCAAAGTAGATCTTGCCGTCGCGAACTGAAAAATCCACGTCCGACGTGTTGACGTCCGGCGGCACGACGGTAATCCCCATCCGCTCGCAGTCGTCCATGTGCTCGACCAGCGAGTCCTTCTTCTTGAAGTTGCGGCCGGGAATGTCGCCCGACAGCAGCGACGCCATGAACTCGACCGGATAGTGCGTCTTCAGGTACGCCGTCTGGTAGGCGATCAGGGCGTAGGCGGTGCTGTGACTCTTATTGAACCCGTAGCCCGCGAATTTCTCGATCAGGCCCCAGATTTCCTGGGCGTCGCTGCGGCTCAGGCCGTTGGCCATCGCGCCTTCGATGAATTTCTCGTGGTTGGCCGCGATGTCCTTTTCTTTCTTCTTGCTGATGGCCTTGATGCAGGAATAGGCCCTGGCCAGCTCGATGCCGCCCAGCCGGTTCAGGATCCGCATCACCTGCTCCTGGTACACCATCACCCCGTTGGTTTCGCCCAACACGTCCTTCAGCACGGGGTGCTTGTACTCGGGCTGTTTGCGTCCGTGCTTGACGGCCACATAGTCTTCGACCATGCCGCCTTCCAGCGGTCCGGGCCGATACAGCGCGTTGGTGGCGATGACATCGCCAAAATGGTCGGGCTTCATCTTCTGCAACAGGTCGCGGATGCCGCCGCTTTCCAGCTGGAACACGCCCTTGGTTTCGCCGCGCTGCAGCAGGGCATAGGTCGCCTGGTCGTCCAGCGGGAATTTCTGCGGGTCGATCCGGCGGCCCGTCGTCTGCTCGATCAGGTCGACGGCGGTGCGGAGGATCGTCAAGTTGCGCAGGCCCAGGAAGTCCATTTTCAGCAGGCCGGCCTTCTCCACGTCGCCCATCGACCATTGCGTGATCACGTCCTCTTTGCCGGACACCCGGCACAGCGGCACATACTCGGTCAACGGCTGGTCGGCGATCACCACGGCGGCGGCGTGCGTGCCGATGTTGCGCGCCAAGCCCTCGATCTTGCGAGCCAGGTCGATCACTTCCCGGATCTCGCCGTCCGCTTCGTAAACCTTGCGGAGGTCCGCGCTTTTCTCCAGGGCTTTGTCGATCGTGATGTGCAGCTCTTCCGGCACCATCGCGGAAATCTCGTTGACGCGGGCCAACGGAATGTTCAGCGCGCGGCCCACGTCCTTGATCGCCGCCCGCGCCGCCAAGGTGCCGAAGGTGCCGATCTGAGCGACGTTGTCCTCACCGTACTTGTCCTTGACGTAGCGGATGATCTCGCCGCGGCGTTCCTTGCAGAAGTCGATGTCGATATCGGGCGCTTCCTTGCGGCTTTCGTCCAGGAACCGCTCGAACAACAAGTCGTACTTGATCGGGCACACGTGGCTCAGGTACAAGGCGTACGAGACCAGCGCCCCCACGCCGCTGCCGCGAGCCGTGGCCGGCACGCCCATCTCGCGGGCCTGGCGCACAAAGTCCCACACGATCAGGAAGTAGTTGGGAAAGCCCAGCTTGCCGATCACGCCCAGTTCGCGGTCCAGACGGTCGAGCACCACTTGGGACAGCTGCCCGCCGAAACACATTTCGTCGTTGCCCGCATAGCGCTCGTGCAAGCCCTGCAGGCACAGTTCGCGCAGGAATTGCTCGGCGGTCTTCCCCTCCGGCAACGGGGAGTATACCGGGAAGTGACGCTTGCCCAGCTCCAGGTCGAGATCCACCGAATCAGCGATCTGCTGGCTGCGGGCCACCGCGTCTTCCAAGCCGGGGAAGAAGTCGTACATCTCCTGCGGGCTGCGGAGGTAGTACTGATTGCCGTCCATCCGCATCCGGTTCGAGTCCGTGCGGAACTTGCCCGTGTTGATGCACAGCAGCACATCCTGGGCTTCCGCGTCTTCGGGAGCCACATAGTGGCAATCGCTGGTGGCGACCAACGGAATGTCCAGGTTGTGGGCTAGTTCGACGGCCGCGTCCAGCGCCAGTTTCTGGACCTCCACGCCGTTGTTCATGATTTCGATGAAGTACCGATCACCGAACAGGTCGCGGAACCACTGGGCGATTTCCTGAGCTTCCTTCAGGTGCTCCTCGCCTCCGTGCCCCCGCAGCAGGGCCCGGTTCAGTTCGCTGGACACGCAGCCGCTCAGGCAGATGATGCCCTCGTGATGCCGCTGGAGCAGTTCCTTGTCGATCCGGGGCTTGAAGTAGAATCCCTCCAGGTACGCCGCAGAGGCCATTTTCAGCAAGTTCTTGAACCCCGTGCGGTTCTGGCACAGCAGCGTCAAGTGGTAGCTGGCCTCCTTCATGTTGCCCGCGGACTTTTCCCGCCGGCTGCCGGGAGCGATATACGCCTCGTAGCCGATGATCGGCTTCAGACCGGCGTCCTTGGCCTTTTTGTAAAACTCCAGCGCGCCGTGCAGATTGCCGTGGTCGGTCAAGGCCAGCGCGTTCATCCCGTGCTGTTTTGCTCGCCGGATCAGTCGATCGATGGAGCCGGCGCCGTCCAAAAGGCTGTAATGGCTGTGACAGTGCAGATGAACGAAGGGCTTTTCCTTGTCCGTTTCCGTCATGGTTACGATCCGTCGTGCGGGAAAATGGTTCCTTGGGTAACGGGCACGCTCCGAGCCGTGGTTCTTTCACCAGCGCCACGATTGTAAACCAGATCCACGGTCTGCCAACCACCGAACCGGGAAACTCGCAGCCCACCTTTGGACGGTCGCCGGCTCAAGTTCCCCAGGCATTCAGTCGCTCTTGCCGTCCCCAGCACCCAGCAGGGCCGCCAACGCCGGCACGCTGGCCAGATCCTGTCGCACCCCCAGCGATCCCATCACTCCCACCTTCGGGAGAGATCTTTGTCCGGCAACAACTCGGCCAACGCCGGCACGGACGCGGCCGTCCCGATGGCCTGCAGCTTGGTCCAACATATTCGACTCCCTTGGTTTGGCAAAAGATCCGTGGGGCTGAGACGCTAAAAACTCACGTACTATGGATTTTTAATCCGTCCAGGCCGTTTTGAAAACCCGGCCTGCCGAGGCGGCTCTATCAGCGGTTCTCGAAACGACGCCCCCGTTTAATCGTCCGGCGCGGCAATCGGGAACACGGCCCGGTTCTCGGGTGCGAAGTCCTTTTGCTCGGCGTCGCGGCCTTCTTCACTCTGGGCCCGGAATCCGCCGCGCGTTTGGCGACCTTCTTGATCTTCTTGTTGAAGTGCGTGAGGTAGTCGGAATGGTCGCGCAAGCCAGCCGGCTTCCTTCCCAGGGCCGACGCCAGGGCCGCGTCATCCTGAAAGACGCGAGCCAGCGCGAGCAGCGCGGCGGTGTACGGGTCCTGCCGGCGACTGTCCCGAACATACGTGACGGGTTGCCCGCCTCGAGCCAGGACGAACTTCTTGGGAACCCCCAAGCCCAGCCGCCCATAACGAGTCGTGTGCGGCAAGCTTTGCCCCAGCGTCCATTCCGTGAAGCAGGTGATCGGCCGTCGGACCTTGATCAAATCGCCCTTGCCCAAAAAGTCCGGATCCCGCGGCGTCTTGACCCACAGCCCGTTGTCCAGCGCGATGCCGATCACCGGACATTGTCGGCAGCCGCTGCCGCCGGCGCAAGTGTCCGATTGCCCGCGCCGATCGAGGCAGCCAACTCGCTGCTCAAACGCGTGACGGGTTTGGGCCGCTTGCGCGTCCGGGTCCGGCGTGCCCCCGGTACGTCGCGGCGGTGGAAGGCAAAGCCTCGAAGGAGTCGCTCGATCGGCCCTTCGCCGGCCGCCGCATGTCGGCCGTGGACCGGGACAACCGCTGTGGCATCAACCTGCCTTGCGACTGGATGATCGCCACGTCGGTTCGCCTGGTCTAGATCAGCGCATTGAGTTGCCTGCCACTGGCGCACCAGGGCCATGCCCAACCGCTGCGCCGGCCGCATCTGGTCCGGCGTTGGCGTGGTCAGTTCAAAAGTTGGTTCTGAGTCGCCTTTCTCAGCAGCGGCGGACAATCCATGTGCGGCGAAACGGTGCCATCGTTCATCAAAATCGTCAAGGCGGCGACGAGCATACGGGTTGTTCAAAGCCGCCGCTTCCTCAAACAGACTGCGGGCCTCTTCGCGGTCTGTCGCGTCGCCCTTGGCGGCACTGCGGTGAAAGAGGATGTGCGCCAGACCGGTCCGACAGTAGGGATCAATTATGGCCAATTGGACGGAGGTCTTCTAGGGAGTGTCGCCCCTGAGCGGCAAAAAATTGATTTCTCTCTGGGTCACCTTTCCGGTCCGACGAAGGCGGCTTAAGTTGCCGCTCTGCGGCTGAAACGGCACCGACCCTGATTCAATGTCTGTCTGATGGAGCCGGTGGGTGTTATAATCCGGCGGTAAATCGGTCCCACTCAGCCGGAGGAAATCGCCTTGCCTGTCGAAGCCAAACCTCTGTTTCGTCCGGACGTGATCCGCCCGTACTTGGCGGCGTTCAGCTACTCCTGACGTTGTATTTCCACGGCATGCTGGGCTACACGGGCCCGGCCGAGAACCCCGACTGCTATTCGATTCCTCGCGAGCACCACGTCCAGGTCGACGGCAAATTCGCCGACGGCGTGCTGGACGAGTTCAACGGCACGCCCTGGTACGTCGCGGCGTTGGAAGGCCAGAGCCCGAAGGGCGCGCTCGACCGACCCTTCAGCGGCCGCACGGGGGTGAACGGGCCAGAGGACGTGCTAAACTGAAGTCAACGCTTTCGGACGAATAGTCCTCGAATATCAAATTGCGGGAGACACGCGATGATCAAAGAACCGATCGGATTCATCGGGTTGGGACAGTTGGGTACGCCGATGGTGGTCAACCTGCTGGCGGACGGCTACCCGGTACGGGTGTGGAACCGGACGGCGGAGAAGGCCCGGCCGCTGGTGGACAAGGGCGCACGGCAGGCGGACTGCGCGGAAGACGCGGTCGAGCCGGGCGGGATCCTGATGACCTGTCTGTCGAACGACCAGGCGCTGGAATCGCTGTGGGCCGAGCACCCGGAGTTGTTCTCGCGACTGGGCGAGGAAGGGGTTCATGTGTCGATGAGCACGATTGCGCCGGAGACGGCGCGACGGCTGGCCGGGCAGCACGCCGAGCGGGGCGGGACGTATGTCGCCTCGCCGGTGATGGGCCGGCCGGATGCGGTCGCCGCGCGGGGGCAGCTGTATCTCGTCTCCGGGTCGGCGGCGTCGGTCGCGCGGGTCCGGCCGCCGCTGGAATCCATCGGCCGGCAGGTCTTCGAGTTCGGCGAAGACCCCGGCGCAGCCCACGTGGCCAAACTGGCTTCGAACTTCGCGATTGCCAGCGCGATCGAGGCGCTGGCGGAAGCGTTCACTTTTTGCACGAAGAACGGCCTGGAGCCCGCGGCGTGGCACGCCATGATCGCCGAAACGATCTTCGCCTGCCCGATCTACAAGAATTACGGCCGGTTGATCCTGGACGGCGACTATCGCCGCCCGCTGTTCCAATTGGCCCTGGGACTGAAGGACTTGGGCCTGGTGTCGCAGGTGGCCTTCGACAGCCGCACGCCGATGCCGCTGGCCAGCTTGTTGCGAGACCGCTTCCTGGCCGCCTTCGCCCGCGGCCGCGGCAACTGGGACTGGATGTCCATCGCCGCGGAAGTCGAAGCCCAGGCCGGATTGGAACGGGAACCGCCGGCGAGCTGATGCGGGGTGAACCTGGTGAACCTGGGGTCAGGTCTTGACATTCAACTTTTCCGGTGTCCTCTTGCCAAGAGCTAAACGTCAAGACCTGACCTCAATACCCTTCTTCTTGTAGGATTCCGTGCAGGACGAACTCGCCGCCAGCGCCACATTCGAAACGAGCGTCCAACCCTTGCCCACCGTGACGGCGGGGAATTACGCGAAGCCGCTTCATCGCCGTCCAGGCACGCGAATCTGGACGCGAGGTCCTTCGCCTCGACCGAAGAACGTATCGCACGCCGTTCATCTGGTGCAACGCCCGGCACAATCAGTTATACTGAACGGGACCACGGCGGGCATCCCCAAGCGGCCTTGCGTCACCACGCCTCCTGGCAAGGCCGTCCGCAAGGTGCATCTGGCGAGGTACGCGGCGCGGACGCCGAGGGATGCCTTGTGAGACACGTTTCCTTCCTGACCATCAACAGATCTCGTTCAAAAGGAGTTCACGCCATGACAGACAAAGTCACACGACGCCGATTCATTCAAACTACCGCGGCCGGTTCCGCAGCCTTGGCCGGACTGAGCGCCGCCCAAGCCCCGACGGTGTTCGCCGCCGAAGCCGACAAGCCGGCGTTGCTCGGCGGCAAGCCGGCGCACCAGGGCGGTTGGCCCAGGTGGCCTCAGTGGGACGAATCCTGGGAACCGGAAATCGTCAAGGTCTTGCGGAGCGGGCAATGGTGCGGATACGGCGGCAGCGGCAAGGTGGGAGATTTCGAGGCCGCCTACGCGAAACTGCTCGGCGCCAAACGCTGCGTGACGACCTCCAGCGGCACCAACGCCCTGATCACCGCGCTGCACGTGATGGGCGTGGACGCGGGCGACGAAGTGATCATCTCGCCCTTTACGTTCATTGCGACGTACAACACGGTCCTGATTCACAAAGCCCTGCCGGTGCTCGCCGACACCGACCCGGCGACGCTGACGATGGACCCGGCTTCGATCGAAAGCCGGATCACCGAGCGGACCCGCGCCCTCTTACCGGTCCACATCTACGGCATGCCCTGCGACATGGACCCGATCAACGCGATTGCCAAGAAGCACAACTTGGCGGTGATCGAGGACGCTTGCCAGGCGTGGATGGCGGAATACAAGGGCCACAAGTGCGGCACGCTGGCGGACCTGGGCTGCTTCAGCTTCCAGAACTCCAAGCACATTCCCGTCGGCGACGGCGGGGCCGTCACGGGCAATCGCGACGAACTGATGGACCGCGCCCAGTCGTTCCACAACGTGGGCCGCGCCGTGGGGACCTACCAGGGCAGCGGCTGCTTCACCCGCGGCACCAACTGCCGGATGAACCACTATCAGGCCGCCATGCTTCTGCCGCAGATCGACAAACTGGTGAAGGAGACGAAGATCCGGCAAGACAACGGCGACTATCTGATCGCCGGCCTGAAGGAGATTCCCGGCATCGAACCGGTGCGGTTGCCGGAAAACAGCCGGGCCGTCTGGCACCTGTTCCCGTTCCGCTACGACGCGGCGCAGTTCCACGGCTTGCCGCGCGACAAGTTCCTCAAGGCCCTCAGCGCCGAAGGCATTCCCTGCAGCGGCGGCTATAGCGAATTCTATTACGACGGCTTCCTGGACGAAGCGATCAACTCGCGCGGATTCCAGCGGCTGTTCCCCGCCCAGCGGCTGAAGGCCTATCGCGACAGCTTCGAGGAACTGAAAGGCAACAAGCAAGTCGTCCAGACGACCGTGGGCGTGTTCAACACCCTGCTGCTGGCCGACCGCAGCGCCATGGATCACATCCTGGCAGCGGTCCGGAAGATCCAGGCCCACAGCGCAGCGCTGGTGGCGTGAAAGTCCCGCGGACGGCGATTCCGGCGCTACTGCAGCCAGGCCCTCAGCGGCAGCAGCAGCGCCGACGCACGCTCGGGCCGGTAGCAGAAACCTCAAAAGCCCACGGTGCCCGCCTGACGGGCCAGGACCATGTGCAGCGCGACGTGTTCGGGGGCGTTCATCGTTCCCCGTGCCGGCGGCGATGCCAATGCCCTGCAGGATGGCAACCATGCTTTCCAACCGTCGCGGGCTCGGGAGAAGCGAAAGTCGCTTTGCGGTTCCATCGAGGCGGCGTTACTCCTCTTCTTCCTCCTGCAGCTTGGCCTTGGCCATGATTTCCTGCTGGACGTTGCTGGGCATGACGTCGTAGTGGCTGAAGTCCATCGTGTAGCTGCCCTGGCCGCCGGTCATACTGGACAGCGTGCGGGCGTAGGTCGTGACCTCGCGCAAGGGTACCTCGGCCTTGACCGTCTGCAGGTTGCCGCCGGCCGTATCGCTGCCCAGCACGCGGCCGCCGCGTCCCGACATGTCGCTGTAGACGTCACCGACCTTGCTCTCCGGGACCGTGATTTCCATCTTGACGACCGGTTCCAGCAGGCAGGGGCGGGCCTTCTCGAAAACCTGCTTGAAGGCCATTCGGGCCGCCGTGCGGAAGGCCGTTTCCGAGCTGTCCACTTCGTGGTACTTGCCGAAATGAACTTCGATGCACAGGTTTTCGATCATGTATCCGGCGATCACGCCGCCTTCCAGGCGTTCTTTGAAGCCCTTTTCGATGGCCGGCATGAAGTTGCCCGGAATTACGCCCCCCACCACCGAGTTGACCCACAGGAAGTTGTGGTCTTCGTCATAGTGGTACTCCTTCATGGAGGCGAAGCGGGCCTTGGTGGCGTACTCCTCGATGTTCGTGCCGCGCGGCAAGGGGAACATGCGGATGTGGACTTCGCCGAACTGGCCGCGGCCGCCCGTCTGCTTCTTGTGCCGGTACATGCCCTCCGCCGGGGCTTGAATCGTTTCGCGAAAGGGGATCTTGGGCTCCTTGGTCTCCACATCCAGCTTGTCGCGGCGGTGCAGCCGCTCGCGGATAATCGTCAGGTGCAACTCGCTCATGCCCGTCATCACCAGTTCCTTGGTCTGCATGTCGCGGTCGATGCGGATCGTGGGATCTTCTTCCGCAATCTTCGTGAGCGCCCCGGAAAGCTTGGTCTCGTCGCCGCGGCTCTTGGGCGAGACGGCCAAGCCGACCATGGGGGTGGGGAACTTGATGTCCGGCAGGCGATAATCGCCGATCGAGCTGCCGGTGTGCAGCTCCTCGGTCTTGGCCACAGCAATGATGTCGCCGGGTCCGGCTTCTTCCACCGGGGAAGTGTCGTCAGCCTGAACGCGCAGCAACTGGGACATGCGGAGCCCCTTGCGCGCCGTGCTGGACGCCACGTTCTGGTCCTTTCTCAGCGTGCCGGAGAAGATACGGATGAAGTTCAACTTCTGCACGAACGGGTCGATCCGGGTCTTGAAGACCTGCGCCACCAGCGGGCCGTCGGATTTCGGCTCGACCTTGATCTCTTCTCCATCTTTCGTCGCCGTGCGCGGCAGGTCCAGCGGGGAGAGACCGCACAGTGCGACGGCATCCAGCAGCTCCGCCAGCCCGACTCCCGACTTGCTCGAACAGCAGACGATGGGAATCAGCGTGCCCTGCGCGACGGCTCGAACGATCAGGCGGGAAAGCTCTTCATCCGCCGGCGACTGGCCCTCGAAATAACGTTCCATGACCGCCTCGTCGACCTCGATGATCGACTCGATCAGCGCCTCGTGGATTTCGTGGGGGTCCACCAGCGCTCCCGCCGTATCGTCGGGGACGCGCAACGTGCCGGCGACGCCGCGGAAGGCGGCGCCATGCCCCAACGGCACATTCAACAGCACGCACCGCGAACCCCACATCTCGCGGATGGCGTCCACGAGGACCGGAAAGTCGATGTTGTCCGCGTCCATCTTGTTCAGGACGATCATCCGCCCCAGTCCCGCCTTGCCGGCCTCGGCGAACACCCGCCGCGTGTTCACTTCGATCCCCGATTGGGCGTTGATCACAATGGCCGCGGTGTCCACGCCGCGCAACGCGCAGATCGTCTGGCCGATGAAATCCGGGTAGCCCGGCGTGTCCAGCACGTGGAACTTCTTGCCCGCATGGCTCACTTGCACCACCTTGGCTTCGATGGTGTACTTGTGGTGCTTCTCCTCGGGGTCAAAGTCGCAGATGCTGGACCCTTCGTCCACGCTGGGGTTGGCGTTCACCGCCCCCGTCTTGACCAGTATCTTGTCGACCAGCGTCGTCTTGCCCGATGAACCGTGCCCACAGAGTGCAATGTTGCGGATGTCTTCGATTTTCACGTTCGCCATGCCGGTTTCCTTTTCAACGTACTTCTAACGCATTTCTAGGAAGCCGCCGCAGCTGCGGCCAGCGCCGCAGAGAGCGTCAGTTTCCCCTCGTACAATGTCCGCCCGATAATACAGCCGTCTAGCCCCAGTTCCGCCAACCGGCGCACGTCGTCCGCCGCCGTCACGCCGCCGGAAGCCACCACGGGAATATCCACCGCCCGCTTCATTTCCTCCATGGCGGCGAAATTCGGCCCCGCCATCATCCCGTCCCGCGCGATGTCCGTGTAGATGATCGCGGCGATCGGCTCCCGCGAGATCTCCCGCGCCAGTTCGGTCGCGGAGACTTCGCTGGTGGCCAGCCAGCCGTCGGTGGCCACGCGGCCATCGCGGGCGTCGATCCCCACCGCCAAACGCCCGGGAAACTTGCGGCACATCTCCCGGAACCAAGCCGGGGCCTTCAACGCGCGGGTGCCGATCACCAGCCTCGCCAGACCCAGTTCCAGCATCTGTTCGATGGTCTCCTCGTCGCGGATGCCTCCCCCCAACTCGCAAGGAATATCCACAGCCCCCACAATGGCCGCAATGGCATCTCGATTCACGCTGCGGCCGTCCCGTGCCCCATCCAGATCGACCAGATGCAGACATCGCGCCCCCTCGCTCGCCCAACGCCGCGCCATGGCGGCCGGATCGCGGCCGAAGACCGTCTCACGGCTGTAGTCGCCCTGCAGCAGACGGACGCAATTGCCGTCGCGAAGGTCGATTGCGGGCCAGACTTCCATTCGTTGTCCTCAGGCGTGCCGAACAGGCACGCAAAAAAACGGGCCTACGACCTTGGGGCCAGCCCCGGTGATTCGGCCAAAAAGCCCCGGTGATTCGGCCAAAAAGGGAAAGTATGCCAAAACGGAGCCTTTTGAGCAAGCGCCCGGCCGGAAGCACGCCGCAAAGGAATAAGCCCTTTCTGCCAGAAAAAGCCTGGCTCCTTGCCTCCGGAAGCGTCCGAAGAAGCCCTTGATGCCTCAACAAACGGATTTGGCTTTGGCCAAGCACACACGGGGGGTGAAAACATGTCAATTCGTATCCCAGGACCCATTTATCTGGGCGCCGTGGTGCTGGCAATCTCCACCTCGATCGACTGGGTGGCGCATGGGGATACGGCCGCGTTAGTGGGTTTTGAACTCTTGGCCGATCAGGATTTTTGCAGCTGGCTGACCGGTTTTGCCTGGGTCAGCTACGCGCAGGGCGACGACCGCAGCCGGCCGGAACCCTCGCGCATCGGCTCGCTGCTTCGCGAACAGCTGCAGTACGACCCCAATGCCCCGCGGAGCTTTGTCGACGGAGTCGAAAAGGAACCGTTGCCCGGCTTCACGATCCTGAACGCCCGTGCCTATTGGCGTCCGCGGCAGAGTTTCGCGCTGTTCGGCGGCGTGGAGAATATGGGCGACCGCTTCTACCGCGAGCATCTCGACTTCCGCTCCGGCCGCGGCTTGTACCGCCCCGGTGTCAACTTCTACTTGCTGGCCGAAGTGCAGTACTGAACGGCGAATCGTGTTGCGAGACCTTCGCTCCAGGCCCTATAATGCCGTGTCTCGATGAACCCAGTTGGCCAGACGAGCGAAAGAACACGATGATGCCCCCGCGACAGTTCGGTCAGATCCTCTGCTTTCTTGTTTTTCTCCAGACGATGCCGCCGAGCGTCCAAGCTGGGGCCGCCGATCAACCGCAGTGGGGCCAGCGATTCTCGCGAAACATGGTCTCCGGCGAGACCGGACTGCCCGACCGCTTTGATCCCCAGACCGGCGAGAACGTCAAGTGGTCCGTGGCCCTGGGCTCACAGTGCTGGGCCACGCCCGTCGTGTCCGGCGGCAAAGTGTTGATCGGCACCAACAACAGCCAACCGCGCGACCCCAAACACGCGGGTGATCGGGGCGTGCTGATGTGTTTTAACGAGGCCGACGGCAGCTTCGTCTGGCAGCTCGTCGTCCCCAAGCTTTCGGAGGACATCTACTTTGACTGGCCCCAAGCCGGCATGTGCTCGCCGCCCACCGTCGAAGGCGACCGCATCTACATGGTCACCAATCGAGACGAAGTGGTCTGCCTGGACCTGCACGGCATGGCCAACGGCAACGACGGGCCGTACCGGGACGAAGGCCGCCACATGACGCCGCCCGACCAACCGCCGCTGGAGGCCGGCCCGACCGACGCCGATATCCTCTGGCTGTTGGACTTGCGCACGGCGGCCGGCGTGCGGCCTCATGATTCCGCCCACAGCTCCATCCTCTTGGACGGGCCGTATCTGTACGTGAACACGAGCAACGGTCTGACCAGCCGGCACGACGGCGTGGACAAACCGGACGCGCCGGCCTTGGTGGTCGTGAACAAGACCAGCGGCGCTCTGGTCGCGCAGGAACGCGAAGGCATCAGCCGGCGAATCTTTCACTGCCAATGGTCCTCGCCGGCGCTGGGTACGGTCAACGGGCAGCGGCTGGTCTTCCTGGGCGGTGGCGACGGGTGGTGCTATGCCTTTGCGGCGCTGCCGGACGAAGGTGACAAGGGAAGCGGGGGAGAAGGGGAGAAAGGGAGAAAGGGAGCGGGGGAAAAGAATGGCGAAATCCAACCGCTGCGCTGCGTCTGGAAATTCGACTGCGATCCGACCGCTCCCAAGGAGAACATCCACAAGTACATTCGCAACCGTCGCGAGAGTCCCAGCAGCATCAAGAGCATGCCGGTGTTCCACGACGGCCGGCTGTACGTCACCGCCGGCGGCGACATATGGTGGGGCAAGCTGCAGGCCTGGCTGCAGTGCATCGACGCGAGCAAAACAGGCGACATTACGTCCGATGGGCTGCTGTGGTCGTATCCCGTCGAACGCCATTGCTGTTCGACGCCTGCCATCCACGATGGCCTGGCCTACGTGGCCGACTGTGCCGGCAAGGTGCATTGCGTCGATGCGCAGACCGGGCGCCCGTACTGGGTTCACGACGCGGGCAGCGAGATCTGGGCCTCGACCCTGGTGGCCGACGGCAAGGTCTACGCCGGCACGCGGCGGGGCGACTTCTGGGTTTTAGCGGCCGGCAAGGAACTCCGCGTACTCAGCTCCATCCGCCTCGACGGTGCCGTCATCAGCACCCCCGTCGCCGCCAATGGCACCTTGTACGTGGGAACGATGCCGCGTCTGTTCGCGCTGCGGCAGGCACCCGAACGGCCAGCATCGAAACGTTGAAATCGCGAGCCTCGGCGGACGTTGGAATCAGGACAACTCCTCGACATCCACCAACACCTGACCGAGACGCTCGATGTTCGGCTCCGAGACATCGACGTCCTGTCAACCGCCTCCCGTGTTGCCTCGCGGCGGCGAGGACGCCACAATGCCGCTATGAAAACGACACTCGCTCTTGCCATCTCGCTTTGTGTGCCGGTTTCCAGGGACTCGTGGGCGGAGGAGACCGAAGTGCTGTTCGGCGGCACGGCGGTCGAGGGTTGGGACCCGGCACGCGATCAGGATCGTCTGAAACGTGAGTTCGAAGTCAGCGAATTGTCGGCGGTCAAGTCGCCGCCGGCGCTCGCCTGGCGGTTTGTTTCCCGCGGGTGCTCGTGTTCTTGGGCGCGCCGGGCCTGTACCGCGACGGCCAACTGGACGAGCAAGGCATGTTCGACCTGACGGGCATCTGCCTGAAGCACGGATGGCATGGCGATACCACGGAGATCGTAACCGCCGGGGCGACTTGATACGGCAGGAATCCGCGTTAGGATGGACGGCGCACTGGGCCGATGCGCCGCAACGGGCGGCGTCACGTTCCCGAACGGCGCGATTCGTTTTCGACGGCCCCGCTTGCGAAGGCACACTCAGCGAGGACCGAATGCAGAATCCTAGCCGAGGTCAACAGGGAAGATGCCTTCTGTTCGCCGCGCAAGTCACCGGTTTGTTCCCGGTCTTCTACCTCTACGTGCTGTTGCGAGTCCGACCGGAGCTGTTCTATCAGCAGAAACCTGATGTGTTCCTGTTCGACTCCTATTTCTTCGCCACCTTTGCGGGTCACCCTGGCGGGCTCGTCGAGTACGCGTCCGCCTTCCTGTCGCCTCTGTTCGCCTTCGACTGGCTCGGCGCGCTGGTTGTCACCTTGTTGGCCGCGTTCATCTGCCTGGCGACGCGCCGGTTCCTGGCGGCGATTGCGGGGGCGGGTGGCTGGGCCTTATTCCTCGTCCCCGCACTGCTGATTCTGATGGTGTTGGGTCGGTACAATCATCCGCTCCGTCTGTGCGTGGGCTTGTGCGTGGTCCTGGGGTTGGCCAGCGTGTACGTGCGAATCGGGCACGCGCGTTGGGCCGTCAGGTTAGCGGCGTTGGTAGTTGCTTCCGCGTTGGCCTATTACGCAGCCGCAGGGTTGTACGTGGTGTTTGCCCTGTTGTGCGGCATTTTCGAGTGGCGGATCCGCCGCAATTTCTGGTTGGCCGCGTGGTGCGTGTTGTCGGCCTTGGTCGTACCGCTGGCGGCCGGTGTCTGGCTGTGCGAGTTGAGCGTCCAGGATGCCTATCGAGGAATCCTGCTGCCGGCGGACCGATACTGGCTCGCCGTGCCGTCGTCAGCGCTCCTCAGCAAGTCGATCCGGGCCGTGCTGCTGCTGTTTTTTCCGGCCGCCGCGCTGGCGGTGGGATGGCGCCGGGAGTCCGGCGATTCGCCGGATTCCGGTGCGGAATCTCTGCCGCGACGACCGTCCCCCGTAGCATGGCTCTCCAGAGCCGTGCCGCACGAGTCTCTGCAGTTGGGCATTTCGGGCGAACGTAGCCGAATTCGTGAGAATTCGGAGGCTGCGGAGGTTGGTGGCCCCCGCAAGATACCCCCGAATTCTCGCGAATTCGGCTACTCGCAACTTCAAAGGCACGGTTCGGGAGCTCCGCGCTGCTGGGTCTGTTCGGCTGTCTCGTCGGCGGCGTTGATCGCTTTCGGCATCGCCGCCGACGCGGTTTTGTTTGATGCCTCGACGAAGTGCTCGCTGTCGGTGGCATACAGTGCCGAGCGTGAACGGTGGGACGATGTTCTGACGCACGCCAGTCGCCTGCCGCCCTCCGATGCGTGGAATGTGTTTCAGGTCAACCGGGCGTTGTACCATCGCGGTGAGTTGCTGGAGCGGATGTTCGCGTATCCTCAGGTGGCGGACTCGGTGCCGGCACTGACGCTGCAGTTCGAGAGCCTCACGGTGACGGCCCAGCAGGCGCCGCTGGAATATGGCGACATCCTCTTCGACCTGGGGCGCATCAACGAGTCGCAGCACATGGCGTACGAGGCTTTGGAGCAGTTCGGCGAGCGGCCCCACACGCTGGAACGCCTGGTGTACCTGCACGCGGTCAAGGGCGAGCCGGATGCGGCGCGCAGGTTCCTGGCGGTGCTGGAACGTAGTCTCTTGCACCGCGACTGGGCGCGCGATCTTCTCCAGCAACTGGACGCCGACCCGACGCTCGCCGGCCTGCCTGTGGTCGCTTCCCGCCGCGCACGGATGGTGCAGCGCGACTTCAGCGGCCGGCTGGATCTGGAAACGATGCTGGGACAACTACTTGAGCACAACCCGCGAAATCGCATGGCCTTCGAATACCTGATGGCCTACTACTTGTTGACCCGGCAAGTTGACAAAATGGCCGCGAATCTGCACCGTTTCGATGATTTCGGCCAGGCCGGCTTGCCGCGGCATTGCGAGGAAGCGATCCTGATCCACCTGGATACGACCGGCTCGCCGGTGATCGACCTGAGAGGGCGCCGCATCCGTCCGGAAACGCAGCGGCGCGGCGCCGAGTTCGTGCAGGCTGCGGAAGGGCTTCAAGGGAACCCGGCGGCTTTCACGGCGTTGCACCAGGATTTTGGCGACACCTATTTCTTCTTCTACGTGTTCGGACACAACGACCCGCGACTCGCATCGGAGAAGCCGTCTCGATGAAACGTCTGGCCATCTATGGAATCGTGACCATCGCGGTCCTGACGCTCGCCGGATTGGCCGGCGTCTGGGCCATCGGGGCCGGCGGTGGGGCGGATCTGGAATCGGCGGCAGCAGTGGATCGCGCTCCGCGCATCCGACCCGACTACAACGACACCGTGATCCCGCCCAACATCGCGCCGCTCAACTTCCTGGTGGAGGAACCGGGAACAGACTACCGGGCGCGCATCCGCGCGGACGAAGGGGAGGCGATCGACGTAGCAAGTCGCAACGGGTCCATCGAGATTCCCCTGCGGCCGTGGCAGAAGCTGCTGGGCGCCAACCGGGGCCGCAAGCTGAGCTTCGAAGTCTTCGTCCGCCGCGCCGACGGACAATGGTCGCGGTTCGAACCGATCGTCAACACGATTGCGGATGCGGACATCGACCGCTACGTCTGCTACCGGCTCATCAAGCCGATCTACATCATCCGCACCAACGTGGGCATTTACCAACGGGACATCCAGACGTACGACGAATCGGTCGTCGTCAGCAACCAGTCGTTCGGCCGCGGGGGCGGTTGCGTCAATTGTCACACCTTTGCGCTGCACCATCCCGACCAGATGATCCTGCATTCCCGCGGATCGGGGGAGATCTCCGACCTGAATGGAATGATCGTGGTCAGGCAGGGGCGGGTGATCAAGGTGGACAGCCGCAAGCTGGTCCGGGATGCCGAGTCCGACCGCGGACGAGTCACGAAATCGCTGGCCGGCTATATCGCCTGGCATCCCCACGGCCGTCTGGCAACGTTCGTTGCCGGCGACATGATCCAGTTCTTCCACTCGGTGGGCGAGAATCGGGACGTGTTCAACATCGAGTCGGACCTGGCGCTGTATGACGCCGATGCGAACACCGTGAGCACCGCGCCGCAGATCTCGAACCCGGACCGCGTCGAGACGTTCCCCACGTGGTCGCCGGACGGCCGGTACCTGTATTTCTGCAGCACGGCCCCGTTGCCCGTGGAACGTCACCGGGAGGTCCGCTACGACCTGATGCGGATCAGCTACGACGCGGACTCGCAACGCTGGGGCGACGTGGAGCCCGTGCTGTTGGCCAAAGATACGGGGCTGAGCATCGCGGAGCCACGGATTTCCCCCGACGGCCGCTGGCTGCTGTTCTGCATGTCGGACTACGGCGAGTTTCCCGTGTTTCAGCCTTCCAGCGACCTGTACCTGATGGACCTGAGCACGCGGAGCTATACGCGGCTGGAGATCAACAGCCCGCGCAGCGAGTCGTGGCACAGTTGGTCCAGCAACAGCCGCTGGATCGTGTTTGCCAGCAAACGCCGCGACGGCGTCTTTGCCCGGCTGTACTTCAGTTTTGTCGACGAACACGGCTGCGTTCACAAACCCGTGTTGCTGCCGCAGCAAGATCCCACGTTCTACGACCGCTTTCTGAAGACGTACAACGCCCCCGAGTTGACCCCCGCGCCCGTTCCGGCGACGCAGCGAGCGATCGCCCACGCCATCTGCGGAAGCGATCTGGTCGCGAACGTGGGCCCAGGCAGCGGGAACAAGTGAGTCCCCATGTCCAGGCTTGCAGGGCTCGCTGGTGATTGGACCACCCTCGCTTGGGCTCGCGGGCAAGCGAGCGGCAGTACTGAACCAGATCGATCGGTTGATCTTCGGCGACGCCCGGACAGGCCGGATGGGGAGTCCCCGGCATGCCCAACAACAGCCGCAAGTAGAGCGACTCCGGCTCCGCCCCGCCTTTGAATGCCTCGTGGACCAGATCGCGAGCCGGCGCCGGGCGACCCTTCTCGTCGAACTGGGGCAAGTCCCCCGGCCCCGTCCCGTCCGGCCCGTGGCAAGTGTGGCATCCCAGGTTGACATAGGCGTCCCTGCCGCGTGCGATCGCCTCCGGTTCGGCCGGCCCGATGCGGGGCACTCGCACCGGGTCGCCGGGGGTCGTGTTGCGTTCGACCGCCTCCCGGACCTCGCTTTCGTCAGGTTCCTCGCCCGCCTTCTCGAACGCGGCGATGACATGCGGAGATCGCGGGGCTTGGGGAACAGGTGCCGCGTGGCGTGGCTGTCGCCGTCGCCGTTTTCGCCGTGGCATCCGCTGCAGTGCAGCATGAACAGATCGCCAGCCGTGCTCGCCGTGGCGTCCGCCTTTCGCTCGTTCGCAGCGGGAGCCGCGTCGAGTTCGGATGAGCCGGGAAGGGCCGCCGTCAGGCGCCGCAATTCGTCCTGCGCCAGCGGGTCGCCGGCAGCGACGGCAAGGCGGTCAGCCAAATCCTGCATCCGCACCTTGCGGTTGTGGCTCACGTCGAACCGCGCGAGAAGTTGCTGGGCGCGGGTGGGATTCTCCTGGAGGGCCGAAGAACAGGCCGCGGTAACGACGCTTGACGCTCCTTCGGGTCTATCCAGAGCGGCGCGGGCGAACCAACGGTCCGCCTCCTGGTAACGGCCCGACTCGAGTTCCAGTTCGGCCATTTGGGCGGCGAGTCGGACCGATGCCTGGGGCTGCCGCGACAGCGGCTCCAACACCCTGCGGGCTTCGTCCAGCCGACCTGCGGCACGCAGAAGCCTCGCCAGGTTCAACGCGGCGGCCTCCCCGGCGGGCGCATCCGCCGCCAGCGCGACAGCCTCGTCCAGCCGGCTCTGGTCCTCCAGCAGTCCGGCCAACGCGGCCCGTGCCAGCTCATGCCGCGGCTGCCGGGCCAGGGCTGTTTCGAAGTCCCGTTGGGCCCGCTCGGTGAGCTGCTGCCGCCGCAACCTATTGCGTTCGACGTCGCTCATCCACAGCCAGTAGACTCCGCGCGCATACGCGAACGGGGCTGGCTCCGGATGCTGGGCCTCCCAGGCATCGAGGACGAGTCTGGCCCAGGCCGGGGCTTTGTTGGCCAGACAGCCGTTGACGAGGGCCGCACGGCGTGCAATGGCTCGAAAACCTCGGCGACCTGCGGTTCGCCTATCACCGGCTCACCGACATGCCCGGCGCTTACCGCGCGTTGGCCGGCGACCTCGACGGGGATGGCGACCTGGACATCATCGTGGCGGCCTGGCTGCCGCCGCCGCTCAAGCCCCGCAGTCTGCAGGCCGCGCCGCTGGCTTCGATCGTGTGTCTGGAGCAGATGGAGCCCGGCGTGTTTGTCCGGCACACGCTCGAGACCGACTCGGCTCACTACGCCACGTTGGAACTGGCCGACTTTGACGGCGACGGCGACTTGGATTTCGCCGTCGGACTGGGGCCGCAGGTGTCGAATGCTCCCGAAAAAACACGCTGGCTGGCCGTCTGGCGGAATCTGCGCATCCCAGGCCGCGAAGAGCGGTCGGACCTTTGACCACACGTGCCTCTCTCAATCGGTGAGATTGAACTCGAACAGTTGGTCCTGCTGTTCCTTGACTTCGCACTCCAGCCCGCCGGATTCTGCCGAAAGGTATTTCAGGGGCAGGAGGTGTTTTGGTGAGGAAGGGGCGGCGGACGGGGCACTGCTTTGTTGCTTGTAGAACTCCTCCGCCGACATATTCGGATCGCTCTGGACGCCTTCCACCTTCGACACGGTCACCCAGTACTTGCCGGGCACGGCGCCGTCGGCCAGGCCGGGGAGCCCCACCTTGGCCACGCCGCCGGCGTCGGTGACGCCCGATGCGCCTCGACCAGATTGCTGCTGCGGAACCAAAGTCACATTGGCCCCCTCCACGGTCTGGCCGCGGTGCGAGATCTTGATCGACACGGGGTAAGTCGTGGGTACCTCGGGTTTCGGTTCGCCGCACCCTGGGAAAAAGGCCAGTCCCGTGGCGGCGACCGAGTAGAGTAACAACCGAGAAACTGTCTTCATGAGCGGCATGTCTCCCAATGGCGGTTCATCCTGATAAGGCCGAAGCACCTCGGCAACGAAAAAAGTCTACCCAGCAGACGGACCTGCCCGCTACGGCACTTGCACCGATTCGCCCCCTGCCATACTCCCCAGTGAACCCCAGACCCCATAAAGGGACGGACCGGAGTAATCCTGCGGCCGACTCGCGTCCGCCAGCGGCGGAAAACCAGGCGGCGGAGAGGTCGCCGTTCGTGTGGGATCACCGGCGTCGATCGACGCGCTGATGAACTTCACGGCCCCGTCCACGAACACCACATTCACGCCACCGGGGTGCCGGCTGCTGGCCGTCGTCATTAACCAGTCTTCGTTGTGTGCGTTCGCGCAACTGGGACCGTTCGGAGGCAGCATGGGAAGCCAGTGGGTGTAGATCGAAGCGCACATCCACCGCGCGCCGATCTGGCAATGGGCACGTGTTTCGACGGTGCCGGTAAACCCGCCGTCTCCGCCGACTTGCTGCAAGCATAACGAAGGGGGCGCGCTATTGTAGGCGCCCACGCTGAGCGCAGAACCTTCCGTCACCTTTCGGCTGTTGTAGACGCCGATGCATACCTCCGCGATGGCCATCGTGTTGCTGGCTCCATCCGTCACGAGGGACAAGTTCACGGGCTTCTTGTCCCCGCGGCAGAACGGCCCGCGGCCCTCATGCCAATCCCAGTTCAGCCACTGGTCGCCGCGGTTGCAGTGGTAGCTGGTCGGAGCAGAATTGCCATTGAACGCAAATAGCACCTTTGCGTTTCCGTCGTCGGACGGGCAGATGAGCGAAGGAATCAGGACTCTGGAGGTCGGAGCGGCACCGCCATCGGGCCACTGTGCGAAAGCGTTGTTCGCCTGCAGGTCGTCGTAGAGGGTGCTTTGTTCGATGAATGGCAACAGGGCCGCCAGGTAAGACCAGCGGTACCACTGACCCGAGTTTGGCGGCACCGTTAGTTGCTGAAAGAGCGGGTCGTAGCAGGCTGCAGGCAGACGCTTGTAAGTGTCGTGGAAGTTGTGCAGGCCGATCCCCAACTGCTTCAGGTTGTTCACGCATTGCGTCCGCCGCGCCGCCTCGCGGGCCGCCTGGATGGCGGGCAGCAACAAGGCGACCAGGATACCGATAATCGCGATCACGACCAACAGCTCGACAAGGGTAAAGCCTTGCCTCTGCTTGATGGAGCGCCTTGGACCGCCGGTGGGCGATTGAACCCCCAATCTCTCTAACATTGGATTTTGCATTGCCGACCTCCTCGTGAGAATGGCCTCGTGACAAAACAACTTGTTCAATTCTACCTGTTTTGCTATGATTTCGC
>CAZAQY010000038.1:0-17358 GCA_964486845.1 uncultured Pirellulaceae bacterium
AGAAGCTCCCAAGGGTTTGGCTGTTCGCCAATGAAAGTGGTACGTGAGCTGGGTTCAGACCGTCGTGAGACAGGTCGGTCCCTATCTGCCGTGGGCGTACGAAACTTGAGGGTGTTCTTCTTTAGTACGAGAGGATTTAGAAGGACGTAGCTCTGGTGTCCCAGTTGTCGCGCTAGCGGCATGGCTGGATAGCTAACTACGGAACGGATAAACGCTGAAAGCATCTAAGCGTGAAGCCCGACCCGAGATTAGGTTTCGTAAGTGGGATACCACGAAAGTCCCCTGGAAGACTACCAGGTTGATAGGCCGGATGTGTAAGCACGGCAACGTGCTCAGCTAACCGGTACTAATGGACGAAAGCTTGACCACTTATATTCAGCGCTCTTGGAAGCGCCATCTACCGCTCAACCTTTGATGACGCCAGCGGTCTTACTGCCGCTGGCGCCCCTTCCCGGTGACCACATCGCAGTGGAAACACCTGTTCCCATCCCGAACACAGTAGTTAAGCACTGCGAGCCGATGATAGTGCCAAAAGCGTGAAAGTAGGTATCGCCGGGATTATTTGAATGCTCCGCCCCTGCACCTTGGTGCAGGGGCTTTTTTGTTTCTTGGCGTAAAATGGCCACTCGGAAAGTCGATATCCGGCTGTCAGCTTTGCTCCCTAATCTTTCACCTAATCTTTCACTTAGTCTTCTTTGGCAAAAGGAGATTAGGTGAAAGATTAGGTGAACGATTAAGGGGGCTTATCGGGGGGCCACGCGTATAATTGAGGCGGCGGGACCTGCCGTTCCTTAGTGCTTCTCGAAGACATTAACCTTCCATGGATTTGCCCATTGTCAACAGCTTGCCCCCCCTTGTCTCCGCAGCCTCATTGGCGGCGCACGGCGAGGTCCGTCCCCTGCCCATGACCGTTGCTGAAATGCGCGATCGATGTTGGGACGAAGTGGATGTGGTATTCGTCACGGGCGATGCCTACGTCGATCATCCCAGCTTTGCCATGGCGATTCTGGGGCGGGCGCTGGAGGCGGCAGGATTCCGCGTGGGAATGGTCAGCCAGCCGGACTGGCGCACGTGCGACGCCTGGCGAACGTTTGGCCGGCCGCGGCTGTTCTTTGCGATCAGTGCCGGCAACATGGACTCGATGATCAACCACTACACGGCCAATCGCAAGGTGCGCAACAGCGACGCGTACTCGCCCGGCGGCCGCATCGGATTGCGGCCGGATCGTGCGACGTTGGCGTATTGCCAGCGGGCACGGCAAGCCTACAAAGGGGTTCCCGTCATCGCCGGGGGGGTAGAGGCATCACTGCGGCGGTTGGCACACTACGACTACTGGAGCGACAAGGTCCGCCGTTCGATTCTGCTGGATTGCCGGGCGGATCTCCTGGTTTTCGGCATGGGCGAGGAAGCCATCGTCCAGATCGCTCGCCGATTGGCTGCGGGCGAGAACGTGCGGGATCTGCGAGAGATGCGCGGAATCGCCTACGCCATGGGAGCGTCCGAGTCGCCGCCGGAGGATGCGCTGGTCCTGCCAAGCTTCGAGCAGGTCCGCGACGACAAGTGGTCTTTCGCCGAAGCGACCAAGTTGATTCACAACGAGACGAATCCGCACAATGCCCACCGACTGGTCCAATGGCACGAACGCCAGGCGGTCGTGGTGAACCCGCCCGCGCTGCCCATTTCGCAGCCCGCGATGGACCAGATCTACGGCTTGCCGTACAGCCGCCGGCCGCACCCGACGTACACCGAGCCCATTCCCGCGTACGAGATGATCAAGGACTCGGTAACGATCATGCGTGGCTGCTTTGGGGGCTGCACGTTCTGTTCGATTACCGCCCACCAGGGACGCATCATTCAGTCTCGCAGCAAAGAGTCCGTGCTGGCCGAGGTGCGCGGCCTGGCGGAAGGCGCGGGATTCACGGGTGTGGTCAGCGATTTGGGCGGACCGACGGCCAACATGTATCAGATGCAGTGTTCGCGGCCGGAAGTCGAGGCCGTGTGCCGGCGACAATCTTGCGTGTACCCGACGATTTGCACCCTGCTGGGAACCGATCACGGCCCGCTGATCCGGCTGATGAGAGAGGCAAGGCAGATTCCAGGAATCAAGAAGGTGTTGATCGCCAGCGGGGTCCGCATGGATTTGGCTCGCCGCTCGCCCAAGTACGTCCGGGATTTGGTTCGACATCATGTCGGCGGTCGGCTCAAAGTGGCACCTGAGCACACCGACCCCCACGTGCTGGACAAAATGCGCAAACCGAGCCGAGATGACTTCGAGAAGTTCGCCGCGGCGTTCGCTGCCGAGTCCGCGAAAGCCGGCAAGAAACAGTACCTTGTGCCGTATTTCATCGCCGGTCATCCGGGCAGCGATCTGAACGCGATGATCGACTTGGCCGTATTCTTAAAGCGCCATGGTTACCGGCCGGACCAGGTGCAGGATTTCATTCCGGCGCCGTTTGACGTGGCCACCGCGATGTACTACACGGGCCTCGATCCGTTTTCCAAGCAGCCGGTTTACGTGGCTCGCCACCTGCGCGATCGCAAGCTGCAGCATGCGTTGATGCAGTCTTTCAAGCCGGAGAACTACTTCGCGGTGCGCGACGCGCTGGAACAAGCCGGACGGCAGGATCTGATCGGCAACGGCTGTGACTGCCTCATTCCCTCAGCACCGCCCCGCGAGGCGCTCGAAGCGCGTCGAAAAAACGCCAACCGCGCCTTGCGTGGCGACGCCGCCGCGGCGATGTCTGGTAAGCAGAAGAAGAAAGGCAAGAGCAAAGAATCCCGCAATAAGCCCGGACACGGTTATCGCCCAAAGCGAAAGTCTGCGGGAAATGCTGCAACTTTGCCGAAGAAGAAGCCATCCTAGCACCAACGCGGCGTTCGGGCGCGGGTGGGTTTTGGAGTGCGGCGCCTTGTCACCGCTTTGGGCAGCGGTCTGCGGCGCTGCAGAGGATTGGGTTCAAAAGACAGGCCAAGGCATCGAAACGTAGACTGCGGGTCGTCACATTGCCGACGATCCAAAGCGGCGCTGGTTGTTCTGCGGTCTCCCGACCGCAGAACGGCCCCGACCGTAGGTCTCCCAAAACCGTCGGGGAGACCTGCGGCCGGGGGTGTCGGCGAGGTCGGGAGACCTGCGCCGAACAGCGGTTCGGCATCCTTGCCATCACGCACAAGCCCGGCTATCATTTGAAATTGCAGAAAAAGAAAGGGGAATTGCGATGCGCATGGTGACCGGCGCCATCTTGATTGCGGCTGCGGAACAGGCATTTTCGCACGCGCATTCAATCGGTTTTCCGCACAGTTTTTTTGCCAGCGAAGTCCTCTTGCCGACCAGCCTGGTGCTGGCCGTCGTGGGGCTCGGTTTTCTCGTCTGGGGCATCATCACCGAGCGGAAGTAGTGGTACGCCATGCCGGACAAGCCGGAGGGTGACGTGGTGGGCAGATTGCAGAAGCTTTCGGTCGGATTACCCGTTCCCGGCCGATGGTGGGCGGTGATCGGACTGTTGATCGGTGCCGCAATCTGTCTCCGTCCCGTCTTGCTGCCCGGCCCCTCCCAGCGCCGGCTGTGGCAAGCGGCTGGCGCCCTGGTGCGGGAGCGGTACGAGGAGGCGGAGCGGCTGGCGCGGGCGGTCTTGGAGCGGTGGCCGGAAGACGCCCAAGCCTTGTTGATCGCTGGCGAGGCGGCGGCTGGCGCCGACCGGCCCGAAGACGCGGCGGCTTATTATCTGCGGGTGCCGGCCGAGAATCCGGCCGAATACGTTCACGCCCAGTACGGCGCGGCGACGCGGTTGCTGTTGATGGGACAAGCCGCGGCGGCGGAAAAGTGCTTGCGGAACGCGTTGGCCCTCGATCCGGGGCATGAAAAGGCGAACGAGAAGTTGGCCATCTTGCTGCAGGTCGAAGGACGCACGTGGGAGGCGCTGCCGTATGCCAAGGCGTTGCTGCTGGCCGGTCAGTGGAGCCGCGACCGGCTGCTGATGATCGGCGGGATCGACGCCATGATGGTCAACAATCCCCATCTGGTCGACACCTGCCTGCGGATCGTGCCCGAGGACCCGCTGGTGCTGCTGGGCCGGGCCCGCGTGGACACGATCGAAAACCGGCTCGATCGCGCCGAGTGGGTCTTGCAGCAGATCATCGAGCGGGATCCGCGGCAGATCGAGGCTCAGGCGCGGCTGGGAGAGCTTCTGCTGAACAAACCGCAGTCCGCCGGGTTCCTGCAGTGGCAGGCCGCCTTGCCCCCCGAGGCCGACGGGCATCCGCACATCTGGCACGTGCGCGGATTGTGGGCCCGGCGCAACAAGCAACAGGCCGCCGCGGCCCGCTGCTTCCTGGAGGCCCTGCGGATGCACCCCAACCACGCCGCAGCCAATTTCCAATTGTCCCAGGCGCTGATCTCGTTGGGCAAATCCGCTGAGGCCGAACCGTTTGCCGAACGCTCGCGGCAACTCTCCAAACTGGAAGCCCTGATGAACGACCTGAGGGCGGCGAACGATCTGGAGATGATCCGTCAAGTCGTCGAAATCTGCGGGCAAGTGGGACGCGAGTGGGAGGCCGCCGGCTGGTGCCGGCTGGCCTTGCTCATGGATCCCCGCTTGGAGTGGGCCAGGGCGGTGCTGACGCGGCGAACGCCGCCGGCAGGCGGGGCCGCCGACTTTACGCTCGTCTCCGCCCAACCGGCGCTGCGGTTCGATCCGGCGGCCTATCCGCTGCCCGACTGGCCGGACGCGACGCGCGAAGCCGTCGCCAAGGTGTCTCGGGAAATGGCTGACGGAAACGTGCGGCTGCTCGACGTGGCGGCCGAGGCAGGCTTGACGTTCCAGTACTTCAACGGCACGACCTCCGAGCGCGGTCTGGAGCACATTCTGGAGACGACGGGCGGCGGCGTGGGCGTGCTGGACTACGACGGCGATCACTGGCCCGATCTGTACTTCGTCCAAAGTGGGCGGTGGGAGCAGCGTGGTCAACCCACGACGCCCAGCGACCGCTTGTTCCGTAATCAGGGCGACGGCCGTTTCGTAGACGTGACGGACTTGGCCGGTCTGGTCGAACGCGAGTTCGGTCAGGGCGTGGCTGCGGGCGATTACAACAGCGACGGCTTTCCCGATCTGTACGTGGGCAACGTCGGTCCGAACCGGTTGTACCAAAACATGGGCGACGGCACGTTTTCCGACGTCACGCAGCAGGCCGGGATCGCTGGTCAGGAATGGACGACGAGTGTGGCGCTGGTGGACCTGAACGGCGACGCGGCGCCGGAGATCATGGAGGTCACCTACACGCGGCTGGAGGAATCGCTCAAGCGCCGTTGCGAGCGTGACGGTCTGCCCATCTCCTGTTCCCCCAACCAGTTGCCGGCAGAGCAGGACCGGCTGTACGAGAACCTCGGCGACGGCCGGTTTCGCGATGTGAGCCAGGAGTGCGGAATTCACGCGCCCGATGGCAAGGGACTGGGTCTGGTGGCCGCCGACTTCGACGGCTCCGGGCGCATCAACATGTTCGTCGGCAACGACACCACAGCCAATTTCTACTTCGTGAACGAGACGGCCGGACCCGGTCAGCCGTTGTCGTTTTCCGAGCAGGGGCTGCTGTCGGGGCTGGCCTTTAACGAAGCCGGCCAGGCTCAGGCGTCGATGGGCATTGCATCGGGGGACGCGAACGGCGACGGGCTTCTGGACTTGTTGGTGGGCCACTTCTACGCCGACTCCGACACGCTCTACTTGCAGACGCCGGACCACACGTTCCTGGACGAATCCCGCGGGGCCGGCCTGCGCGAACCGAGCTTCGAGATGCTGACCTTCGGCATGCAGTTCCTGGACGGCGACTTGGACGGCTGGTTGGATGCGATCGGGACCAACGGCCACGTGGACATTTCGGTCGACTCCAAAGTCAACCACCTGATGCCGCCGCAGTACTTCCAGAACTTGGGCGAGGCGAAGTTCCGCGAACTGTCGGCCCGCTCGTTGGGACCGTACTTCGAGAAGCGGTATCTGGGGCGTGTCGTCGCCCTGCTGGACTGGAACCGCGACGGGAAACAGGACGTGTGTATCTCGCATTTGGACACCCCGGTTGCCTTGCTGAGCAACTGCACCGAGGATGCCGGCCACTATCTGGCGGTAAATCTGGTCGGGGTGAAAAGCAATCGGGACGCCTTCGGTGCCGTGCTGGAACTGACGGCTGGCGGCCGAAAGCAGGTCCGGCACGTCGCGGCCGGCAGCGGATACCTGGCAACCAACGAGCGGAAAGTCATTTTTGGACTGGGCCCTGCCACTCAGATTGACCGTCTGCAGGTCCGCTGGCCGTCGGGCGCCGTCCAGACGTTCGAGGGGCTGGAGGCGGAACAGGAACTCGCCATCGTGGAAGGGAGGGAAAATCCGGTTCGCCTGAATCCTCCGCAATTCTAGGCGTCTGGCTTGACATGGCGTCAATGGGGGCACGATAATAATCGCGCTGTTCGGCTGGTTTTCGCTTTCTTGCAATCATCTGTTGAAAGGGGACTGTCATGGTCAGGCGAAAGGTCAAGCAGGGGTTCACCCTGGTGGAACTGTTGGTCGTGATTGCCATTATCGGCATCCTCGTCGCACTCCTCTTGCCGGCGATCCAGGCGGCGCGAGAAGCGGCGCGGCGGACGCAGTGTACGAACAATTTGAAGCAGATCGTTCTCTCTCTGCAGAACTACCACGACACCTACAAGGTGCTTCCCATGGCCGGGGCGGGTACGTCTGCCGGGAATTGGGGCGTGTCTTGGTGGGCAGCGATTTTGCCGTTCACCGAACTGTCTGCTGGATACGATCGTTTGACGTTCGTCGGCAGCCATCCGGGTTGGACCTACACGGGCTACAACGGCCTGTTGAACGGACAGGAATTCAACAACCAGCAGATCCCCTTCATGATCTGCCCCTCTACGCCTCTGGAAACCATGGTGCAAAGCGGCGGAACCGCAGTGAACATTTGGATCAGCCGACCGAGCTACACCGCCATCTTGGGAGCGACGGACGGGAACGGCTTCGTCAATAAGCCGGGCGAGCAGCGCCAGTGCTGCGACTGCTGCACCACGCAGGCCAACAATGGCTATATCTCGGCTGGCGGGGCGATGTCGCCAGTCGAGTCCAGGAGCTTCGGCGCGATCACCGATGGCACTTCCAACACGATGATCATGAGCGAGTGTTCGGACTTTGTGCTGGACACAGCCGGCGTCAACAAGAATCAGACAATCAACGGCGTCCATGGCTGGCTAATGGGAACGCCCGCGACGCAGAAGATCACCGCCGGAACCAGCAATTACCCGCGAGTTTTCCATGCGACGACGATCTGGTATCCACCGAATTCGGTCAGCGTGGCCATGAACGGCGTCGCGTCCAACGCCGGCCAGAACAACGGCATCTATTCGGCGCATCCGGGCGGAGTCCTCGCCGGGCTGGTAGACGGATCGATCAGGTTCATCAATCAGAACACCGACATGCTCACCCTCAGACTGCTGGCTTCGCGTGCCGATGGGATGCAACTGCCTTCATTCTGATGTGAACGGACAAAGACTTTCGATGGAGGTTCTGCTCATGCGATCTTTCTCTGCTCTGCGGTGGCGGTCGGTGGTGGTCTCAGCCCTCGCCGTGTGGCTGTTGGGATGGACTGGTTGCAGCGAATCAAGTCTGCCGGGGCCGACCGGGACCGTGATTGGCAAGGTGACCTACAAGGGCAAAGCGGTGCCTGCCGGTACTACAGTCACATTCGTCAATCAGGACAATGGGATGGCGGCGGTGGGCCAGGTCGCCGGCGACGGCACCTACACGCTGCTGATGCGCGGCGAGCGGAAGGTGATGACGGGACCGTACCGGATCGCGCTTGGCCCGGCTCAGGTCAGCGTGGACCCGAATTCAAACCCGGAAGCCTACAAGGCGATCATGGAAGGAACGGCCAAGATGCCCGAAACGACCACGAGTTTTCCGGAGAAGTACAAGGCTGCCGAGACCAGCGGCCTGACCTACGTCGTTCAGCCAGGGCCCAACATCCACGACATCGAGTTGAAGGACGAGTAAGATTACCGGCCGAGTTCTTGAAGCGCGGTGCCTTGTCACCGCTTTGGGCAGCGGCCTGTGGCGGCGCAGGTGAATGGGTCCACGACACAGCGCAAGCATCGGAACACAAAGCGGCCGTCGTTGGATCGGGATCGAGCCAAAGCGGCGACAAGGCGCCGCACTCCAAGGGGTGAGCGGGAAAGCACAAGACGCCGCCAACGCTCAGCTCTCGTAGCCGCCGAATTCTGCCGCCGCGGCGACCATGGCTTGGGGTTGATACAGAGCACTCGATGTGAAACTGGGGCAAATGCAAGACCTGGGTCATGGCAGCGCAGCAAAATTTTCTTGTGCGTAAGTCGTTGCCAGCGTGCTGATTGGGATGACCGGTTGAGATTCTCTCAAATTTCTAGTGCTCCATTTCCGGCCTGGGGCGTTCTAATACATAGAAACAATTGACGTTCGGACCCCGGCGGGTGGCCCCTGCCCTCGTTTTTTGGCCGGGGGCCACGCGCACGAACTCAAGGATTCCCGCCTTCTGACTCGGTTTTTTTCCCACCTCGCAGTCCCGGAGAAAGCGACATGATCACGCCGTCTTCCCCTCTCCGGCGACGAAGCCCGCTCCGCGTCTTGCTCGTCGAGGACGCGCCGCTCCACCAGAAGCTGGCAACCACTCTCCTGCAGCGTCAAGGCCACTGTGTGACTCTCAGCCAGAACGGCAGGGAAGCGGTCGACCTGCTGGAGAACGAACGGTTTGATCTGGTGCTCATGGATGTCGAGATGCCCGTGATGGATGGTCTGGCCGCAACCAGCGTCATTCGCAATCGGGAAAGCAAGCACGGCGGACACACGGCCATCGTCGCGGTCACTTCCAGTTCCGGTCCTGACGAATGCCTGGCTGCCGGCATGGACGCCTACATCGCGAAACCACTGCGCGTCGAGGCCTTCGACCAGACCGTGCAGCGGGTGCTGGGCGTCTGAGCACGAACTCACGAAGGCCTTGCACCACAATAGAGCCCGATTTGAAGCTCTACAAGCTGGCCGAGTTCCCGGAGGGGACGTCGTGCTGGATGAGGGGTTGGTGGTCAATCATAACTTCAGTCCGTTCATCGACGAGCGTCCCGGCGTGCCCGCCGATCAGCGTTACAAAGGTTTGGGCGGCCTGACGTATCCGTTAGACAACTGGCCGGGGTGGAAGACTCCCGGCGAGCGCGACGAGGTGCCGGGCGAGCACTTGTACACCAACAGTGATGCTGACCACCCAGCCGCCGTCGCATCCGATCCGCAGCGGGCAGCAGCAGCGATTGGATACGAACCACTTGTCCGCCTATCTCGACCGTCACGCTCTGGTGGAGAAGTCACAATTCGACCTGCTCATCGCCGCGCTCGCTCGCCAGCGGAGGCTGATCTTGCTGACCGCCGGCCAGGATTTCTGGCCCGTGAAGGGGCTCAAAGTCGAGAACCGGCTCTGACCGACGCACTCGTTTGCCGCCGGGAATCGTCGTTTTGAAATTCGTTCTGCTCTGGCCCACCGCGTCACGCTGCGCGCAGCGTTCGCGCTTGGGCAGCCCACTGGATCCATTGCGTGACTTCCTCCAGGTCCGGGGCTTTGCTGGTGCGGAGGATGCGTTTGCCCTGGGCGCTTTCGGCAAACGGCTGCACGGTCTTCCAGAACGTGGCCGCGTCCCGCTTGGCCAGCGTTTCCGGATCGGTCACGCCGCAGGCCACCAGAATCTGCGCGTCGTGGCCGCGGAGCCAGGGAACCCGGCACACCAGCGCGGCTTGCTGCTGCCAGGTGCGGATCACATCGGCATCGATGCTCTTGCGATTCAAGCGCGCGGCGGTCGCGGCCGGGTCGGCGTTCAGGAAATCGGCGACGGTCCGGATGCCGATGGCTTCCAGGCGCTCGGCCATCCGCGGGCCGATCGACGGCGCTTGCTCGATCGTGTTGGACAGTTCCAGGTGGAACCTTTTCGGCGCCGCGCTGGTTTCCATCTTCAGCACGACCGGCTGGGGAGCCTCGTGGCGGCCGGCGCGTTCCGCAGCCGCGGGCCGGCGGCGGTCTTCGTGCGGAGCCCGTGCGGCGGGGCTCCGCGTCCGGCGGTCGTCGTCGCGCTGGGGCCTCGGCAAGACCTCGCCCGCGGCGCGGCTTCGCTGCCGGTCTCGGCGCGCGGCGCGAATCCATTCCGTCAGCCGCGACAGTTCGTAGCGGTTGCCGGCTCGCAGCAAGACGTCGCCCGTGCTGGTGGTGGCGAAGTGCTCGACGCGACGAAGCAGTTCCTCGGCCTCCATTTGAGCCAGCTGTTCGGGCGCCGTGATCCCGCAGGCGACCAAGATCCGGGCGTCGTAGGGGCGCAATCGCGGGATGCGGCAAACCAGCAGCGATTCGGCCTGCCAGCGGCGGATCATGGGGGCCGTGATCCCGGCGTACCGCAACCGGCCGGCTGCCTCGGCCACGTCCAATCGCAACAGGTCGCCGGCCAACAGGACGCCAATCTTGCGGAATCGTTCGGCGGTGGCCGAGTCGATCGAGGGCGCCTCTTGAATCGGGCTGCTCTCCAGCAGAAAGTACTCGGCGGCTGACTCGGTGTCGAACGCCTTGACCTCCCGGCTCGGCTCGACGGGCGTCGCCCGCACCCGATCCGTCAGCTCGCCCGGGAACTCTTCCGAACTCCACGCCGGGCGTGCCGGCACCTTTGGGGCGGCGGCCATTTCGTCCGCGATCGCGTTCAGCTGGCGGTTGATCTCGTTCAGCGACGACACGGCAGCGGCGTCCTCGGCCGGCGCCGCAGCTCGCGGTTGATCCAGCGGCGGCAACTGGCGTACGGGCACGTCCAGCGACCGGAATCGGTCGGCTACGTATTGGTGACGCGTGAACAGCAGCACCTGATGCCCGTGCCGGCAGAATTCGTACAGCACCGTTGCAGCGGCGGCCACGCCCTGCGCGTCGATGTTGCCGAAAGCGTCGTTGATCATCAGCGGCAGCCGGGTTCCCCTGCGGGCATAGGCAGCCACCACGGCCAGGCTCAGGCTGAGATACGCCTGGTCACGGCCGCCCGAACTCAACTGCCCATACCCCAGTCGCTCGCCGCGGCGATTGTCCACCCACAGCGAACGATCGGCGTTGACGGTCAGTCTCTGCAGGTCGCCGCCGGTCAGGCGGCGGAGCAGATCCGAGGCTTCCAGCAGGATCGCCGGGGTGCGGACTTGCGAGGTCAACACGCGGAGTTCGTCTTCCAGCCTGGTGATGGCCGGCATCAATTCCCGCCGTCGCTCGAATTGCCGCAAGCCGACTTCGATGCCATCCAGTTCCTGCCGCTTGGCCTTCAGCTGGTGGTCCTCAAATTCCGGATCGCACTCCAAGGCGACTTGCCGCCGCTGGTCGCGGAGGTCGCGGAGTTCCTCCTCCAGCATCTCCAAATCTTCCCGCACCTGGTCGCGGCGGGCGATCAGGCGGCGAAGCTCCAACTCCCAAGCCAGCAAGGTTTCGTCCCGGAGGATCTCGTCGGCCGGTTGCGGAACGGCGTCCAGCGGTTGCGGATGGCCCTGGCAGTGGCACAAGCCGGCATGGTCCGGGTGCCGCGCGACGCGCTCGGCGTCCTGCGTTGCCTCCAAGTCCGCCAGCAGGGCGTGACGCTGGAGCGACAACCCGGCCAGCGCCGATCGCAGCTCGCCTTCACACCGCTGCAACTGGCCGAGTTCGCTGTGGTTGTCTCGCTGTTGCGAGCGGAGTTCCCAATCGCTCAGTCCGTTGCACAGGCGGTAGAGGTCCTCGCGGATCGCCGACAGCGCGGATTGCAACGCCGGCCGCAACTCGCTGCACTGGCAGCGACCGCCTTCCGCCGCGGCCGTCAGGTCGGCAACGGATCGCTGCAGCCGGTCGAGGCCGTCTTCCAGCCGCCGCAGATGGCGGCGCGGATCGGCCTCGGCCCTGGCGTCCAAGTTCGGGCCGAAGCCGGCCCGGTCGCGAAGTTGGCGGCTGCGGTCTTCCAGGTCCCGCAGCACGAGGCGCCAACGTTCCACTTGAGCGTCGATCTGCCGCAGCGTGTCGCGGCGCTGAGATTCCAGCTGAAACTGGCGCTGCTGGGCGTCGCGCAAAGCCGCTTCGCGACTGTGTTTGTCCGCTTGGCGAGCTTCGATCTGGGCCGTCACCGAGTTCAATTCCGACTCCAAGCCCTCCAGCTGCTCTTGCAGGTCGGCGATATTCTCGTCCAGTTGCCGGAGTCGCCGTTCCCAGGACGCCCGGCGATCCTGAAACGACACCTGCAACGACTCGATCTCCTGTTGCAGGCTGCGGCGGCGCCGGACCAGTTCGTCGAAAGCGATGTCGGCCGTGGTGATTTCCGCCAGAGCCTGGCGTTTGCTCTGCAGCCGGTCCTGCAATTCGGCCACACGCTCGCTGTCGGCGTGGCCCCCCAGCAAATCGAAGCCTTCGGCCAAGGCCGACTGAATCAGCTTGTCGGCGTCCACGTCGCCCTCGAATTCAACGTGGAACAAGCGCTCGAACGCGGCCTGGCGCACCCCGCCCAGCAGATCTTGCAGCTGGTGCAGACCGCCGACGGCGGCGTCCGCATTCTCGATAATCAGTCGATCCCCCAAGGGTCCTTCATCATGCCGCAGAATCGTGCGCCTGCCGAAGGGCCCTTGCACCGTTAACGATCCGCCGCCGTTGACGCCGGTCGACAAGTAGCGGCTGCGAGCGTCGTCCCCGAAGCCATACAGCGTCGCGCCGATGAAGCGGACGACCGTCGTCTTGCCAGAGCCGTTGGGACCGTAGATGACGTTCAGTCCCTCGGAAAAGCCGTTTAGCCTCAAGTCGGCCCAGGCACCAAAACGTTCGATTTTCAGGCTGGAAATATGCACCTTCACGCTCCTGGCAAGAAAGCTAGCGGGGTCGGTATGATCCGCTCTGCGCGGAAAATGAGGCGGGAGAGTAGCAAAACTGCCAGTGGTGTGCTATGTCGATTGTAGGATTTTCAAGCGGCGGCGGGACTCCGTCTCGGAACTTGACCGCCAGCGTGCGACGTGCTGCCGTTGCTGGCGGCCGGCGCGGCGAGCTAACGGCCCCTTCGCGTCTTCTTTGTGACAGGCAAACGCAGCGCGGCCGCTTGGGCGTTCTCGCCCGGTTTGTGCGCCCAGATGATCGCCCTGTGGGATTCGCAGGCTGGTTGGACCGAGGCGGCTCTGATCGCCGCTGCCGTCATCATCCTGGCGGGCGTCTTGTTGCTGCAGCCGGGCGAGCCGACATTCCCGCCAGCGGGGCCGGCGGAGGGCACGGCACAACGGGCTAGCAGGGTGCTCCGCATTGTCAAACAAGGCGGTGAACCCTGTCCTCCGCAACGTCGTACATACGATGCCGGGGGGACAAGACCGGCCCCTCCATTGACATTTTGGAGTTGTTTAGCCAATTTGGAGCCATGGATTTTGATTTCCGTCAATTCGCGTGGCGATGACGACTGCTAGGCTAGTGCTGCGAACGCGATCAGGGAACGACGAGGCGAGAGACATGATGCGACTTTGCCTGGCGGGCTGGGCCTGCCTTTGCTTCTTTGCCGTTCCCGTTTTCTCACTCCATTGCGCGTTTGCCCTCGACCATCCCATCGTGGTGACGGAACTTCCGGCCACGAATTCGCCGCCGGACGACAAGTCGCGATCTGCCGAGTTGTTGCGGGAGGCTTACGGCGAAGGCGGGCGACTGCTGATCGTCAATCCGGACGCGACCCAACGAAGGCTCCTGGAGTCGTTTCACAGCGTCGGTGACCCCGACGTGTCGTTCGACGGCAAGCGGCTGCTGCTGGCGGGCAAGAGAACCGCTCAGGACAGCTGGAATGTTTACGAAGTCGGCGTCGACGGCTCCGGCCTGCGGCAGATCACGCAGGGAATCGGGGACTGCCGGAGCCCATCCTACCAGTCGGCGTTCTACCAGATCAGCGACGCGAATGAGGCGTGGCATCAAATTACGTTTGTGTGCAGCCGGGCAGATGAACTGAACGAAACCGGCACGGCGCCGGCAACGGCGTTGTACTCGTGCCGGCTCGACGGCTCCGACGTGCGGCGGCTGACGTTCAACCTGTCCAGCGACTACGATCCGCACCTGATGTGGGATGGGCGGCTCGTGTACGCCAGTTGGCAGCGGCGCACGCTGGAACACGGGCCGCTGGGGCGGGTGATCCTGCTGAGTGCGAACCTGGATGGCACCGACCCGGAGCCGGTGTGCGTCGAGCGGGGCAGGCGGATCAAGCACATGGCTTGCGGCACCGCGGGCGGGTTGCTGGTGTTTGTGGAAACTGACCGCGCGCCTTGGGACGGAGCGGGCACGCTGTCCTGCGTGACGACTCGCCGCCCGTTGCACACGTACCGTCCGATCACGGAGCCGGCGGATGGACTGTTCCATTCGCCGTCGCCGCTGCCGGACGGGACGATTCTCGTTTCGCGGCGGCTCGCCGACGGTTCGGGCACGCACGGCGTGGTCCGCTTCGATCCGGTCTCCAAGCAGATGCAAGCGGTGTTCGACGATCCGGAGTTCCACGACATTCAAGCCAAGTTAGTCGCCCCGCGCGCGGAGCCGGACGGCCGTTCGAGTCCCCGCAGCGATGACGACCCGTTCGGCAAGCTGTATTGCCTGAGTGTGTACACGAACGATTTCCAGGACGCGACATGGCTGCCGGCAGGGACGGTGAAAACGGTTCGGCTGCTGGAGGGGATCTCGCGCCTGGCGGACGACTCGGCCGGCGCGAGTTCGCGATCTGTTCTTCCGCCGTTGGCCCCGCGGCGGATTCTGGGCGAGGTGCCCATCGGAGCGGACGGCTCGTTCAACGTCGCGGTGCCTGCGAACGTGCCCGTGGAACTGCAGCTGGTCGACGCCGGCGGCATGGCGCTGCGAAGTTGCGGGTGGGTCTGGACTCCCAACCACTTCAACCAGGGCTGCATCGGTTGCCATGAAGACCGCGAGTTGACGCCGGAGAACTTTCTGGTGGACGCGCTGAAACAGCCGACGGTCGTTGTGGCGCCGCCGGTGGAACAACGGAGGTCGTTCGACTTCCGCCGCGACCTGATGCCGATCGTGGCCGGGAAATGTCTGCCGTGTCACGCCCAGGGCGGCAGCGCGCCGGATCTCACCGTGGGGAAGCCTGTCCCAGGGGATGTCACAGACGCCGCGTTCGCGCGGACGGTATACGAGGTGCTGTTGGAGCCGATTGCGGCCGGCCCCGACCGCGGCGTGCGCGGCAAGTACGTGGATCCCGGCCGGGCGCGAACCAGCACGTTAGTCTGGCATCTGGCGGGCAAGAACACATCGCGTCCGTGGGACGGCGCGGCGTCTGAAGGCAAGCCGAAACGGATCCCGTCCGATGCGCAGCAACCGCTGACGCCCGAGGAAATGCGGACGTTCATTCAGTGGATTGACATCGGAGCGGCATGGTCCGCCGCACCGAAGGAGTGACCGAGTTTTGGAGTGCGGTGCCTTGTCACCGTTTTGGACGATGGCCGGCAGTACTGTAGAGGATGGGGTACAGCAGGCATGGGAACACAAACCGGCGGTCTTTGCGTCGCGATCGAGCCAAAGCGGCGACAAGTCGCCGCACTCCAAAATGCGTTGGGACGAAACATGAAGCACATTCTGTCGGTGACCACGATCGTCATCGCGCCCGGCTTCTTATCTGCCCGCGCGGCGGAGTCGCCGCTGCCGGTGTTTGCCGACGTGAGCGACGAGGCCGGGATCGCTTTCAAGCACAGCTATGGCGATGTCAAGATGGACAACATTGTCAAGGCCTCGGGCGGCGGGGCGATGTTTTTCGACTACGACGGCGACGGCTGGCTCGACATTTACCTGTGCAACGGCCGATACAACCCGGAGATCTGCAGCAATCGCGGCCGGAATCTGCGGGGCCAGCTCCGCAACGCCCTGTATCGCAACAACCGCGACGGCACGTTCACGGACATGACGGAGAAAGCGGGCGTGGCGGGTGTCAACGCCGCGTTCGGGTGCTCGGCGGCCGATTTCGACAACGACGGCGACCTGGACTTGCTGGTGCTGTGCTTCGGCCCCAACGAGTTCTATCGCAATAACGGCGACGGCACGTTCACCGACATCTCCAAGCCATCCGGATTGGACGACCCGTTGTGGAGCCTGCAGGCGGTGTGGTTTGACTACGACGGCGACGGCCTGCTGGACGTGTATGTCGTGAACTACTTGAAGTATGACGGCACCAAGATCCCCTTCTACGCCCCGACCGGCTTTCCCGGACCGCTGACGTATCAGGGCGAGCCCGATCGATTGTACCGCAACAAGGGCGACGGGACCTTCGTCGACGTGACTGCCGAGGCGGGCCTGATGAACCCCAATGGCCGCGGCATGGGAGCCACGGTTGCCGACTTGGATAACGACGGCCTCCTGGACGTGTACGTCACCAACGACGCCATGGGCAACGATTTCTTCCGCAATCTGGGCGGCGGCAAGTTCGTCGAGGACGCGCTCGTGCGGGGCATGGCTTTTGGTGAATCGGGGCAAGGTGTTTCGTCGATGGGGCCGGACGCCGGCGACGTCGACCTGGACGGCTGGCTGGATCTGTACATCCCCGACATGGATTACGGCTGCCTGTTGATCAACAAGAAGGAGTACTTCGAGGACGTGAGCACGCCCAGCGGGTTGGCCTTGATGTGCGGCCAGTACACGGGCTGGGGCGGGCTGCTGTTCGACTACGACAACGACGGCCTCTTGGACGTATTCGTAGCCAACGGCGATCCGCACAAGGAATTCGGCGAAAAAGCCACGCTGGCCCGCAACGTGGGCGACCGGAAGTTCATCGACGTGGCCAAGGATTCCGGGCCGTATTTCGAGGAAGAGTACGTCGGCCGCGGGGCGGCTTGCGGCGACTTTGACAACGACGGCGACCTGGACCTGTTGATTAACAACCTGAACGGCCCGGCCAAGTTGCTGCGGAACGACGGCGGGAACAGAAACCGCTGGCTGACGGTGGCCGCCAAGTTGTCCAACGGCAAGTCGGATGCGGTGGGTGCCCGCATCAGGATCACGGCCGGTTCCCAGACTCAGATCCGGGATCTTATTCCCACGCGCGGCTACTTGTCGCAGTCCGATCCGCGTCCGCATTTCGGCTTGGGACCTGCCGGGAAAGTCGACCATCTGGAGATCCGCTGGCCCGACGGCCGCACGACGCAACTGAGCGACGTGCCCGCAAGCCAGATTCTGACGGTGGTCCAACCGGCCCAGCGACGGGAGGGAAGTCCATGATACGACCGACCGCCATTTGCACGGCTCATCCCCATCGTAGCCATCTCGCTCCGCGAGATGAGAGGCCGAATCGTAGCCATCTCGCTCCGCGAGATGAGGAGC